>JADHQF010000021.1 GCA_016778085.1 Luminiphilus sp. | reverse complement strand
CCGCCTCTTTGATGCGCACGTCGCTGCCAATCACGATCGTGCCGCTGCGTGAATTGACCACGACCTTTGCAGACGCCGCGGCGGGGTCGACCGGCAGGTTCTCGAGAATCGACAAAAATTCGACCTTAGCGGCAGCTGAAACCGGCGCCCGCACATCAACTGACACCGCATCGACGGGGCTCGCTATGCCCTCGCCGAGGGTGTTATTGATCGAAGCCGCCAGTCGCTGGGCCGTGGTGAAATCAGGCGCATTTAAATTCAGGGTAATGCGCGGCTCGTCATCGAACGGGCTCGGCACAGAACGCTCAACCGTCGCCCCATTGGGGATGCGGCCCGCACTGGGTGTATTCACCGTCACGCTGGAGCCGTCGGCCCCCTCTGCACCGAAACCGCTCACAATCAGGCTGCCCTGCGCAATAGCATAGATCTCGCCATTGATGCCCTTGAGCGGTGTCATCAGTAACGCACCACCGCGGAGGCTCTTGGCGTTACCCATGGAAGACACAGTCACATCGATGGTCTGTCCGGGCTTGGCGAAGGGCGGCAATTCAGCATGAACCATCACCGCCGCGACGTTCTTAGTCTGCGGATTGATATTGGACGGCACGTTCACCCCCAACTGGGCCAGCATGCTCTTGATACTTTGCACGGTGAACGGCGTCTGGGTGACCTGGTCACCACTGCTGTCGAGGCCAACCACCAACCCGTAACCCACCAGCTGATTGCCACGAACGCCCTGGACCTGCGAGATATCTTTGACCCGCTCAGCCAGCGCAAACGCCGGCAAGAGAGCCAGCGAACAGCAACCGATCCAAGTCATCATTTTTTTGAGGTTTTTCATCTTCGTTACACCTCGCTAATCAGAACGGCATCAACGGGCTCATAAAAAACCGCGTCAACCATCCAGGTGAATTGCTCTCCTCAAGAGGCCCGGTCCCGCCGTAGGAAATGCGCGCATCGGCCACCAAGGTTGAGGGAATGCTGTTTGTGGCGCTGAGATCCTCAGGCCGGATAATGCCGCGCAGCTTGATGTACTCATCGCCCTGATTGATCTGTATCCATTTCTCACCCTGAATCATCAGATTGCCGTTGGGCAACACTTGCGAGACCTGTACGGCAATGGCGCCCAGCAATGAGTTGTTCTGTGAGCTCGAGGCCTCACCGCCAAAAGAGCTTGTGGAATCGAGCCCCATATTCAGGTTGTAGCTGTTGCCATTGGTGCTCCACTCAACGGGCGCGCCGACAATGGTCGGGTTGGCAATATCAACGCTCGACCCTTTATCAAGCTCGGTATCGGCTGACTTGGCGGCACTGGTCGATTCCATTAACACCACACTCACGATGTCACCCACCTCATAAGCGCGCACATCGGCGAACAACGTTAACTTGCGCTTGGGCGCAAACAGACCACCCGTGGGGGGTGATTCCTCTGCGGTGGGGTAAACAATGGGCTCGATCGATGCATACGGGTCCGATCCTTTGCTTTCGACCCCGGCACAACCGACCAGCCCTGCGTATGCAAGGCCCAGGATTGTCAAACTCAGTAAGCGCATGGCGGCCATCTCAGTCACCTAGAGGTTTTGCGAGACGTACTGCAGCATCTGATCCGCAGTCGAAATTGCTTTAGAGTTCATTTCGTAGGCGCGCTGGGTCTCGATCATGTTCACCAGCTCCTCCACCACGTTCACGTTAGAACTCTCAACATAGCCCTGCGCCAAGGTGCCAAGGCCATTCAATCCGGGGTTGCCCGGCTGAGGGGCGCCACTAGCGCCCGACTCCATAAAGAGGTTCTCGCCGCGGGCCTGAAGGCCTGCGGGGTTAATAAAGTCGTTCAACTGCACGGTACCGATCTGGGTGGCAGCCGGTGTGCCGGGCTGCTGCACGCTCACCGTGCCATCGCCGGCGACCGTAATCGACATGGCATCTGCCGGTACGGTGATCGGCGGCTGGAGCTGGTAACCCGCTGAGGTCACCACCAAGCCCTGATCGTTGATGTGAAACGAACCGTCGCGGGTGTAACCCTGTGTGCCGTCAGGCATCAGAATTTCAAAGAAACCTCGACCCTGAATGGCAATGTCCAGTGCGTTGTCAGTCTTGGTCAGGTTGCCCTGAGTAAACAAGCGCTCGGTTGCGACCACGCGGGTACCAGTGCCTACCTGAAGACCCGAGGGCAGCACCGTGTCCTGCGAGGACTGGGCACCCACCTGGCGAACATTTTGGTACAGAAGGTCTTCAAAAATCGCGCGACCGCGCTTAAAACCGGTGGTGCCCACGTTGGCCAAGTTGTTGGAGATGGTCGACATCTTGGTCTGCTGCGCGTCCAAGCCCGTCTTAGAAATCCATAGTGACTGGTTCATAATCTATTCCTATTCGACCCGCATCAAACGGATACTGTCTGAATCAATTTCTTCTGCGGATTCGAGCATGTTGACCTCTGACTCAAACTGCCGCGCCAATTCGATCATTTCGACCATCGCCGAGACGGCACTGACGTTGCTACCCTCCAAAGAACCGGTGACCAGCGACACATTCGCGTCGGGGTCAGTCTCAAGGCCCCCGTTGGCGACAATCAGGCCCTCCTCCGACTTCTCGAGCGACTCCACCGGCGGGTTCACCAACTTGATGCGATCCAAGATCGCCACCGCATTGGGCTGCTCACCGAGGGGCACAATCGACACCGTGCCGTCGCCACCGATCGAAAGCGACTGGTAAGGCGGTAAGGTAATCGGACCCGCATCGCCCATGACTTGCTGGCCAGCACCGTTAATCAGCTGACCGGCTTCATCGACCCGCAGGTCGCCGCGACGCGTGAGCGCCTCGCCACCATTGGGGCCGAGTATGGCAATCCATCCCTCGCCGGTGATCGCTACATCGAGATCGTGCCCGGTGGCTTTGATGGGGCCTGGAGTCAGGTCGACATCAATCTTGCTGACAGAGGAAAACGCCCGGGTATCAAAACCCTGACCGATCACATAATTGCTCTCGGCCTGCATTAAGCTGGCGCGAAACCCTGGCGTAGAGGCGTTCGCAAGGTTGTGGCTGTTGACGGCCTGTTGCAGCATGATTTCACGCATGCCGCGAGCCGATATGTAAGCCAACTGATCCATTGCTTTATCCCTTACGCCGTCCGATTAGCGATTAGCGCATGTTGATGATTGTTTGGGTGATCGCGTCTTCGGCCTGTACTACCTGTGCGTTGGCCTGGAAGTTGCGCTGCGCGACGATCAGGTCAACCAGCTCCTGAGTAATCGCCACGTTAGACTGCTCCAGCGCAAAGCCCTGGATCAGGCCGAGATTGGCATCCCCCGCCTTATTCAGGACAGGCTGACCAGACTTAAAGGTCTCGATCCAGTTAGTGCTGCCAACCGGCTGGAGCCCGTTCACATTTCCAAAATCGGCTAGCGCAAACTGCCCCAATGAGCTTGAGATACCGTTACTGTATCGAGCAGAAACCAAGCCGACGTCGCTAACCTCAATAGAAGATAACTGACCCGCTGAGTAACCGTCCTGAGTGGCAGTATTGATGGCAAAGTTGGAGCCGAACTGCGTCAACCCTGTAATATCTAAGGCAATCGAAATAGCCGCTACACCGTCTGCAGCGCCCTTCGTTATGGTTGCCAGTCCTTTATTGCCCCCACCCCCCGCAGCGTCATAGGCGCCGGCGGTGCTGAACGGTAAACCGGTAATCAATGGGGTCGTAGCGCCAGCGGTAGTGGTGGCACCATCTAAGTAGCTCATAACGCTAAACGTGTTGTCGGCTGTCTTTATGAAATACAAATCGAGAACACGAGAGTTACCTTGGCTATCGAATACGGCCATCGAGGTCGTAGCGTGATAGGTGGACGCATCAGTCGCAACAAAGTTACCTGCTGTCTTGTTGCCGTCTCTGGCGTCAAGGTTACCGGTGAAGGTCGCCTTGGTAGTGGCTTTGGGAGCCAACAACGTAGCTTGCGTCTGGATATCGCCGACGGTGCCGGTCACTTTGCCGGTTGTCGCGTCGACCTGAAAGCCCTGAACCCGAGCGCCAGATACCGTCGATACGAAACCGTCTTTGTCTATCTTAAAGGCACCCGCGCGAGTGTATTCGACTACACCGGCATCCTTGACCTGAAAAAAGCCGTCGCCGTTAATGGCAACATCCAGTGCGTTATCGGTGAATTCCAGATCACCCTGACTAAACTGCTGGGTAATGCCTGTGACCTTAACGCCCTGACCGGGGGTCGGTGTGGTGGTGCCCAAAAGGCTCTGCGCGTACACATCGCCAAATTCGGCTCGGCCGGTTTTAAAGCCTGTGGTCGAGCTGTTCGCAATGTTGTTACTGATAACGTCTAGGTCAGACTGAGCTGCGTTGACACCGGATAATGCGGTCGTGAAGGCCATCTCTGTATCTCCTTAGAGTGGATAATGATTAAAAAATATTTCTGATTTCAGCGAAGCTGAGCTTGCTGCCATCAACCAGATTCAATGACGCCGTACCGGTTGCCGGGTTAATCGAAACCGATTGGACGCGGCTGTGCGCGTAAACGGGGACCGAAGCCATCTCTCCACCCACGTTGGCTTCAGCCGAAATTCTGTAACTGCCGGGCGGCATCATGTTGCCGCTGGCGTCTGTGCCACCCCAGCGGATCTGAAAGTCACCCGTCGCGTCTGCCGGCAGCGCCGCGCTGTAAACAAGCTGCCCGGTCATATCCTGGACGTACAGCATGCCGCCGCGGTTGCCACCCAGTGACACCGTGGCATCAAGCACCCCAACCGCCTCACCGTCTTGGTCAGTGGCCGCTTCAAGGAAACCCACATTCGATTCGGTACTGACCTGTCGACCGACTAAATCGGTTGCTTGCAGCATCTGACTAGATGTGAGCGATGCAGATAGGCCACTGAAGCTCTCATTCAACTCCTGCACACCGGTCGAGGTACTAAACTGAGCTAGCTGTGCCACGAACTCTGTATTGTCCATAGGCTTCGTCGGGTCCTGATGCTGCAATTGAGCCACCATGAGTGTCAGAAAATCGTCTGCGCCCATGTCCGTCATGCTGTTCGCTTTGCTACTGGTCGCGCCGGGCGCCGGAAACATCTCACTAGTATTGGATACAATCGTCATGACTTAGATCCTCAGCGACCGATGGTCAGCGTGCGCATGATCAGCGCCTTAGTGGTATTAATGGCCTCAACTGAGCTTTTATAGGCCTGTGAGGCATCCATCATGTGGGCCGCCTCCTGCGCCTGATCAACGGCCGGGGTATAGATAAAACCTTCCTCGTCAGCGAGCGGGTGGCCTGGCATGTATTCTTTGTTTGCCGGCTCGTTAGATTCCATGACCGCGGTGACCTTGACGCCCGCGCCTTCATTCGACATGCCCATCTGCGCCTGGTTGAGCATGGGCGCAAACAATGGCTCCAACGGCTTGTAGGTGTCCGCCTCAGAACCCGATACAGAGTTGGCGTTGGCGAGGTTACTCGAGACGGTGTTTAACCGGATGGTTTGCGCCTCGAGATTGGTCGCCGAAATGTTGATGGCATTAAATAAGCTCATGATCATTCACCCTTGATGGCAGTGCGCAACGCCCGGATCTTGCTGTCGAGGAAGTTCGCGCTGGCCTGATAGCGCACCGCGTTCTCCATGAAGGCGGTGTGCTCTCGATGCATCTCCACCGTGTTGCCGTCTACCGAGGCCTGTGAGGGCACCCGATACTTCACCGGGGCACCGCTGGTGGCGCCGTTAATGTCAAAATGTTGCTCGTGGGTGCGCTTTAGCTGCGAAGACTCATTCAAAGCCGTGCTCATTGCCGCTCTGAAGTCGATGTCGCGGGCCTTGTAGTCAGGCGTGCTGGCATTGGCGATATTGGCCGACAACAGGTTGAGCTTCTGCGTCCGCAGAGCCAAAACCTGTGGCGATACTCCAAATGCTTTGTCCAAACCGCTCATACTGTGCGCTCCTTTTCCGTATCGATACATACAATGCGCGTGCCAATAAGTTTTTTTTTATGTTATTCATTAGGTTATGAGTTCTTGGGTGCTTGGAGAGACCTCAGAGCAAGCGCTAAACCGGCAAAAACCGGCAAGCCGGCAAAACGGGTATCGCCAAGCCTTGCCGCTTGAAAACGCCAGAGGGCCGGCCGGCAGAAACAGCGACAGCCTGCATACTGATGGAGGAGGAAAATGCGACAATAGTTAGCGGGAAGGCAGAACGCTGCGGCGCGCTACTGGTCAACCGCTACATTTATGGCACAGCTTTTGCAGGGTTTGGTGCAAGAAGCCATTTTGGAGCAAAACATGACGGTTTTTTGGCGCTTTTCAGCTTTTTGTCTGGTCGCCGCCGCCGCATTGAACCATGCCGCGGCGCTGGCCCGGGCCAATCAGCCCCTAGAGGACATTATGGATATCGCCCGGGAGGTGGCCACCACTGCTGCCGTTGCCAGAGGCTACGATGACGTGATGGTATCCATCCGCCCTCTAGACTCTCGCCTTGCCCCGGCTTTGTGCAACGAGCCACTGCAGGCCCTGCCAGCCAACAGCACCCGCACTCTGGGGGCGGTGAGTGTGGGCGTGCGGTGCAATGGCACCAAGCCCTGGACCATCTACGTGCGAGGCACGGTCAACGCCTATACCGACATCCCGGTGCTGACCGAATCCGTGCCCAGAGGCGACATCATCTCGGCGGCTGATGTTGCGATCGAGAAAATCGAAATCCGCAGCGATTTTGATCACATTATCGTCGATCAGGTCGATATTATCGGCAAACAGGCCAAAAGAGCGCTACGCGCTGGTCAGCCGCTGAGATTCAGTCAGCTAATGCATCCAATTCTGATTGAGCGGGGTCAGGAAGTGACGCTGGTCTCGGGTCTCGCCGGCGTGCAAGTGCGCATGCAGGGCAAGGCGCTGGCCTCAGGCGCCGCCGGGGATCGCATTTTGGTGGCCAACGAGCGCTCCGGCCGACGGCTGGAGGGCATTGTGGGTCGTGATGGAACGGTAACAATACGGTGAATCAACATCTAAAGTTTTCTGCTGGAGCGTCGCTAATAGCAGTGATAACATGGATGTTGAGGACGCAATACGCGTTCGAGAGAGGATATTATGAGCAACGTTGACATGGGTAATGTCTCAAAGACGCAAACGGGTGATTCGTCTGGGCGCCTTAACCGCGCTGAGTCAGCCGGTCCGTCACGTTCGATCTCGGGCCAGAGCGGCGCCGATAGTGCGCGCGTTGCGCCTTCTGACGCAGTATCACTGTCTCAATCTGCCGCTGAAATCGCCGCGCTCGAAGGCCAGCTCAAGTCCCTCTCCGGCGTTGACCAAGCTCGCGTCGAGTCTATTCGCCAGAGCATTTCAGATGGTAGCTACGCCGTTGACACTGACAAGGTGATAGACGGTCTGCTGTCCGCGGAGAAGTCACTCCTATAAGGCCATGCCCACACCCTTGCGGCTCCTGACACAACCGAGCGCCTCTCGGTGAACGATTCCGTCGGCACTATTGTCGCGGCTCTGGAGCAGGAGTTGCTGACCCTGACGTCACTGCATGAGGCGCTGCAACGCGAGTCGGCTGCCCTCTCCGGGGGCAATGCGAATGAGATCGATGCAGCCATTGCGGCCAAAAACGAGGCGCTTCAGGCGCATCAAGCCGAGATGAGTCGTCGCCCACCAGACGATCTGCCTGAGGCAGTCAAAGCGGATCTGCAAACCCTTCAAGACCGTTTAGCGGCGCTTGCTGGAGAATGCCAAGAACTCAATCGTCGAAACGGCGCGCTGATCAGCAAGCTCAGCGATCGCACGAAAGCGGCGCTCAATGTACTGCAGGGCACCGAGGACATGACTGTGCTGTACTCCGCGTCAGGAGTAGAAGGCGCTTCGGGTAAAGGCTCACGGGTCCTGGGGAAGGCCTGAATACCCCTGAACCCTTAATCACTGCGCCCTTGCCGTAGCGGCATTGCTCCTGAATCACCTAGAGTCAGTTCTAGCCTTACTCACTTTGCACTCAGCGCCTGCCGAACCATCGGCAGGGCCCCAATTTTGAGAATCGATGCAAGTCATAGTTTCAAATTTTCTCCACGATCGATTGCTAGGTTGTTTAAAGCTCATGATGGTTCGGAAATCGGTGTCACTGGAGCAGTGCAAAGTTTTAGCATTGACGCACACCCGTTCACAGGCGCACACTTTCGTTTAGCGATAGGTAGGTCCCTCTATAAAAATAAATAGGTGGGTCCCTTTATAAAAATGAGGAGCAGCCAGCGGTAAAAATAGCTTGATCCCATGACACGCTCGGAGCGCATTGTATTTGCCCTGCTGGCCGCCTATGCCTGCGGCCTATTGGGACTTCATGTGCTCTATTACGCGGGACTTTTTACCTCGACGGAACGAGACCCCAGCGTCTGGATTCACCTGACCCGTACCTTCTTTGTCACCAGTTTCTTCTTAATGATCTCTATACAAGTCGCGCGAGGGCGACCTTTTAGCCTACTGGTGGTCGCTGCTGCCAGCTACTCCGGGGCGACCTTTGTAGAGGATTTTTTAGTTATTGAATCCTCTTTTTTTCTGCCTGAACACCCGTTGGCGGGATCCCTTTACGCGCTGCGGCCCTTGTTTATGTTGATGTTGGTTTACTCGGCAGTGCTGCGGCGAAGCATCGAAAGCGCATGAACGACAAGTTGAGCAAAGAAGAAATAGAGGCGCTCGCGGCCAGCGCCGGGGCCGTCAGCCTCAACTCTATTGCCTACAATCTGCACATCAGGTCGCAGCTGGCGCGCAGATCCTTTTATGCGCTCAATCTTTGCGCCCTCGCCTTTCTGTTTGTCTCAGGCACCGGGATTATGGAGGGCTGGCTAGATCAAGTGAACGCGCCGCCTGAGCAAGGCGTGACCGACCTGAAGATCCGGACGCTTCTGGTGTTTTTGCTTTTTCTTTGCGTGAACTTGGCTATGACCTTCGATCGGTTCTACATCGAATCGCTGGTCTCAGCCATCAGCATTTATCTTTATGCCATCGCGACGCGGTTTAGTCAGTTTTATGAGTACCTCACGCTGGAGGATGTCTGGCCGTTTGCGGTATTTGTGCTAATACGCTTGATACCAATGACTTTGCTGATCGTGCTGATCAGGGAAGAGCAACGCCGGACAGCGCCGGACCGGGATTCCCTCTCTTAACGCCCCCACAGACAAGATGCTCAAGGCAACCTCGGTACCAGTGGGCCTAGCATGCAGCGGGTGAAATACCTACCGCAGTGATGATGTGGGTTGAAGATTGCCCTACCGGCAATGGAAGACCGCCACAGCCACGCGCAGCAAATGCTGGCTAGTCGGCGCGACGCAAATCTCTGAGCTTGCCGGCGGCATCGTAACGGATAATAAATTTGCCCCGCACGCCCAGGCGTGTGACGTAGGGCGCCAAAGCAGACCAGGGAATGTTCAGTGTTTTGCCGGCGGCGTCGGTGACCTGCACCCGAGCTTTATCACCGGAATAAAAGAGCTTCACCTGCTCAGCAGTCAGGACCAAATGAAAATAGGATTGCCGCAGTGAAGACGCTGGAGCCATGAACCGATGTTATCAAAAATCTCAGGCTCGACAGGGTCTCGCTCCCAACGAACACTGACGCCTCCAGCCGCGGTCGAGCTCTGAACCGGGTCAGAAATTCATGACGATCCGGCGTTCCGCCTCAGACAGAATCGGTTTCGCTGCTCGTTGCCTACCAAGGGCAGATTGCGACCGAGCAACAGAGTGATCGGCGCTGCACATAAAGGCGTCAACCTGAGCGCGTTGGTCTGCCGGTAAGGCCCAATATTGTTCTAGTTGCGCACGCCCTCCAAGCAGACCGGCCTGTCGGTCGGGATAGTGCTCTACTCGGAGATCATCGAGCGACACATCAAGACACGCCAGCAAGCGATCGATTTGTGCCAGCGTGCTCCCACCATCGCCCAACAATACTGACCATACGATCGTCGGTTCTAACGCGCAGTCTCGCGCCAGCTCCTCAGGTGACAGCCCCCGCTCGGCCATGACAGCCCGCAAGTTGGCGGCCAAAGTCATCGCTGTGCTCACGACAGAGCCATCCCGAGGATCGTTCGGCTCGCCGCCGGAGGTGAGTCAGGAGTGAGTGTGCTGAGCACAGGTGAGTCGGAAGAACCGGACTGAGAGCCGGCGCCATAGGCTGATTGCGCGAGCGGCATGGACTGCAAAATAGCGGAGTTTGCGCAGGAAACTGCGTAAGAACACATCTGAGACCTCCTGTCTGATGTCTGTAACGTCCTGTCACACGGTCAACGTATCAAATTTCGAGGCAAACTCAAGCGTAAAATTTGGTCATTTCTGGCCGCGGGCCCCTAATCAGGCGCCAACGCCTACATTGTAGGGTGTTGGCTGACGGTCCCGCCCTCAACCGGAAACTGACCACCGGTGCAGAAACTTGCCTCGTCAGAAGCCAGAAAGAGCGCCATAGCTGCCACTTCCTCTACCGTGCCCATGCGATTAAGGGGCGACATTTTCTTGCAGGCGTCTTCCACCTCAGGCGCCTGCTCAATGGCAGTCTTGAGAATATTGGTGAGCGTTGCGCCGGGGTGAATCGAGTTGCAACGGATATTGAGACCCTCGTTAGCGCAGTGCACCGCGACCGATTTGGTGAGGCCCACCACCCCCGCCTTGGACGTTGTGTACGCGACATCGGGTATCGCAAGATAAGAAGTGGACGACGCCATATTGATAATGGATCCGCCAGAACTGCCAGAGTTTTCGCGCATTAACGAGATCGCCGTCTGACAACCCAGCATTACCCCCGTCAGGTTAATGCTCATCAGCTGCTGCCAGGCCTCAACCGTGACGGCGGTGATATCCAGGCCCGTCACGACACCGGCGTTGTTGACCAAAATATCGAGCTGAACTTTGTCATCTCGTATCTTGCTCTCGAGCGACTGCCAGCTTCCCGCCGAACTGACATCAAGCCGGGTAAACTCTGCACCACATTCAGACGCAATGCGGGGTCCGTTGGCCTCATCGACATCGGCGAGGATGACCTTGGCACCCTCAGCACAGAAGCGCCTGACAATGCCTTCACCGATACCCGAGGCACCTCCCGTGACCACGGCAACTTTGTTTTGTAATCGACCAGACATCCCGTATTCCGCCTTAAAAGGATGCATCGGAGACTAACACTCACGGTCAGAGGGTTCAGCCCCGCAGCACCCGTCACCCTAACTAAGGTGAAAGCCGAACGAATATCACCCAACGCGTCTTTCCTAAAGCGCAACGGCCATGTGGCGAAACAGTATTAGGTCGATGACATTTTTTTGAGCAAAGCCATCCTGCAGTAAACTGCTCTAAACCCCTTACGTGAAAATCGCTATGAGCAATACCTCAGTCACCAACATGTACCGCTACCCGGTGAAATCCATGATGGGAGAGGCACTGAGCGAGGCCGATATTGGGAAGGCTGGCATCGCTGGTGATCGAGGCTGGGCGGTGCGGGATGAGAAACGCGGCGGCATTCGGGGCGGCAAAAAAATCCCCCAGCTGATGACGCTGGCAGCACAATCTGGACCTGCAGCACCGCTCATTACAGCCCCCGATGGGGACTCAGCCTCTGCAAGCTCTGAGGGTATTAACGAGTGGCTCAGCGACAAGCTGAATCACCCGGTGACTTTGTGGCCACTGCTCCCAGCCGAGCAGCTGGACCATTACCGTCGCGGCGCACCAGACACCGAAGATTTTGAACAGGAGCTGAGGGCAGTATTCGGGCGATTACCGGATGAGCCACTCCCTGATCTAACGGGATTTGAAGAACTTCTGGAATTTGAGTCGCCGCCGGGCACTTATTTTGACGCGTTTCCAATATCCGTCATGAGCCAGCAGTCTTTGGCCACCATGAATCAGCTAAACGGGGATTCTCTATTTGACGTCCGGCGCTTTAGACCCAACCTGCTGGTGGATATCTCCGGCAGCGATCACCCCTTTCCCGAGCAAGCGTGGGTGGGGAAGACATTGTCGATAGGCAGTGTGACGCTGAAAATTGAGATGACGTGTCCCCGATGCTCCATGACCACACACGGTTTTGACGACCTGCCGCAAGATGCGCAAATCATGCGCAAGCTGGTCGCCAATAGTGAAGGCAATCTGGGAACTTATGCGTCAGTAGTGCAAGCGGGTAAGGTGTTCGCAGGCGATTCAGTTAGCGTGGTATAAAACCCTATCGGCGCCCGTGGTCATCCCAGCGAAGCACGGTCAAATTCGATACGCCCAGCAAACGTGCCGCCTCACTCAGGGTATACCCTTGTTCGATGTAGGACTGGAGCGCTCTCAGACGCCGCTGATGCGCCAGATCATATATCTGTGCAGAAGTTTGGCTCGCCTGCGAGCGCTCCTCACCCCGACCAGCTCGGCCATCGGTGGTGCGCTCCGCGGACGCGCGGGTGACGACTGAGTAGTGGCTGAATCCGAAAATCATGAAAGTTGCCTTCAAGCGAGGTTTCACGTGGTACCCACTCGAGCGCCGACTGGATCAAACAAAATCTGGACAAAGGACGCTTTTCGTTAGCGCTCAGACACCAAAACGATCAGCTACCGCCAGTTCTCAAGCTCATCAGGCGCATTCAACCGCCATGGCAGGATGACGAGCCGGTCCGACAAAAACCACAGTACCGACCATAAAATGGGCGGCATTGCGAAGAACCAAAATGGCTGCGCACCGGGGAGTAAGCTGAATAAATCGCCGTATCAAAACAGCACCCGATCAAACAGGCCGGGATCTTTGCTAAGCACGCCGTCTTTGCTGGAGAGAAGGATTTAGAATGACAGTGTCAGCAGCGTGATGGTATGGAGGGATGCCCATCATGTCATAAGCCTCTGCAGCAGGACTTTCATCGCGCGCTAGCCAGCACCTGCTCTGGGCAACGTTAACTGACGACGAAAAATAGGGGCCTCATAGGAAGGCGCAATTACTTGGCTGCAGCGGCTTCCTCTTCGTATATGGCAACCAACAAATCGCTTACCACCCACACCTCTTCTTTGGTCGCCTGAATGTCGGTGTTATTCGTCTGCACCGCCGCATAGATGTAGTTCAGCGTGCGCTCAACCTCTTTCAGCTCGCTTTGCTGGTACAAGATCACCGCCACCAGAGCGAGTAAAACGGCATTAGTTTTGACAAACTGGATCATGAAGCTTTCCTTATGATGAAAATGCGCTGAATGCTGCCGAGTCTAAACATCTTTAAAGCGGGAGTGGCGACTAATCTGCCCCATTTCCTCTTCGATCAGCTTATAAAAAACCCCGCACTGAGCGGGGTTCTCGTGTGGGCTTTCTAGCAACCCTCCAATCAGAGTTTTTTGTCGAGGCATTTGAAAAGCTTGTCATCCTGCTCATCGACCCAGTCATCAACCTGATCGTCGGTTGGCTTGCCGCCATGCTTTTTGATCATGGACTGCGCAGACTTCGTTGCAGCCGAATCCGCTTTACACTCCTTGAGCGCCGCCATCAGCTCGTCAGCCGCACCTGTATCAGCGGACGCCCAGCTGGAAACCGACATCGTCCCTACAACCACTGCAGATAAAACCAGATTGAACTTGTTCATTTTTGCTCCCCGCCAATACGGCTCTTTGCTCCTAACCCTCATAACATTCAGGCCCACCGCCCACTCGCGCGAGAACAGGACCTTCCCCCACGCAGAATACCTATACATGCCCGGTATCGATGAATCAAAAGGTGACAATCTCAACACGCCCATGACAGCGATATTTGCGAGCTGAATCACAGTAGCCTCCCTTTGGCCGCGCCTATCAAACGACGAATGAACGCGTCATGTCCGCCAAGGCAAGAGCCGAAAGCTGCCTGTGCGCAAATAAAGCAACAAAGCGACAGGCAGCCAGAATGCCGCAATCCAAGCAGTAAAGATCCATCGCTCTCTGGAGAGCGCATGGAAAAGAGTGCGATAACCAAGACGCTCGTAGGCCTGCTCCTCCGAGAGATTGGTTTAAATAAACCCATGATCGGCTCCGCGCTGCCATTGGATGGCGGTCCCCGATCCCGCCACACGGCATATCTGCGGATTGAACTTCTCTATTGATCCCGAAGTGACAGAGACCCCGTCTTTTTCTGCGGCCTCAAACGTGCGGTACAAAAGCTGATATTCGGAATCTGACGACGCTATTTCCTCACAAGAGAGCGTTTTAAGTGTCGGTTTGTCCTGCATAGCTTCCAACTGGTAACCAATCGCCATCGCCCCGAGGGGTAGTGCGCCAAATAACAGACAGAGGAACGCCAGCCATGCCAGCAAAGTAGTGAATCGCTCTTTCATCCCGCCAAACCTCTTTAAATCTCCAACCGGGTTCGATGTTAACAAGATGAAATAGCTGCGCCGGCGTATCGGCATGCAACCTGTGACGCCAGCCAAGAAACAGCAGATCGCTTATTCAGGATGTGATAGCTTTTATTTGGGTGTGACGCCCGAGTCGAAAAATCTATTGGGGGAACAACAATGAAATCAGCAATCAAGCTCAGCCTTATTTTGTCAGTCTTTCTCAGCGCACAAACCATCGCCGCCGCCAACCCCGTCGAGTTTTGGGGATGCAAGTTTAATGACGGCATGGGTATGGACGATTTGATGGAGTGGACTGAGGAATGGGGCGAGGTAGTAGACAACCTACCGGACGACGGCTATAACGCCTGGGTCATGACGCCAATGTTCAAAAGCAATATGACTGACCTCGATTTCCTCTGGGTGGGTGCATGGCCTGACTACGCGCGTATGGGCTCTGGTCTGGGCGACTTTTTCAACAGCGAGAGTGGCAGTACTACCTTTGCAAAGTTCGTAGAGATCAGTACGTGCCAGATACACGACCTATACTCGTCAGTTCAGGTACGAGAAAACGACGGCGACTAAAGTTCGCTCGCGGCCCCGGTTTATGCCGGGGCGCTTCACAGCCTACTGAATTGCGAACACAGCAGATGCTGGACGGTTCGTCCCAATAAGAACCGAGAGCCTTTATGGCTCAGCCGCCCCACTTTCTTAGACGGGTATGGCAATTTGCCAGCGCAACTTTTCTGGATACGTCGAGCGGTCAGAATTCTTCTTTGAAGGGCCGAATATCCAATTCCTGGGTCCACGCGGAGCGGTGTTGGTCGTGCAGAGCAAAAAAAGCATCGGCGATGGCGCCGATATTGAGCGCACCATCCTCGCCCTTTGATTCAATGTAACCCGGGAAGCCGGTCTTCACTTTTTCGCCCTCAATCACACCATCGATGACCACATGAGCCACATGAATGCCTGACGGTCCGTATTCACGGGCGATAGACTGCACCATCATACGCAACGCGCCTTTCCCGGATGCAAAAGCCGAAAAGCCGGCTTTGCCCCGTAAAGAGCCGCTCGCACCGGTAAAGAACAGGCTTTGCTTTTCGCTTTCACCTTGTTGCGCCAGCATCAAACGCAGAGTCGCTTGCGCCGCTAAAAAACCGCCGAAGCAAATCACCCGCCACATACCCTCGTAGACCTCGGGCGTCACATCGAGAAATTTCTCAGGTCGATTATTGCCGGCATTGTAAATTGCCAACTCCAATGGCCGATTATCAGCGGCGACCGCCTGCAAGGCTTTACTCAATTCGCTTTCTTGCGTGACGTCGGCCAAGAGAGGGGTGGCGCTTCCACCAGCGGCCTCAATATCGGCTACGACGGCATTTATTTTGGCTTGCGTGCGGCCGTTAACAAAAACATGGAGGCCGCGGGAAGCGGCGCGATGGCATAACTCTGCGCCCACGCCCTGGCGCGGGCCAACCCCAAAAATAAGTGCGCTGTTTTGTGGCATCAGTCAGTACCCACAGTAATGGGATTCACAAAGAACATACTTTGAATTTTCCATCCGTCATCGGTACTCACCAGCCCATAATGGCCAGTGGAATCAAAAAATGCATTACCTCTGACGTCCATGCGAGAAAACGAGAATTCGACTAGCGCGGCCTCTGAGGATTCTGAAAGGACGTTGATGGAATCTATTCGAGAGGCGACCCATCCGGTCTTTTTAATGTTCTCGAAATTAGCCATGGGGACAGCGGGGTCAACTAAAACTTCCAATACTCCGCCAGTGAAACGGACTACGGGAAACTCGAACGTGGTCTGATATAGCTCCAAGTCCTCGGCGTTGAAATACCCCACGTATCGCTTCATGAATTGTGTAGGTGTCTCCCCCGCACTCACGGAGACCGACGCCACTAGTGCGGCAATTGCAATTAGTGATCTCATCATCTTCTCCAAAGCAGGATTCTGGGCTCCCCACCGTAATGAAGAGGGTAACCCAAATAAAGAAGGCTAAACCCACGGTACCCACATGCGCCAGTGACGGCTCGTGCGGTTGTTTTGGAGCGGGTGATGGGAATCGAACCCACGTCTAAAGCTTGGGAAGCTCTCGTTCTACCATTGAACTACACCCGCGAGTTCATTCAGCCGTCCAGCATAAACTCCTATACCCAGCCTTCTGCATCTGAGCCTTGCACATATTTGTATCTGTGCCGTATTGCAAGCGAATTGAAGGTTTACGCTGCATCACTCAAGTCGCTACTCAATATAGAGCTCAGTTTTCACTGCTGTGGGGGCCTGCGCCCAGTCGACCTCTCCGAAGAACCAGCCGCAACGCTCGTCGCTCGGTATCTCCTTATAGTACTGAGAGACGCCCTCCACCTGATCGCCAATAAACCATACGATCACGTATTCGGCGTTTTTGTTTGAGCCGCTGCAGAACTGGAGCGCGGTAGCGTCACCCCTAAAATCACGTTCCATTTCGTAATCTCTGAGCATGACGAAGATCTCCTCGTAGTTCATACCTCGAGAAATCTCTTCTGAAATGTCCGTCGCATCGGGGACTCCGGCACATCCCGCGAGCGATACCAGGGCCAAAACAGCGGCGCGATTCAACATCATGACTCACCTCCTCAGGCTTATCTATCGTAGCCGGAATCCTTTTGATTACAAAATCTAGCCTTGTCCACCATCACTCCGCGCATGCTCCGCATAAATGCCTGACAGCAGTACACAAGGCTTAACCCACTCGGCGCATTTTGCGCTCAACTCGTTGCCGATTAGAAACCTGTGCCCGGTTATTGATGCTTGCGAGAGCGCCCTAAAGCATGCGAGCTGATGACGAGACGCGAACAGTTGGGAGCAGCAGCGGCCGATTCAACTTGGCACACCTCCAGGTGGGACTTCCATTAGCCACAAAAGGCCGTGTGCAGAGCTCGACCTCGCCATCTAGATGCCTGGATGGAGAGCTCGTGCTCAACCAAGGTCTAATGTCTTGAGCAAGGCCAGAAGTTCAGTGTGGTGATCTTTGGTTTTAAACTTATCCATGACCGCTTTCAGCTTGCCGTCCTTGCCCACGATAAACGTCGTACGCAAAATGCCGTCGAACTCGCGGCCCATAAACTTCTTGGGGCCCCAGGCGCCGTACTTGTCTGCGGTTGCGTGGTCTTCGTCACTGAGCAGTTGGAAGTTGAGCTCGTCGCGCTCAACGAATTTGGCGAGCTTCTTGACCGGATCCGGGCTGATACCCAGCACCACCGTGTTCAGGCCCTTCAATGCCTTGGCCGAGTCTCTGAGTCCCTGCGCCTGCACCGTGCAACCGGGTGTCATCGCCTTGGGATAAAAGTACACCACCACCGCTGACTTGCCCTTGAAGTCGGCGAGAGAGAGCGTGTTGCCCTCATGGTCAGAAAGTGAAAACTTGGGCGCCAGATTGCCCACCTTGGGAAACGCCATATCGGCCTCCAAAATAAAGTCGCTGTGAGTAGTCCTGTTACGTCGGCTCGGCACGCAGAGATCAGCACACCGCTAACGCATCGGATTCGCTAGCGTCGGGGATACTCAATCACTGTGTTGCGAATCGGGTACTGCCCTGTTTTTCGATCTTCGAGAAACTCTCTGAGTAGTTCTCTGACAGTGGGAAACGCCAGCTCATCCCAGGGGATCTCCTGCTCGGTAAGGAGCGCGCTCTCCAGCGACTCGGGGCCCACACCAAACTCATCGTTCTCAATGCCGCAGCGATAAAACAGGTACACCTGACTGATGTGAGGCACATCAAAGATACGATAGAGCTCAAGATCAATGGCCTTGGCCGCCGCCTCCTCCCAGGTCTCACGTGCTGCGCCCCCGGCCGAGGTCTCACCGTTTTCCATAAAGCCGGCAGGTAAAGTCCACTTGCCGTAGCGCGGCTCGATGGCGCGCTTGCACAACAGGATACGATCGCCCACGGTGGGCAAACAACCTACGATCACCTTCGGATTAATGTAATGAATGTGGCCACAGTTTTGGCAAACATGGCGCTCGCGTTCGTCGCCCTCGGGGATCTGCAGGGCAACCGGCCCGCCGCAAAGGTTACAAAACTTCACTGAGTCTCCCTCGATTGCCAGCGCGCCCGGCGCTCGGTGTCACTGTCACGACTCGCTACCCACTGCTCTCCCGTGGGCCCCTGCTCACGCTTCCAAAAGGGTGCATCGGTTTTCAGGGTATCCATCATGAGTTCGCAGGCACTGATCGCCTCACCCCGGTGATCCGCGACCGCGCCGACCCACACTATCGTCTCAGACACCGCCAGCCGACCGAATCGATGCACAATCCGCCAACTGCTCAGACCAAAACGTTCGGCAGCCGATTGGCCGAGCTCCTCAAGTACGTTGCGTGCCATTTCCGGGTAGTGCTCTAGCTCCAGCTCTGTCACCGCATGCGCATCAGAGTGATCGCGGACGTATCCGGTAAAGGTAGCAACTGCGGCGCCCGGGCTGTCGCCAACCAATTGGGCGTACTCGGCCGCGACGTCAATCGCTTCGGATTGCAATGACACCGACACACTAACCCCCGGTCATCGGCGGGAAGAAGGCGAGTTCGTCCCCTTCAGAGACCACCGCATCAATGAACACCACCTTGTGGTTGAGTGCGTGCACCAGGTTCGGTTGGTTCAGGGCTTCTTTCCATTCCGCGCCACGCTGTGACAACCGTTTTTTAATCGCCGCCACATCGACCGGCGCAGAGGCCTCGGAGATGTCAGAGAGGTCCAGCTGAAACTCGCTTTCCCCCAACGCCTCACGCAATGCTGAAAACAACTTAATCGTGATGCTCACGCTGCCACTCGCCACTCACGCCACCCAGCTTGTGGGTCAACTGCGTGTTTTCAATGGTCATGCCGCGATCCATCGCCTTGCACATGTCATACAACGTCAGTGCCGCGATAGAAGCTGCTGTGAGCGCCTCCATCTCCACACCCGTTTGGCCCGTCACTTTACAGCTCGCCTCAATCCGCACACCGGGAAGATCCTCGTCAGGCACCAAGTCGATCTTCACGGAAGACAAGGGTAGCGGATGACACAGCGGAATCAGCTCCGAGCACTTTTTGGCCGCCTGAATGCCGGCAATACGCGCCACCGCCAACACATCGCCCTTAGGTATGTCACCCTCCAGAATGGCATTCAGGGTCGCAGCCTGCATACGCACGCAGGAGCGCGCGGTAGCCTCGCGCGCGGTCACCG
>JADHQF010000020.1 GCA_016778085.1 Luminiphilus sp. | reverse complement strand
AGGCCTTTTTGTTTGAGTTTTTCCATCAGAGCCAGCACGGTGGCGCGGTCTAATCGATGCCAAGGGAAGGTATCGGGTGTTTGATCACACAGTATCGCGATCTGTTTCATGACAGAGCGGGCGGTGGTTCTGCTGGCCTCTGAGCCCTGAAGTGACGCCAAGTACAGAGATGCAGGGTTGCTGTGCTGCAAGGGCGTATCTGAGCCGACTGTTGCGAGCCAGCTGCTGATCTCCTGATTCGCGGTCTTTTTCTTGGGTTCCATGGTAGCCCGCACCCCATAAAGGTTGCTTTAACTGACGTAAATATACATTTAAGGAAGTTATGACACAACCCCTGCCCAGATACGGGGGTTCTAACAGCGAACATCGATAACGTCAGAGCGCCATATCAACCACTAATTTGCCCGTGAATTGCTTATCGAGAAAGAACGCCTGCGCCTCAGACAACGACTCCAAGGGAAACGAGCGAGCTAGCAGGGGCTTTACTTGGCCCTGTTCAATTAAGCCCACCAGACGGATAAAGACACCCTCGTCCAGCACGGTGCAACCCGAGAAGCGTTGATCCTTTAAATAAAGCGTTCTCAAGTCGAGCTCAACAATGGGCCCGGCGATCGCGCCAGAGACCGCATACCGGCCAAAAGGTCGCAGAATGTTGAGTAGCTCAGGCCAATCTTGACCGCCAACTAGGTCGATCACCACGTCCACAGCATTATCGCCAAGTGCGTCTTGCAGGCTATTACCTCTGATCAGGGCTTGATCGGCGCCTGCGTCCAACACCGACTGCTGTTTTGCACCGCTCGCCACAGCGATAACGCTGGCGCCACGGGCCTTTGCCAGCTGTATAGCGGCTGAACCGACCCCGCCTGAGGCGCCGGTAATGAGCAGCGTGTCATTTTCACTGACTTGAGCGCGGGTCAGCATATTCTCCGCTGTAGCATAAGAGCAGGGAAAAGACGCCAATTCAGCGTCAGATAGCGATGAATCAATGGGATAGGCGTGCCGCGCCGCCACAGTCACATAGTCCGCAAAACCGCCGTCACACTCGGACCCGATATACCAGGGTGATACGAGCGGCTCGCCATTAGCCTCCCTCAGGCACGGCTCCACTAGCACCCTCTTCCCGATCAACCGTGCGTCAGCGCCCTCTCCGACATCAACCACTTCCCCACAAATATCGGCGCCTTGAATACGGGGGAAGCTCAGCGCCTGCCCTCCCCAGCTGGCGTCTGTTGCGTCGCCGTCGCCCTTGGAGTACCAGCCCACGCGGGTATTGATGTCGGTGTTGTTAACGCCCGCTGCACCGACTTTGATCAGGACTTCAGATCTCCGGGGTGCTGGGATGGGGATGTCAGTGCGGTAGACCAACGCCTCAGGCCCGCCGTGCGCCATGAGATATATGGCACGCATCGTTTCGAGGTCTGTCATGCGTGGGCCCTCAGATCGGGTCATAAATTATATGCGCTGTGGCTTTACGACGCCTCAGCACTTAAGCCGCGTAATTAAGTTATAATGATATTCTATTTGGAAATAACAGACCAAGGCGCTGGAAACCAGTAACGCGCCCCTGGGATGGAGGACACCCTAACCCCATGACGTGTGTACAGCACTTCTTTGATGAGGCTACGTCTACCTTCACCTATGTGGTGAGTGATGTTGAGACCGGTTTAGCCGCCGTAATCGACCCTCTGCTCGACCTTAATTACGCGTCCGGAACGCTTAGCACGCGATCGGCAGACGGGGTGGTGCAGCACATCCGAGCCCACAATCTCAGTCTGCAGTACATCCTCGAAACCCACATCCATGCTGACCACCTCTCCAGCGCGCCCTTCATCCGTGAGCAGCTTGGTGGGGAAATCGTGATTGGGTCGCAGATCACCGCAGTGCAAGAGACCTTCGCCACCATATTTGCAGAGGGTGATAGTTTTCGCAGAGACGGTAGCCAGTTTGATCTCACGTTGTCCGATGGCAATACGTTAACGCTTGGTGGATTGGAAGTGCGTGCGCTCCATGTGCCCGGTCATACGCCGGCCTGTATGGCTTACCTGATTGGTGACGCCCTGTTTGTCGGTGACACGTTGTTTATGCCTGACGCCGGCACCGCACGATGTGATTTCCCTGGCGGTGACGCAAGGTCACTGTATGAGTCTTGCCAGCGCCTGCTGGAATTGCCTGATGACACCCGGGTCTTTGTCTGCCACGACTATCAACCGGGCGGTCGAGATATCGAATTTGAGTCAACGGTTGCCGAGCAGCGAGCCCAAAACATCCACGTGGGGGCCGGCATATCCGCTGATGACTTCGTGGCGATGCGAGAGGCCCGGGACGCTGATCTCGATATGCCGACGCTGATCTTGCCTTCTCTGCAGGTCAATATGCGTGCCGGTAATCTGCCGCCGGTCGATGCTTCAGGCAGGTTGTTTCTGAAAGTGCCGATAAATGCCTTTGGCGGTGCCGCGCTGGATCGTTTCGCTAGTGAAGAATGACAGTGCGCGACTGCAGCCTGATGCCACTGACACGCGCCTACTGCTCGGATCCGGCAAGATTCGCCGTTCGCTCGGTTACCAATGAATTTTGACCAGGCTTTGCCAGCGCTCGAGTGGCTGCGAGGCTACAGCCGGAGAAGTCTGATCAACGACGGCCTGGCCGCGATCATCGTCACTATCATGTTGATTCCACAGTCGCTGGCCTATGCATTATTGGCGGGCCTGCCTGCCGAAATGGGGTTATACGCGTCGATCCTGCCGCTGATCGCCTACGCGCTTTTTGGCAGCAGCCGAACCCTCTCGGTCGGCCCGGTTGCAGTTGCGTCGCTGATGACCGCGTCTGCGGTGGGCGCAGTCGCATCACAGGGCGTAGTGGACTACGCGAGCGCGGCAACATTGCTTGCCCTGCTGGGTGGCTTGATGCTGATCGCTATGGGCCTCCTGAAGTTCGGCTTCGTATCCCATTTTCTCTCTCAACCAGTGGTGTCCGGATTCATTACGGCCTCCGCCATCATCATTGCTCTGGGGCAACTGGGCCCTTTGCTAGGCATAGCGCTCCAAGGCGCCACCCTCCCCTCACTGGGCCATGACCTCTACATGCAATTAAGGGAGGCGCATGCCCCTACGATCGCCGTTGGCTCAGGCTCAATGGTTTTCCTGCTCCTTGCGCGGTATCGACTGAGTAGCTGGCTCGGGGCATTAGGCCTGCGCGGGCGCCCCGCAGAGTTGATTGTTCGTTCAGCGCCGGTTTTGGTTATGGCGGTGTTGATACCGCTCTCAGCAGCGATGAGTTTTGAATCTGCGGGGGTGCCTTTGGTCGGACATATTCCGAACGGCCTCCCTGCGTTTAGCGCCCCCAATATCAGCTGGCTTTTGATCCAGGAATTGGCATTACCCGCTTTTCTTATTGCGCTCATCGGGTTCATTGAATCAGTCTCTGTCGGGAAGACTCTGGGGGCAAAGCGGCGTCAGCGCATCGACCCTGATCAGGAGTTGATCGGGCTTGGTGCAGCCAACACTGCGGCTGCCATATCGGGAGGATTCCCCGTCACGGGAGGGTTCTCGCGATCCGTCGTCAATTTTGATGCAGGCGCTGAAACCCAGATGGCGTCGGTATTGGCAGCACTGGGCATTGCGCTGGCAGCCGTATTGCTCACCCCGATGCTCTATTTTTTACCCAAGGCTGTTTTGGCGGCTACGATTGTGGTCGCAGTCATCAGCCTGATCGATTTTGAGACGATCACCCTAGCCCGTCGCTACCGCGCCGCCGATTTCTGGGCGGTCGTGATCACGATTAACGTGACGTTATTGGCGGGGGTGGAAATGGGGGTCTTGGCCGGGGTCGGTGCCTCGGTGGGATTACATCTCTATCACACGAGCAGACCCCACTTTGCAGTGGTCGGTCAGGTGCCAGAGTCTGAGCACTACCGGAACGTAAAGCGTCATGACGTCATGACGGACCCGCATATTTTGTCGATGCGCATTGACGAATCGCTGTATTTCGCCAACGCGGCGTATCTCGAGGACATGGTGTTTGCGCAGGCAGCCCTGCGAGATGATCTCTTGCACGTCATCTTGATGTGCCCGGCCGTCAACGCGATTGACCTCAGCGCGCTGGAGGCGCTGGAGGAAATCAATACCCGGCTGAAAGAGAAGAACGTTGCGCTCCACCTCAGCGAGGTGAAAGGCCCGGTCATGGACGCGTTGCAGCGCAGCGACTTCCTCACTCACCTGAGTGGCGAGATTTTCCTGTCCCACCACAGCGCGGTCATGGCGCTACGTGCTAAAGAAACTGCTGATCCCGCTCTGACTTGAGCAGTCGGCGAAAACCTCGCTCTACAGCCATTTCCGCCGCCAGGCTCAGTTTTTCCTGCCAGCTGCGCTTGGCGCGATAGCGGACTTCAATCAGGTCGTAGCCTTCAAGGTGCTCGACCAAAAAGCTGTCTGAGGTACACAGGCGATCCGCCAGATTTTTCTCCAATGCCCGCTGGCCAAACCAAAACTCCCCGGTACCGACTTCGTCGATGGCGACAACCGGTCGGTTACTTGAAACAAAGTCTTTGAACAGCATGTGGATGTCATCAATGTCAGCCTGGAACTTCTCTCTCGCCTTGTCCGTGTTTTCGCCAAATATCGTGAGGGTTCGCTTGTACTCTCCCGCGGTATGCATCTCAAAATCGATATCATTCTTTTTGAGTAGCCGATGAAAGTTTGGCAATTGCGCGACGACCCCGATCGAGCCGAGGATGGCAAACGGCGCTGCAATGATTTCATCACCAACGCAGGCCATCATATAACCGCCGCTGGCGGCGACTTTATCTACCGACACCGTCAGCGTAATCCCCGCGTCCTTGAGACGCGTCAGCTGACTGGCGGCAAGTCCATACCCATGAACCACCCCGCCACCACTTTCCAGGCGCAGCAGAACCTTATCGGCCTCCCCGACTACCGGCAAAATAGCTGAGACTTCCTCGCGTAACTGATCGACCTGACTGGCCTGCATATCACCGTCAAAATCGAGGACGAACACACGAGGACGTCGAGCCTCGCCATCATTCTCGGCTTTCAATGCTTGCTTGATGGCTTTGCGCTTCGCTTTCTTCTCTTTTTTCTGATCTTTGCCGCGAGCTTTACTTTCCAGCGGATCTTCGGTCACTGCGCGGACTGCTTCCTCATGCATCTCGAAGCGCTCATTGAGCGATCGCGCCTCCACAGTGCCCTCTTCCCCCGAGCCACGTCTGCGCTGACTGAGCGCCATCACGCCGGCAAAAGCGATTAAAAACACCCCCAACAAAATAATGGCTTGAAGCAAAAACTCGGCAATATCGAGAATAAATTCCATAGCGTTTACAGGCTCTCAATGAAGTGGGAGATAAGCTGCCCCGAGATCGAGGCATTGGGGGGTGTGGGTGGCATAGCACTGATATCAAACCAATCAGCGTCTTCGATTTCATCGGGATTTAATGCCAACTCACCAGACTGCCATTCGGCGAAGAAACCCAGCATGACCTGGCTGGGAAAAGGCCAAGGCTGCGACGAGAAGTAGCGGACATTACCTACTTCGATACCCACCTCTTCTCGAACTTCACGAATCACCGCATCCTCGCAGGTCTCACCCGGCTCCATAAAGCCCGCTAAGGTGCTGTAAAAGCGCTTCTGAAATCCTGCGGCGGCTGCCAGAAGCAGCTTGTCTGCTTTGCTCACCAGCACAATGACGCAGGGTGAAACGCGAGGATATACCCGCAGGGAGCAACTATCACAGAGCACGGCTCGGCCATCCTCGATCGCCCGGGTAAGGCTGCCGCAGCGGCCGCAGTGCCGATGTGTATCTCGCCAATAGAGCAGTTGATACGCCCGCCCGTGGGCATGAAATAGCGAGTCTTCCACCCTGCCCAACAGGCCGTATAGATTGCCGGACAAATGCTCGGTCTGGTTAATGCTGTCCTCGGGCACTGAGAATGCCCACGCGCCACGGTCCTGCCAGCGACCGACAGGTACCGCGTCATGGTGGCTGACGCCCCACTGCTCTGTCACCTCACTGAGTCGCCATGGCGAGCCAGGTTGCCCGCGAAGCGAGGTCACTGTGTTGCGACCTGCGAAAACGAACCCCCAATCCTCGGACTGAGGTTCGGAGGGTAATTCAGAAATGTCGAGCACAGTGAAGGCTTCCTTGGCGCAGAGCCGCACAGTCTAGGAAGCCACTCGCCTGAGCACAAGAACTTGAAAGGTGCTTGAATTACGAGCATTGATTGTGAGAGAGGCCTTCAAGAACCAAGTCAGCATGTCACCCGTATACCCTGCAGCGTTAAAACCGGTGTACAGTGCCGGCGTCTGGTCTCCATGAGAGGCCCCGGGCCATCAGCAGTAATCAGCCACCCTGCAGGTGTAAGCCTGTCGTTATGGCGATGAGTGATAACAACGACATGGACTATCGACTATGAGTGAATCTTCTCTAAACGCCTTTTGGAGCAACTTCCTCGGCGAATCCCCGAACTGGTACAAGCAAACTATCATCGGGTTTATTGTCGTCAATCCGCTACTGCTGATGGTGGCGGGGCCTGTTATCACAGGCTGGGCGCTTATTGGCGAGTTTATCTTCACGCTGGCTCTGGCGTTGCGTTGCTATCCGCTGCAGCCGGGCGGGTTGCTGGCGATTGAAGGCATATTGCTAGGGCTGGCCGATCCTCACAGTGTATTCCACGAGGCAGAGGCCAACTTTGAGGTGATTCTGCTATTGATGTTCATGGTGGCCGGCATCTACTTCATGAAGGACCTGCTCCTCTTTGTCTTCACCAAGATCTTGCTCAATGTGCGATCCAAAAAGCTGTTGGCGTTTTTGTTTTCGATTGTCTCGGCGGTATTGTCGGCGTTTCTCGATGCATTGACGGTCACGGCGGTATTGATCAGTGTTGGCGTGGGGTTCTACGCTGTGTTTCACCGAGTTGCTTCGGGCATGGACGTCGCGGATAAGAGCCATGACCATACTCGAGACAGCTCAGTGCAGGCTGATTCGCAGTCAGACCTCGAAGCATTCCGGGCATTTCTCCGGAGCTTGCTGATGCATGGCGCGGTAGGGACCGCGTTAGGTGGTGTCTGTACTTTGGTGGGAGAGCCCCAAAACTTGCTGATTGCGACCGTAGCGGGCTGGGACTTCCAGACGTTTTTCCTCTACATGGCACCGATTACCATGCCGGTTCTGGTCTGTGGTCTGATTACCTGTGTCCTGCTAGAGGTCACAGGCTGGTTCGGCTACGGCGCGCTGATGCCCGAAAACGTTCGGCAGGTGCTCACCCGTTTCGATGAGGGCCAACAGGCCGCCGCTACGGCCCGCTCCAGAGCTAAGCTACAGATTCAGGCCATCACAGCCGTCATTTTGGTGTTTGCGCTGGCGTTTCATTTGGCGGCAGTTGGCTTGATTGGTTTGCTTGTGATCGTACTGCTGACCGCATTCAACGGGATTACCGATGAGCACGAGATTGGGCACGCTTTTCAGGAGGCCCTGCCCTTCACTGCGCTGTTGGTGGTGTTCTTCGCGATCGTCGCGGTGATTCATGAGCAGCACCTATTCACACCGGTTATTGAGTCGGTATTGGCAATGTCCAGCGAGGTGCGCCCCGCCATGTTCTTCCTGGCCAACGGCATCCTGTCGGCGATCTCGGATAACGTGTTCGTTGCGACGGTGTACATCTCTGAGATAGACGCGGCACTCAAGGCGGGGGAGATCGATCGCGCCGAGTTTGATCGGCTGGCGATTGCCATCAATACAGGCACCAATTTACCTTCTGTTGCAACGCCGAATGGACAAGCAGCGTTCCTGTTCCTGCTGACTTCAGCGTTGGCGCCATTAATTCGATTGTCTTACGGCAAGATGGTACTGATGGCCCTGCCCTATACGATCGTGCTGACGTCTGTTGGTTTGGCGGCGGTGTACATCACCCTCTGAATTAGTGGCGGGGTGATCTCCGCCATACCGCCTCGCCCGCACTGAGGTCGAGCTCCCGGAGTTTGGCCTCGTGTCGCTCGGTCTCTTCGGGGCTTGCTCTCAGCACAGTCAGTGGCTTCCGTTCGGCCGCCAAGCGCCTAATGCCGTTTTCCGGCCCTGCCCCGTTTGAAGATGCGTCGCTGCTCTCTGCTCCCAGACCGAGCGAGGCCTGACCTCCCGTCATGGCGAGATACACTTCAGCCAGTATCTCGGCATCCAGCAAAGCACCGTGGAGTGTTCGACTGGTGTTATCGATCTCGTATCGTTGACATAGGGCATCAAGATTATTGCGCTGCCCCGGGTGCTTGTGCCGCGCCATCTGCAACGTATCCACGACACTGCAAACAGTATCGAGCGTGCCGACCGAGGGCTCCAGCCGATCCAGTTCGGCATCTATAAAGCCCACATCAAAGGGCGCGTTATGGATTACCAGCTCGGCGCCTCGCACAAACTCCACAAACTCCGGTGCAATCTCGCTAAAAGTCGGTTTGCCAGCCAGAAACTCCTGCGTGATGCCGTGCACTTCAAGAGCGCCTGCGTCAATGTCCCGCTCTGGCTGGATGTATTGGTGATAGTGGCGGCCGGTTATGCGCCGGTTGACGAGCTCAACGCATCCAATCTCGATAATGCGATGACCCTGGTTAACCTCCAGTCCCGTGGTTTCTGTGTCGAGCACTATCTGACGCCTATCCATCTGTGTCTCTCACCTCACTCATGCCAAGGTTAGCCAGGCTGTCCGCTCGTTCGTTTTCAGGATGCCCACTGTGGCCCTTGACCCAACACCAGTCCACCTCATGCCGCGCCGCTTCATGATCCAACGCCTGCCACAGGTCCTGATTTTTGACGGGCTTTTTGGCGGCGGTTCTCCACCCATTGCGCTTCCAATTAGTCAGCCACTGGGTGATCCCATCTTTGACGTAGGTGGAATCGGTTGTCAGGCTGACCCGGCACGGCTCACTCAGCGCCCTTAGCGCCTCTATAGCAGCGGTCAGCTCCATTCGATTGTTGGTGGTGTCCTCGGCGCCACCATGCAGCTCTCGCTCGTGATCACCAAACTGCAGGACCGCGCCCCAGCCACCTGGGCCCGGGTTGCCGCTGCACGCTCCGTCTGTAAAGGCGCTGACCTGCTTCATCAGGTGGTTTCAGCACCGTCCTGCTGGGATCGGCTGACATGCCTGGGCACCGGCACCCCCTCCTGTGCTTTGCCAAGTGGGATCGGAATGAGCCGGGGTCTCTCCACCTTGATTCCAGAATCAAGATGCGCTGCCACCCGCTTGCGGGCATGCAGGAGGTAGGCGGTCCCTGTTGGCGCATTGATTTTCACCAGCCAGCGATCGAATCGATCCATGAGACGGCCCACCCGTCCTCGTCCTAGAGGCGCGAAACTCGCAAAATAAAGCGGTTCGGCGTGGGAGAACCCAAGCAGCGTTAGCCAATCACCTAGGCGCCGGCCACTGACGCTCTTGGTGTGCCTGCGCCCCCGGCTAAGCCACCTGCGCAACCCGCTGGCTGCCCCACGGATACTGAGGGGATTAAACGAGATCACGAATAAGTGGCCGTTCGGCACTAGTACACGCTGACACTCCCGGAGGGTTTGGTGTGGGACCGAGGACGTATTCAGCGTATGGCACAGCACCAGCGCGTCTAATGAATCCGTCGCAAACGGCAGTTCATGACTCGCACCCAGGACGGCTTGAAGGGGCTGATCGGGGTTGGCCCGCGTTACCAGCCTGAATAAGCGCTGTGTCTTGCCGATTCGGCTCCATTCGAGACCCATGTCGGCCCCGGTCACCAGCATGTGGTAACCAAATACCTGCTCGAGTGACTCGTTTAGCGCCTCGGTCAACTGATCTGTGAGCCGCTGGCCTAGCTTTTTATCCCGGTACCAGCGGGCCAGGTCGTTGTGACGGTTCGCTTCTTCTGTCATGGGGCTGGTCACACTCAATGCCACAGGGTAGCCTCTGGGCACCACAGGAGCCGGTTGTTGAATGAATATGTTGACTATATCGCCGATTCGAGCCTTCAGCGACAACTACATCTGGTTGATTGTGCGCAACAATCAAGCTTTCGTTGTGGATCCTGGGGAGCCGGGACCGGTGCTGGCGGCTTTGGAGGCTGCTGCAGTTAAACTATCCGGGATTCTGGTCACTCACCATCACTTCGACCACACAGGTGCGGTCGATGCCCTGAAGACTGAGACGGGGTGCGAGGTCTGGGGACCACCGGATAGCCCCGCCGGCCCCTATGACCAGGTCGTGGCAGAGGGAGATACCGTATCGGTATTGGGCGTGGATTTTTCGGTCCTGAACGTTCCCGGCCATACTCTGGACCACATCGCCTATTACAGCCCCGCTGAGCGCGCACTTTTTTGTGGCGATACCTTGTTCGTGGGCGGCTGCGGGCGCGTATTCGAGGGCACGCCTTCCCAAATGCGGGGATCGCTGAAAAAACTGCGTGGCCTACCCCCAGAGACCTTGATCTTCTGTGCGCACGAATACACGCTGGCTAACCTGCGCTTCGCCCGCCTAGTAGAGCCCAAGAACAGCGCATTGAGCGCGTTTTTGAGTGCGTGTGAGAGCAAGCGCGCGAATGATGAGCCGACAGTGCCCTCTCGTATCAGCGACGAACTGGCCTGCAACCCCTTTCTCCGCTGGGACAGCCCCGAAGTCAGGGAGACCCTCAAAACGTCAGGAAAACTGGCAGAGGACACGGCGGATGGCATCTTTACCGCCGTCCGAGAGTGGAAAAACACCGCTTAAGAGCCTGGTTAGCGTCACTTTGAGAACTTTCCGCCCTCGTCGTATTGCGGTATCTTGCCGCCTCGCATTGCGTGATGGCTCGGCCTGAGCGCGTTTACGTTGAAAAGGAAACTTGAAAATGAAGATGTTGATTAAAACGATTTTCTCCATTGTCACCGCTTTGGCGTTGATGCCCGTAGTGGCGCTGGCGGGTCATCACGAGGGTGGCGACCACGCTGTGGCAGCTGAGCAGATGGGGGATGACGTTGTCTGGGCCTCTGGCGCGCGAGCGATTGTCGCCGAGGTAGAGGGCGAGGTTATCGCGGTAGACATGGAAACCCGGGAAGTCGTTGTCCGTGGCCCTGCAGGTAATTTCGTCACGCTCTCTGCGCGCGAAGATGGCGTGGACCTGTCGAAGATCGTACCCGGCGATACCATCATTGCGGATTACGTGGCTTCTATCGAAGCTGAGGTGCGTGCGCCCACCGATGAAGAAGAAGCCAACCCCTGGGTCGTTCTGGGCGAAATGGGGCGCACGGCCGATGACGCTGATATGACTGCAGCGGGTGCCGCAAGATTGATTCGCGCGGTCTGCACGATTGAAGCCATGGATCGCAATGGCAACGTGATGATCAAGGATGCGCGTGGCCGTATGCACACGATTGGCGGCGTAGAGATGGAGAAGCTGGACAACGTTCGCCTGGGCGATACCGTTGTTGTGGTCTTCACCGAGGCGCTGGTGCTCTCTCTGAAAGAGGTTTAATCAGCGCGTCTAGCGTCTGATTCCCATCCAAAAACCCGGCGAAAGCCGGGTTTTTTTATTCGTACACGCTAAGGTGCTGTATTGCGGGAAAGTAGAGTGCGGCTTTGATCGGCGCCTCGACTTCCCATTTGATCCCGCCTATCAGCTCTACATAGTTTTTAAGCTGCTCTCGATACGCGTCACATTCCCGCGCTTCAAAATCCGCCACCGTTTCGCCGGCCATCGGTTCGCTTGTCTTATAGTCAATAACCCATCTCACGCCTTCTCGCTCGTCAAGGAAAGTGCGGTCAACGACGTAGTTTTTGACCTCTCCTGCCTCCACCCGGCTGATCGCGAGCTCTGACTGTGCATCAATTTGGGCACCCAAAATCCAGCGGCCTGTTTCACAGGTCAGCGCGTGCTCCAAAAGCTTGGAGACTCTGGCTTTTGCCTGCTCCGCGGATTGGGGCGCGAGCGCATAATGAGAGAGATTGTGATCGATCCAAGTCTGCACCTGCGGATCTTGCGCACTCAGGAGCGACTCCTCTGACGCAGCCAGTTCCAGCGCTCGGTGCGCCACCACGCCAATAATACGCTCTACTCGATTGTCGGCGGCCAGAGACAGCGGCGCCGGCGTATTGACTGTTGTGGTAGCGGTGATGTGCGCCTGCTCAGCACCCTCTCTGGCAAGGGACTGCATCTCTTTTTGCGCGTCTAGTGTCAGGCGGTAGCGGCTGGACTGCCGCTCCAATCCGTTAGCACTGGGATCTTTCCGGAATGGTTGGTCCACAGTTGACTGAATGGTGACGCGGCTAGATGCGACCTCTGTTGACATGAGCAGTCGCAGCAGCGAACCGGAGACCCCCTCGGGAAGCCCCTCCTCGTCGCCCAAATTAATTGAGGCCGTTAAATAAGCCGCAACCTTGGCTCTGGTCACACCCACGTAAAGCAATCGCTTGAGTTCTTCCTGGTCTTTATTTTTCTGTAGCCAGTTCAGATAGTTATAGAGTGTTCTTGATTGTTTGTCGTCGTCATTGGCTGCGATTAGCAGTCGCCTGCTATCGTCATCCTGATGCCAATGCCAGCGAATCAATTCTCTTTGGAGTGCCCGCGCGCGCTTTTGCAGATGCGGCATGAAGACGTAATCAAATTCGAGCCCCTTGGCTTTGTGCAGCGTCATGATCTTGACGGCATGGTCGGTGTCGGGGGACTCCAATCCGCTCGTGGCAATATCTCGTTCAAGCCAGTCAAGATTGAGGCCCAAGCCCAGTTGCTCGGCCTTACGCAAAGAGGCCAAAAACGCCTCGACACAACGTAAATCCTGACTGCGTGTTGATAGCGCGCCGCCAAGACGCAACCAAATCTGCTCCACCCATATCGACAGGCTCAGACGATCACGCTTCCACTCCGCCCACTGCAACACCGCAAAAATCTGCTCGAGACGCTGAGCCTCGTCATTGTTGAGCGCCGGCATATGCCCTAGGGCATGCATTAGATTGAGGGGCCGCTCTGGATGCGCAGTTAATAACTCAGCCAGCGTGGGCAACGTCACACCACACCACGGCCCCCTGAGGAGTGAGACGGCCGCAATCGTATCGGCCGGGTTGACCAGATAACGACACAGGGCCAGCAGGTCATTGATGATCGGTTGCTCAATGAGCGACTGGATTGCATCACCGCTAAAAGCAATGCCAGCCTGCTCAAGCGCTGTGGCAACCTCGTTAGCATGGCTTCTGGCGCGCACGAGGATCGCAATGCTCGCGTCACACTCCCGCGCAATAATGTCGGCTGCCTGTTCAGCGATGAACTGTGCCTCTCCCCGCCCGTCTTCATCTTCAAACAGCGTGATATGGACGCCGGAATGCGCAGATGGCTCATAGCCCGGCAAGCTGTCTGCTTTAACGTGCCTCACCCTACCGTAGTGAGGCGCGTCCTCTGCGCCCATGATCTCTGCCAACGCCTCGTTAACCCACGCCACAACTTCTGGTCGGGATCGAAAGTTTTGGGTCAAGGTGACAGACTCCAGCGCGACGCCGGCGAATTGCCCCTTTCGGGCCCGCAAAAAAAGCGCCACATCGGCGTATCGAAACCCATAAATCGACTGCATTGCATCACCGACAATGAACAGGGTTCTGGGGGCTGCGCCAGTGGCGTTGTGTTCAGGCCAACCTCGCATGAGTCGCTCCAGAAGCTGTGCCTGCGACGAAGAGGTGTCCTGGAACTCATCAATGAGAATATGCTCGATCTGGTAATCCAGCCTCTGCGCCAATGGCGTCGGCATTTCATCCGTGCCCAACGCTTGAATCGCTGCTAACGCGACGTGCGTGTGATCGACCTGTCCACTGCGCTGAAAGACCAATAGCAGGTGCGCCTGAAGTACTGGCAATAACGAAGAGAGGAGCACGATCAAGTCCCACGCCTCCCCGCCGTGTGTGGTGGCCGGTAGCTGCTTGACCTCAACCAGAGCCTCCAGCAATGCTGGGTCGTCAGCGAGGGTCTCCAAAATCGACGCAAACTGGATTTTGTGATCGCTTTTCGGAGGGAAGCCAAGCTTCGCGTTAACGCCTCCAGGCTTGCGCCATTCACTCTGGGTGGTCAGTAGCATGCCGATCACTACCTGCCAGTCGGGCAGTGATTCAGGGCTCTCGGAAATTGAGAGCGGATCCTTGCCAAGGTGCGCCCTCGCCTGGTTTATCGCCGGCATGAGGGCGCCCAAGTGGGCGTCAAGCCGTTGCAGAGCATCACCTAAGCGCTCCGAGCTGAGACCACCGATGGTTTCAGCCAACACCGCTTCGGCAGTCTCCGGGTCGTGATGCTGGTTGACGACATCGGCCCAGTCACCCCTGCGTCCCAACAGGGCCACCAGCAATTCGCTGGCGCGTGACCAGCGATTATCAAAATGCCTGAGCAACTGAAGAATGCGCTCACCAGCGGCGCCCTCTCCTGCCTGAGCGAGGAACTGCCGGACGGCGTCTTCATACAGCGGCAGTGCGTTGTCGACGGGCTCTACCAGCCCTCCTGTGCCACTTAATATCGGCATTTGACGCGTGAGCTCATGACAGAAGCTGTCGATCGTCCGTATGTTGAGCGTCGTGTCGTCCAGTCGCCACTTTTTACGGGCCGCGTGGTCGATGACTGCGAGCGCCAATTCTCTGGTCTGACGCTCGTGTTCCGCGGTCACCGGAATAGCCTCACGCGCTTGATCGAGCTTCTCGATGACGCGCAGTGCCATCTCACTCGCGGCTTTACGCGTAAACGTGATGGCCAACACCTGCTCTGGCCGACCCACTCTCGCCAGCAGTGCCAGCAGCCGCTGCGTAAGCAGCTCAGTTTTCCCCGAGCCCGCGGGTGCACTGACGCAAAAGCTGCGCGACGGATCGATCGCTTCCCGCCGGACAGTTTGATCTGAAGCCGTCAAGCCGGGTCTCCTAGCGCTTCCGGATCAGCGCTGATACTCAGCTCGTTGATGCGACACAGCGACGCCAGGTCGCAATAATCGCAGGCCCCCGGCTGGGGGGTGACGGTGGCCGCCCCGGCTATGAACTCAACGGCCAGCCGCTGCAGTGATGCCTCCCACTGCGCGACCAATTCAGGCCATGTGGCGGCGATACCGCGCGTTTGCTGCTCGAGGGATTTGCCATCACCTTTGAGCAGGCCGAGGTCCTCGCCTAATGCGACGAACTGAACCGGGTCGGTCGCCGATAGTTCAGCATAAGCGATGCCTTGTATCGAGGAATCGAGCAGGCTGTATAGCGGTAGCTGCGGCTCCTGTGGACGCTCCCCCAGCCAGCGGGTCCTTGAGGGTGCCCGGGTTTTATAATCGATCACCGCTCTGCGGCCATCCTCAAACTCGTCGATCCGGTCTGGGCGCAGGGTGAGCGACAACCCCTCCACCCGCAGTATTTGATTTTGCTCCATCTCCACGACACGAAACGACGCGCTCCGCTCCCGCTCCCGCCGTAACCACTGCCTCAGAAGATCAACGCATACCTGTTGCTCTAGCTGCCAACAAGCCGAACCGGCGCGTTCTCGTAAGCTGTAACCACGCGCCTCGCATGCGCTTTCAGTGTGCTGCATGGCATCGGATACCGCCGCCTCAACCAGGTCCTGCTCATCAGCCGACAATAGTGCGGACAACTTATCGCTGGACTCGATTTGGCGCCACAGTCTGAACAAGGCCTCATGGAGTATTGCCCCTCTCTCGGATGCCGAAATACCCATCAATGTCGGCTGAAGTGAAGGCAGGTTCAGCCGGTGCCTTGCAAAGGCCCGAAAAGGACAGGCCGCCTGATCCCGGATGAGCGACGTGCCGCCGCTTGTTTCAGGCGTCTCCAGACGCAGCGATTCGTCTTCTGGGGCGCGCTCCAATTGCAGTTGGCCAGTCCATCGCGCAGGTGGAAACCACGAGGTGGTGCTGCTGTAAACCTTGCCAGACAGTAAAGCGCTGGCGTGCTGAAGCAGCCCTTGATCGGTGCTGTGGAAGCTGGCGATCGCCTCCCGGCTCCCGGCAAGCCAGACCTGAAGTAGCGTGCTGCCCTCCTCGGTCAGTGCTCCTTCATCGATATCGGCCATCCCTAACGATTTCTGAATAGTCGGCGGCAGGAACGGCTCAACCCGCGGCCGGGCCGGCAGCACACCCTGCTGCGCACCACAAACCCACAGCGCATCAAATTGCCCGCCTATGGCTTCAAGCGGCCCCAGCACCTGGATGCTGTCATGGGGGGTTTTGGGCTGAAAGACGGTTGCAGCCAGACAGTCTCGCCAAAGACCGAGGGCGGATTCATACGACTGATGAGGCAGTACCGCTGACAAAGAGACAAGCGCGTCTAGGCTTGCATCAAGACGCTGGAACTGCTGATATTCAATCGAATCCAGTCCCTGCCTACCCGGCCACCCCCAGAGCGCCAAGCGCCCACGAATGACTTCCATCCAATCATCGAGATTTTTGACCCCCATCTGGATCCGACTGGATCTGATCGACCGGAGGATGCCGGTCACTACGGATGATGGGTTCTCGCGCGCCGCTATGTGCAGCGTGCTCTCGAGTGAAATCTCATGGCTACCCGACCTGAACTGCGCCTGAATCAACCCGGGGATCATCAGCGAGTCGTCTTTAAATGCCAGATACGGCGAGCGAATCAGACTTAACCACTGGGGGCGACTTAGTGGACGCATCTCCCATTCCAGCGCAGTCAGCGCATCACGGAACAAAGGTGTGCTGGCCAGTGGCATGCCGGTCGCAAAATTGACAGGTAGATCGTTATAACGAGCATCGAGGCAATCAAATTCCTGCCGAAGAAAGTACTCGAGACGATTGCGATCAGTAGCCATATCCAGCAGCACAATCCCGACTCTTGCCCCCGCGTCAGTGCTGCTCGTGCGGGCCCATTGCGCGGCAGCGAACAGCTCGTCATCCCGGGTAAGAAAACTGTGGACCGGCATATCTGCATGGTGACATCTGTCCGGCTCGAGCAGCGTTACGCTAGCCAGATGGTCGAGTGCCTTACGCGTCAGCGGCGGCACATCAGGTACGGTGAAAAGTCCCACTGGGGGTCGTTCTGTCACCGGCACCGACAGCAGCTGCTGATAAGCCCCATAGCGTGATAACGCCCCCAGCTCTTTTAGCCGCGTGCTGTATTGGTGAGCCCAGTCTGCAAAAATCCGGCAGTCATCGTCGTAATGAAAAGCTGACCAGAGATCTTTCAGAGCGGCGCCGTCATGCATCATCAGCTTGTTCCAGGCGGCTTGCGCGCGCTGGGCGGCCGCTCTGGGGTGGGTGAGCGAGAAGCCGATACGTTCCTCTAGGTCACCCCGGATGAGCTGCTGCCAGACAGCCAGATCCTGTTGTGGCGTCAGCAGGCGCGCGGGAGGCAGTCGACCGGACTCAACCGCGTGGAGCCATGCTTGCTCCAACCAGCCATCAACCGTTGTCACCCTTGGGGTCACTACGATCGGGTCGTTATTTCCACAATGCCTGACCCAGCTTTCTGTGACCTCGCGTGCAAGCCGTTTACCCGGCGTCACGACGCATGCGCCCGACTCCAGTAAGGGTAAGAAGAGCGGTAAATCAACAGTCAAACGCATGGTATGAAGTATCCCATGGGCGCCGGAGGGTCGGGAACCCGCCGATGGGGGATGTGTCGATTGATACGACAGATTCAGGAACAGGCTGGCGGCGGCTGAATTTCGCTCATTGAATCGGTAAACTCCTGCTCCGCCCGCAGAGAGACAGGCTCAATCAAGTCGGTAGCGAGCCCAATGTGGCTTGGAGCGATCCGGGCCGTGAGCAACGAGGACAGCATAGTGGCCAATCCCCAGATACATAACGTGAACGTAGCGGATCAACGCGTCTTGATCTCGCCTTCGGCGTTAAGGGACATCGTCGAGATTCCTGCTGCCGTCTATGGATTCGTGTCAGCTTCCCGGACAACCATCGAACAGATCATTGATCGACAGGATCATAGATTGATGGTCGTAGTGGGCCCCTGCTCGATCCATGACGTGGATGCAGCCTTGGACTATGCCAATCGACTCAAAGACTTGTCGGCGCGGGTCGCAGACAACCTGTACCTTGTCATGCGAGTTTATTTTGAGAAACCGCGGACAACCGTTGGCTGGAAGGGTCTGATCAATGACCCCAACCTCGACGATTCTTTTGAAATTGAGAGTGGTCTCACGATCGGTCGCACGTTGCTCAGGGATATTCTGGCGCTGGGGCTGCCAACCGCCACGGAAGCGCTCGACCCCATTACGCCGCAGTACCTGCATGATCTCATTAGCTGGTCAGCCATCGGCGCGAGAACCACTGAATCACAAACACACCGCGAAATGGCCAGCGGGCTGTCTTCTCCCGTGGGTTTCAAAAATGGCACAGACGGTGGTTTGGCGGTAGCGGTTAATGCATTGCAGTCAGTTGCCAATCCGCACCGTTTTTTGGGTATCAACTCGGAAGGCAAGGTCTCGGTTTTTGAAACCAGCGGCAATCGGTATGGCCATATTGTGCTCAGAGGCGGCAGCCAGGGGCCCAATTACCGCGCCGAGCACATTGCTCAATGTGAGACAGATCTTCAGGCCGCGGGCCTTCCTGCCAATATCATGGTCGACTGCAGTCACGCCAATTCCGAGAAGGATCCGGCACTGCAGCCGGCCGTAGCGCGAAACGTGAGTCAGCAGATTATCGATGGCAACCAGTCGATCATCGGGCTCATGTTGGAAAGCCATCTTGAGGCGGGGAACCAGGCGATTCCGGAGAACCTGTCGGCGTTACGCTATGGCGTGTCAGTGACGGATGGATGTATCGATTGGGCGACCACAGAGTCACTCATCCTGGAGCTCTCTGAGGCCACGGCCGCGGCATTGAAAGGACGATCGGCTTAGTAATAAGCCTGACTGCGGTCACTGTGATCGGTGTTATCCCGAACGCCTGCGAGCTGGGGGATTTGCTCAAGCAGGGTTTTTTCAACCCCACCTTTTAAGGTCATATCCACCGCGCTGCAGCCCTGACATCCGCCACCAAACTGCAACACCGCAAACTGGTCCTCTGTCACCTCGATCAGTGAGACTTCGCCACCGTGAGCGGCCAGTGAAGGATTAATTTCGTTGTACAACACGTAGTTGATGCGGTCCTCGAGCGGACTGTCGTCGGACACGCGAGGCATTTTTGCGTTGGGCGCTTTAATCGTGAGCTGCCCTCCCATTCGGTCCGGAGAGTAATCGACCAAGGCATCTTCCAAAAACGGAATGCTTCTGCCCTGGAACCACGCAGTGAAGTGCTCGAAAGGCTCCTCAACGTCGCCCTCTTCCATGTCGCCCTCGCGACAGTAGGCGATGCAGGTTTCTGCTCTGGGAGTGCCGGGGTCATTAATGAACACGCGGACACCGAGCGCGTCCTCCTGCTTAGAAAGCAGCTCTGCCAAATACTCCTGCGCTGATTCGGTAATGGTGATCATATAGGGCTCGTCCAGGTAATAACCTACTAAAACAGTCGGATAATAACGGTTTTGTGTCGTGTCTGACAATGTGCTCCCTGTCGCTGCGGGGGCGCAGCACCGTAAAAGGTGTAGCCCGCACCCCGGGGGTGAGCCATCTGGATTAGACTTGGTCACCATGAGCGAGGATCCCCAGGCAGAGAGCCTCACAAGCCGACTGAATGAGACTGAGCGGTCACGTTTGGTTGCTGATATCGACGCAGCCCTGCCGCGAGTTCATCGATATGCACAGGCCACCCCTATTCT
>JADHQF010000019.1 GCA_016778085.1 Luminiphilus sp. | reverse complement strand
AGAGACCTCGATAAAGACAGCTATATTTTCACTAATCGCGAGGGCATTAAACTCAGAGAGCTAACCGTTCCGCAGCTGGTGACTCTGATAGAGCGTGACATGGTGGATATTCTGGAGCGAAAAACCAGCTTCCGCGAGACGCTCGCCGGCAATGCCGGACAGGATCGACTCGACCAGTTTCAGGCGGGCCCCGCCTAGATCTGTTCGTCCTCTAGATTAAAGGTCGTTGTCTCTCCCTCGGCACGCTGATCGCCAGCCAATTTGAGGCGCAGGCGCAGGTTGTTCTCCGAATCTGCGTTGCGCAACGCTTCCTCCTCGCTAATCTCGCCGGCCCGACACAGGTCAAACAGTGCCATATCAAAGGTTTTCATCCCCCGGTCTTTGGACTTCTCCATGATTTCCTTGAGGCCACCAATATCACCCCGCAGGATCAACTCCTTCACGGTTGGAGAGCCCAGCATCACCTCAACCGCTGCGCTGCGGCCACCCTCTGTATTCGGGATCAGGCGCTGGGAGACAAAAGCCTGCAGGTTCAATGACAAGTCCATCAATAGCTGCTGACGCTTTTCCTCAGGGAAAAAATTGATGATGCGATCGAGGGCCTGATTGGCATTATTGGCGTGCAAGGTCGAGATACACAGGTGCCCTGTCTCGGCAAAGGAAATCGCGTGCTCCATGGTTTCACGGTCGCGGATCTCACCGATCAGTATGACGTCCGGCGCTTGTCGCAACGTGTTCTTCAACGCGTTGTGCCAGTTGCGGGTATCCACACCCACTTCGCGCTGATTCACGATGGACTTTTTGTGCCGATGTACAAACTCGACCGGGTCTTCAATCGTGACGATATGCCCGCTGGTGTGGCTGTTGCGATAGTCGATCATGGCCGCCAGAGAGGTAGATTTACCTGAGCCCGTGGCACCGACAAACAGGACCAGACCTCGCTTGCGCATGATGAGCTCAGTGAGGATTTCGGGGAGACCAAGGTCGTACCATTGCGGGATATCCATGACAATGAAGCGGGCAACGATGCTGACCTCATTGCGCTGCCGGAAGATGTTGACCCGGAAACGTCCCACGCTAGGAAGGGACACCGCCAAATTCATTTCCAGATCCCGCGCGAACTCCTCGCGCTGGGTGTCGTCCATTAATTCGTTGGCAATCTCGGCGACTTCACCGGGCGACAGGACATCAGAGGAAATGGTCTTCAGTTCGCCTTCAAATTTGGCACAAGGCGGTGCGCCGGTCGCCAGATACAGATCAGAACCCTTGCGCTCCGCCAGCACCTTCAACCATTCATGTATTCGCATGACTATCACACCTCCCTGTGTTCAGATTCCTGGCTTTCGGTCACTGCGAAAGCCGTGTTTTGCCCCTGTACGGTGCGCTCCTTGCGCCGTACACTCCGCTCCAATTTAACCCCTGAGAGCGGCGAAAGCCCAGCGCGATTGCCGTCAATTCCTCACACAGGAGCCACCGTGTCGAACCACGCTGCGATCTTCCGGCAGGTACTTGAGACTGATCCGCAATGGCTGGAACAGATTCGACGCGGCGTGGAAAAAGAAAGCCTGCGCGTCACGGCCGATCAGGCAACGCTGGCACAAACATCCCATCCTGAGGGGTTGGGCTCAACGCTGACTCACCCGGCCATCACCACGGACTATTCGGAGGCACTGCTGGAGTTCATTACCCCAGCTTCCCATTCCATTGCTGAAACTGAACAGGCGTTGGCGGACCTGCATCGCTTCACGGCGCGTCACCTTGATCAGGAGCTGTTATGGAATGCGAGCATGCCCTGCATTGTGAATGGTGACGCCGGGATCCCGATCGCCGAATTTGGTACTTCCAATGTTGGCCAGATGAAGCGGATCTATCGCAACGGGCTGAGCGTGCGCTATGGCAGAAAAATGCAAGCGATTGCCGGCATTCACTACAACTTCTCTCTACCTGAATCCTTTTGGGCGGCCGCTCATGATCTGGCGGGCACTGCCCATGACGCTCAGGCATTTCAAACCGAAGGGTATCTGGCCCTGATCCGGAACTTTTTTTCCCGGGTCTGGATGTTGATGTACTTACTGGGTGCGTCCCCCGCCGTCTGCGCGAGTTTTATTCAGGGCAATAAGCATCATCCGCTAGAGCCAATGGGTGAGGACCATCACAGCTTCTTCCTGCCCTACGCCACCACCTTGAGAATGGGTGATCTTGGCTATACCAGCAATGCGCAGGCGGGAATGGACGTCTGCTATAACGACCTTGATCAATACATTTCTACCTTGCGTGACGCGATTCTGACGCCGCACCCTGCCTATGGGCAGTTTGATCTGATGCAGAACGGAGAGCGTGCGCAACTCAACACCTCGTTACTGCAAATCGAAAATGAGTACTACAGCCCGATCCGGCCCAAGCGAGTAACACAGAGCGGTGAGGCACCTGTCGTCGCGCTTGCGCGCAAGGGCATTGAGTATGTCGAGGTGCGTTGCGTGGATATCAACCCCTTCACGCCTTTTGGAATCGACGCCGATACGATGCGATTGATCGATCTCTTCTTGATCGCATGCCTGATCGATGACAGCCCGCCATGCGAGGCTGATGGGCAACGACAGAACAAGACCAACCTGCAGCGGATGGTAAATCGTGGGCGCGAACCCGGGTTGACGCTACTGTCCCGCGACGGTGTTGAGACACCCCGGGAAGAGCTCGCCGAACCGATTCTGGATCGAATGGATGAAGTCGCCAAGTGGTGCGACTCGGGGACAGGCAGCACCGATTACGAGCAAGTGGTCGCACGAGCACGGGCGCACATTGCAGACCCGGCACTCACGCTCTCAGCGCGCGTACTCGATGAAATGACCACAAACAACCAGAGCTTCTGGCAGCTGGCGCTTCGGTATTCGCGCGAGTGGCATCAACAACACCTTGAAGCGCCGTTATCGGACGCTACTTGGGAGGCCATGATGGACGAGGCTGCCATTTCGCTCGAACGGCAACAAGAGATCGAGTCCCACGACAATCAGTCTTTCGACACATACCTGTCACAGTTCTACGAACAGTATCAGTCGGTCTGACGGTCACCCCTGCCCGGGAGGTACAAAGCTGACCTCGCACCGATTCCTCACCAGCTGAGATAGTGGGCTCTGACTGGCGAATCAAAAGCGGGAAAACACCTCGCGAGCAGCAACAAAAAAGCGCCCGGCGGGCGCTCTTCTGGTGTTGCTGACGGTGAGCCTCCCGCTGTGCGAGAGCATCACTGTGGATTACTCGGCCCCAGCGTCCGCCTTTGCCACCGCAATCAGTTCAACGTCAAACAGCAAGGTGGCATTAGGGCCAATCATTTGCCCTGCCCCGCCCTCGCCGTAACCGAGCTCCGGAGGAATGATGAACTTGAACTTGCCGCCCGGCTTCATCAGCTGAAGTCCCTCTGTCCAGCCGGGAATCACCTGCGTCAAGCCAAAGGTCACGGTCTGGCCGCGCTCAAAGCTGCTGTCAAACACCGAGCCATCGATCAGCCGGCCCTCGTAGTGCACCTCAACAGAGTCCTCAGCCACCGGATTGTCACCCTCGCCGGGTTCCATGACGATGTATTGCAGCCCCGATTCCGTGGTTTGCACGTCGTCATTGGCACTCATCTCTTCCATATACGCTCTGCCTGCCTCCAAGTTTGACTGCGCCTGCGCCACGCGCTCGGCTTCCGCTTCTGCCTGACTTCGCTCCTGAAACGCGGACATTTCGGTATTGATTTCGTCGTCTGACAGCTTCGCTTCGGCACCGGTCATCGCATCCTCAAGACCGGCCGAGTAGGCGGCTACATCGATCTGCATACCATCAGCAGACATTCGCTGGCCCATGCGCAAACCAATGCCATAGCTGAGTCGCGCGTCGGTCGAATCCAGAGTGACTTCCTGCTCCTGCGAGGCGCCACCACAGCCTAGTAGGGCCATCATCAGCCCAGCTAGTGACAGCTGGCCGACTACTTTTTTCGGGGTAGTCATGCTCAACGTTCTCCCTGTTCCGTTTGCAATGGAGCGGCGATGTTACGTTGACTGGAGAAGCAGTGCCACCAGTTGCTCTCTTTCGGAGGCAAATTTACCGTTCTCAAAACCAGACACCGCCAGCATGTTGGCGTTCATGCGCTTTGCGGCATTGTCCAAGGCCTCTGCCGTCGGCATTTTTTTGGTCATGCCGTCCTGAGGCCCGCTGCGAAGGAGCTCGGTGCTGGCCCACATCAACTCGGCGAGGTGACGCTCCGCCTCAACCTCAAGTTGAAGCAAATGCCGTCGCGCGTCCACTTTGCCCGCATCGCCCTTCCATTGCTCCCGTAAAGCACGCAGAGGCACCACCACCTCTTCAATCCAGGTCCCCGTGGTGTCTCGCATGGCCGCGATATCCTGATCCTTTAATCGGTATCCCTCTGCAGATAACCAGGCAGCATACAAGGCCTCCAGTATCACCAGATCAGCCTGTGACTGCAGTGTCAGTAGCAGTGCTTGTGTGGGTTCCCGGGCATACTGCCTCAACGCCCAGTCCCAGAATGGTGCCACGGTCACGTCTTATCCTTTCTCATCAGCGCCCGCAATGAGTGCCAGCTTTTGCGCTCTACTAAGACGACGTAGCGCATACTCCCTTTGCTGGGCATCGGATCGCGAGTTACAGGCCTCGGACCACACCAAAACTGCCGGTCGACGCGCTTTGGTATAGCGAGCGCCGCCAGCCAACTGCCCATTGTGCTGCTGAAGCCGCCTGGCCAGATCCTTGGTGACACCTGCGTAGAGCGAGTGATCAGCACACTGCAAAAGATAGACCCACCATGGCGATTCCTGTTCTTCGTCAGCATTCATTAGCTGATCACTGAGCAGTGGTCAAAGCTTGCCGGCTGGCAGGCAGTAGGATACTTTCTCGCTAACATGAACCCAATCATTGAATGCGGCTGAAGCCCTGCCTGACAACGGAGCACCTATGAGCGCTGACATTTTGCACGTGACCGACGACAACTTCGATGCGGAGGTACTTTCCAGCGATCTGCCCGTGCTGGTGGATTTTTGGGCCGAGTGGTGTGGCCCCTGCAAGATGATTGCGCCCATCCTCGAGGAGATTGCCACAGAATACGCAGGAAAGGTCAAAGTCTGTAAGGTCGACGTGGACGCCAACCCTGACATGCCGGGTAAATTCAATATTCGCGGCATCCCGACCCTGATCATGTTCAAAGGTGGCAATGCAGTTGATACCAAAGTCGGCGCGCTGTCCAAAAGCCAACTGAGCGAATTTGTAGAGAGCGTGACCTAAACGACAAACGAGATAAATGGAGGCCAGAGGGGCATAAATACCCCTACATTTTTGCTGGACGCGCCCATCTTCGGGTGCTAACTTTCGCCAATCGGGACCTGTATGGCTCCCGTTGCACCCGAACTTCTCTTTTTTTACCGCAGCCGCAAAGCCCTTGGCCAGCGTGCTGATTCGAGTAAGCTCAGAGGCCGTTCAGGTCAATTTCTACCACGACCCCCACCAGCACAAGAAGCAGCAAGCATCGGCGGGGCAGGCCTTTTCCCTACTGACCCATTTTATCTATCTATTCGGAAGTGATTTGTGGAAGACCAAACCAGCACCAACACTGAAGAGTTGGAAGCCACCAACAGTGACGCCCCCAGCGATGAGGCGGCCACCGAAAGCCCCAAAAAGAACGGGGGAACCCTAAAGCTCAAAGCCTCCGAAGCAGAAGCCTCGAGCGAAGCATCGGGCGATGTGCCGGCTGAGACCGCGCCAAGTGGCGAAACTGGCGGCGAAGAAGCGCCTCAAGGCCGCTCGCGACGGGGACGACAGCGACGTCCTCGCCGAGATCCCAACACCCCCAGCGAAAACCCCATGAGCCTGACCGATCTGAAAAACCAGTCGACTCAGGAACTCATTGACATGGCCCGCGAGATGGGCATCGAGAACATGGCGCGCTCACGCAAGCAGGACATCATTTTTGCCCTGCTCAAGCGCCACGCCAAAAGCGGCGAAGACATCTTTGGCGATGGCGTACTGGAAATTCTGCAGGATGGTTTCGGATTCCTAAGGTCGGCAGACAGCTCCTTCCTTGCCGGCCCCGACGATATTTACGTGAGCCCCAGCCAGATTCGGCGCTTTAACCTGCGCACCGGTGACACCGTCACCGGCATGATTCGACCACCCAAGGATTCCGAGCGTTACTTCGCGCTGTTAAAGGTGAAGGACGTTAACTTTGAGTCCCCAGAGAGCGCTAAAAGCAAGATCCTGTTTGAAAACCTCACGCCGCTGTTCCCGAATGAGCGATTAACCCTTGAGAAGGGCAATGGGTCCACCGAGGACCTGACGGGTCGCCTGATTGACCTCGTGGCGCCGATTGGTAAGGGGCAGCGTGGACTGCTCGTCGCACCGCCAAAGGCCGGTAAGACAATCATGATGCAGAACATTGCACAGGCAATCATCTCCAATAACCCCGAGTGCTATGTGATCGTACTGCTCATTGATGAACGACCGGAAGAAGTGACAGAGATGCAGCGCTCGGTAGGCGCGCGCGGTGCCGAAGTCGTCGCATCGACTTTTGACGAGCCACCTTCGCGCCACGTTCAAGTCGCCGACATGGTGATCGAAAAGGCGAAGCGCCTGGTAGAACACAAACGCGACGTGGTGATCTTGCTCGACTCGATCACGCGTCTGGCTCGCGCCTATAACACTGTGATCCCCAGCTCCGGAAAGGTACTGACCGGTGGTGTGGACGCCCACGCTTTGGAGCGACCCAAGCGGTTCTTCGGCGCGGCCAGAAATATCGAAGAAGGCGGCAGCCTCTCGATTATCGCTACGGCACTGATCGATACCGGCTCGAAAATGGATGAAGTCATCTACGAAGAATTCAAGGGCACGGGCAACTTGGAGCTGCACCTCGATCGCAAGATCGCGGAAAAGCGCGTATACCCTGCCATCAATATCCGCCGATCGGGAACGCGTCGCGAAGAACTGCTGACCGGCGAAGAAGAACTGCAGCGTATGTGGATTTTGCGCAAACTGCTGCATGGTATGGAAGACCTGCCCGCCATCGAGTTCCAACTCGATAAGCTGAAGGACACCAAGTCCAACGAAGAATTCTTCAAGTCAATGAAGCGGAAGTAATTCCCCACTATGCCCAGCTTTGTCGACCTACGTGAGTTCATCAGTGAGCTCGAGAAACGGGGCGACCTGGTGCGTATTACCACTGAGGTCGACCCGAATCTGGAAATGACCGAAATCGCCGACCGCACTTTGCGCGGCGGGGGGCCGGCGCTGTTATTCGAAAACCCCAAAGGCTCCGACATTCCCGTTCTTGCCAACCTGTTCGGCGCGGAGCGGCGTGTAGCGCTTGGCATGGGCGAAGAAGATGTTGAAGCCCTGCGCGATGTCGGCGAACTGCTGGCCTACCTGCGCCAACCCGATCCTCCCAAAGGCTTCCGGGATCTCGTGGACAAAGCGCCGCTGCTGAAAAAAATTCTGACCATGGGACCCAATGTCGTCAAAAAGCCCCCCTGCCAGCAACAGGTGATCAACGGTGACGATGTCGACCTGACCCAGCTCCCTATCCAGACCTGTTGGCCGGGGGATGTCGGCCCATTGGTGACCTGGCCACTGGTCATTACACGCGGGCCAGAAAAAGAACGCATGAATCTGGGCATCTACCGAATGCAACTGCTGGGACGCAACAAGCTGATTATGCGGTGGCTGTCGCACCGCGGAGGCGCGTTGGATTTTCGGGACTGGCAGCTGAAGCGCCCCGGAGAACCCTACCCGGTCGCCGTGGCGCTGGGCGCCGATCCGGCAACGACCCTCGGGGCCGTCACACCAGTGCCTGATGCCCTCTCCGAGTACGCCTTTGCGGGACTATTACGCGGCAAGAAAACCGATCTGGCGCAATGCGTCACCGACGTCTGTCGCAAAAACGACCTGATGGTGCCTGCACACAGCGAGATTATTCTCGAGGGTTACATCGACCCCGAAGAGATGGCGGACGAAGGACCCTACGGCGATCACACCGGATATTACAACGAGGTTGAGCGATTCCCGGTGTTCACCGTGGAGACCATCACCACCCGCGACAAACCGATCTACCACAGCACCTACACCGGCAGACCGCCGGATGAGCCGGCGATTCTCGGGGTGGCGCTCAATGAAGTATTTGTGCCGCTGCTGAAAAAACAGTTCCCGGAAATCAGCGATTTCTATTTGCCGCCGGAGGGCTGTTCATATCGCATGGCGGTGGTGACCATGCGCAAGGAGTATCCGGGTCATGCAAAGCGCGTGATGTTTGGCGTGTGGTCATTCCTGCGGCAGTTCATGTACACCAAGTTCATCATTGTCACTGACGATGATGTGAACGCACGCTCATGGGAAGACGTGATCTGGGCCATGACGACCCGCATGGATCCCGCTCGGGACTGCACCATTGTGGAAAATACGCCGATCGACTATCTCGACTTTGCGTCCCCCGTGGCGGGGCTCGGCTCGAAGATGGGTATGGATGCCACTCACAAGTGGGAGGGCGAAACCAATCGCGAGTGGGGCCGCACAATCGCGATGGACACCGCCACGCGCGAGCGGGTTGATGCGCTCTGGGAGTCTCTCGGTATCACCCTGCCAGGCCGCTAGTTAAGCGAGCCGGCAGATTCTCGCGATAAGGCTAGCGCAGGGCCGCCAAGGCCTTCGCCTCCAGCGCTGACGCCTCTGACTCTTTACCCTGATTGCGCAAACAGTCCGCCCAACCTACAGCGTGGGACGCAGACGGATGGCGCGCGTGGGCTTCTCCCCACATTGCAGCCTCAGTCTCAGCATCTCCTTCGATGCGTGCAATGCGGGCCAACACAGCGTGACAGCCTCCTTCACTATCTTCATCGCGCCAGCGCTGCAGCGCTTTTTTCATTTTCAGCAGCTGTTTATCGGATAAGCCGTTCATCGCATCAATCGTCACCGATTCGCAATGCTGCTGCAGGCGTTCCTGGAGCACCTTCTGCAATGCATCCGCTTGAGCGTCCCGTCGCAGAATATCCAGCAACGCTGGCCACAGCGATTGCCCGGGCGCCTTGAGCGACTCAGGGGCGCGCTTCCAGACTGAAACTGCTGTGGATGCCCCGTCGTCGGCTTCGGACAGCAGCGCATTCCAGCTTTCCCGCTCCCATGCGTTGATCTGTTCATCGGGTGCTATTCCGGCGCGCCGGACATCGGCCAGCAATTCAGTCAGTGGCTGCCAATCCCGCTCCAGATAGGCCGCCTCAGCCCGCAGCGCCTTGGCTCGGGGAGTTTTGCGTTCCGAGGCAGACAACTGCTCTAACGACCGCTCCACCTCATTGGTCGCGCCAGCCTTCAAATGACATTCGGCCCTGGCCAGGTTGATCAGCGACACCGGTGCCGATCCCTCTGTCTCGGCCTGTTCCAATAAGGTCAGCGCACGCGCTGATTCGCCCTGGTGCAACGCTGCAAGCGCTGAATAAAGCGGATGTAAGAGCGTTTGCTCGTCGGGCGAGCCGCCTTTTTTCAGTGCTTTCTCTGCCACATCCCAGTGGCCCTCGAAAAAAGCGGCAAACCCTTTGTCCGCTCTGCGCTGCGCACCACGGGCTGATCGCAACCCCAACCAGCGACGCAACGTGCGAGGCATTCTTAACGTTGTGCGCAGCGCCCGGAGAACGAACCACAGCAGCACGAGAGAGAGCATCAGCGCACTCAGCGCCAGCCAAACCGATGTCTCTAACTGCCAGTCGCCCCAGGTCACCAATAGATAACCGGGATCCTGCGAGATGGCATTGACGAGCACGGCACCCAGCACCAGCCCACATACCAAATACAGACTGAATCGCGCCATGGTCAGGGCGCCGTCCTGTTGCCCAACCGCTCCACTTCGCCCTCGAGCAAGCTACGGGTTTCGGTCAGCTCTGGTAATTCGGGCGCAATCGTCTCGCGTCGAAGGGCGTCGAGTGTACGCACCACACTGGATACGCGTTCCGGATCCTGCTCCGCAAACAATGCAACGAAACCCGACGCGCGCTGCAGTGATCTTTCAAACAGAGGCTGATTCGCTGATAGCATGGCAATTTGCGCCTGCTCGATCAGCATCCGGATATTCTGCCTCGCCAGTGCTGCCCACTCGGGGGTCATCAGCTGCGCGATCTCGTCGCTCCGGCGCCTGACAATCAGGTGATCTGAGAGTTTTGCCAGCGCGGCGTGCCAACCGCTGGTTGCCTGAGTCCACCAGCCTGCACTTGGAGACGCCGTCACCTCGGCCTGCGCAGAGGGCGCTTCAAATTCAAGCTGGAGTTTGTCTACCTGATCAATGAGCCCAGATAACGTCGCATAGAACCCCACCTGATCGACTCGGGGTACCGCAGCCAGCGCCGCACGGTCCCGGGCAATCGCCAGGCGCACGCCCTCAAACTTTGGCTCGCCGGTGTCGCGCAATAGAGCATCGGCCTGCTCCAATAGGGCGAGCGCGGCGTCCACATCACGCGCCACCAGTAATCTTTGCCCGGCCAAGCGGGTGAGAAAGACGGCCTCCTGCCCCAACCAGGCGCGTCGATCAACCGCCAAGAGTCGGTCCATTTGGTCTTCTACCCGGCCCATTCGCCCGCTTAGCTGGCGCACGGATTCAGCACGCTCGGCATTCTGTCGCGCACGAAGGGCAGAAAGCTCCCGCTGCCAGTCTGCCTGAACCGACGCCAGGCCGGCTTCGATACGTTGATCGGCGGCGGCTCGCGCCAACGCGGCCACATCGGGCCTGGGTTCAGTCGCTTCTGCCTGAGCGTCAGCAAGCTGACGCTCCAAATTCTCAAATCGCTGCCACTGCGTCTGCACCCAGGGCCAGCCAAGCCAGTAGCCGGTCGCCGTCAATCCGGCCAGCGTCAATAGCGTGAACAACGACAGGCCGATCGCCCACCGGCGTGCCCGCGATCCTTTTACCGCGTCAGGCTGTATTGTTGGCGCGGTCGCCGTCTCCGCGGGCGCAACCGGTTCTGTCATCTGTTGGTCCCTGGCTGTGTGTGCTGCTTCAGCGCGCGCATGAAGGCGTCGTCGCTGGCGTCTTCCGCAAGAATAACCTGCCCCCAACCTGCTACGGTGGCGAGACTGGCGACACGGCCCGAGGGGACGATGATGGGTGATTGGAACAGATCCGCCTGCCCCTCACCAGCCAACAATGCTGTCAACCGCGACAGCATCTCGCCACTGCTTGCCTGAAAAACCAGCCCAGCGTCTATTTCGGCCAATCCCGACACATCGACATCCGGCCAGCAGCGGCGGTAACACGCCCACTCTGTGACGCGGGCGCCTCGGCGGGTGAGTTCAGATGCCAGTAGCTCACGACCGCCCTCGCCTTTTACGATCACAACATCGCGCGAATCAGGCGCACACAGAACAGGCATCTCGAGTAATCCCTCCGAGTCAGCCCGAACCGGCACCTCTGCGTGAATGCCTTCCGCTTCCAACGTATTGCGTGTTTTATTCCCCACCGCAATCACCGTGAGCTCCGGGTAGCGCGCCAACTCGGGACCCAACTGGGGCAGCCCAAATCGCACCGCGTTGGCGCTGATGAAAATGCACAGGGTGTCGTCGCTCAAAGAGGGCGCCAGCTCCGCAGCCGGCATCGCTTCGATGGTCATGATCGGCATGACGCGTGTCTGAAAGCCCTCACCCTGCAAGGCTTGCGACAGTCGTTCGCTGTCAGCCTGCGGCCGGGTCAGAACAACCGCCGTCATCCCCTCGCCGCGCGAATCAGATCCTCCGCTCCCTGAGAGAGCAGCATCTCTGCAACGCTCTGCCCCAGCTGATCCGGGTCAGCGCCTCGCGCCTCCGCCTCGAGGAGGCTGGTTCCATCTGTCGCACCCACCCGGGCACGTAACCACAAGCCGTCACCGTCAAACTCGGCGAAGGCCGCAATCGGTACATCACAGCCACCATCGAGTCGGCGGACTACCGCCCGCTCGGCAAGCACGCGGGTGGCAGTATCCTCATGATGAAGCGGCGCCAAGAGTTCACGAACCCGTTGGTCCGTCTCGCGAAATTCAATCCCTACCGCGCCTTGGCCTGCCGCCGGCAGCGACAGATCAGTGTCTATCGCCGCGCCGATGCGATCCTCAAAACCCAAACGAATCAAGCCGGCGCAGGCCAGAATAATGGCATCAAATTCACCGCCATCGAGTTTTGCTAAGCGTGTGTTGACGTTGCCACGCAAAAAGCCGATCTCAAGGTCGGGGCGGTGCCGACTCAACTGGCAGCTGCGACGCAAACTCGATGTGCCGAGGCAGGCACCCTCGGCGAGCTGGTCGAAGTCAGTGCAGCCAACCAGCGCATCGCGGGGGTCCTCGCGCTCACAGATCACACCTAACGTCAGACCATCGGGCATGAACATCGGCACGTCTTTCATCGAGTGAACAGCGATATCCGCTCGCTCATCCAATAAAGCCGTTTCCAGTTCTTTTACAAAAAGGCCCTTGCCACCAACTTTGAACAGCGGCTTATCGAGGAGCTGATCGCCACGCGAGGTCAGGCCGAGTAGCGAGACCTCAATATCCGGATGCGCCGCCTCAAGGCGCGATTTCACATGTTCCGCCTGCCACAGGGCGAGCGGACTCTCCCGTGTAGCGATCACGATTTTTTCAGACACGATATTCCCCCCATCTACCGGGGCAGTTTAGCATGAGGCGACATTTCACCGCTCTCAAACGGGGCGGTGACTGGACGTCCAAGGTAGACTCGACGGGCAACAATTCGGGACGATGGCAGATCATGAGCGATCGAGAGACAGAAAACAGTCAGGAGCTATGGGGCGGACGTTTCAACGAACCCACGGACGCCTTTGTGCAACGGTTTACTGCATCAGAAGCCTTTGACCGCCAACTCGCTGTCTACGACATCGCGGGCTCAAGGGCCCATGCCGAGATGCTGATGTCTACGGGCGTCCTCACCGCGGACGAAAATGCCGCGATCCAACAGGGTCTCACCGATGTCCTCGCCGAAATAGAGCAAGGCACCTTTGAGTGGTCTGTTGCGCGCGAAGACGTGCACATGAATATAGAGGCACGACTCACCGAGCTGATTGGCGACATCGGGAAAAAGTTACATACCGGGCGATCGCGAAACGACCAGGTCGCAACCGACCTGCGGCTCTACCTTCGCGCCGCACTCGATGCCATCAACGTTGAGCTGACGCGCCTGCAAACCGGCATCGTGACGCTGGCGGCGCAGCACGCGAGTACCGTCATGCCCGGATTCACCCACTTGCAGGTGGCCCAACCGGTGACTTTTGGCCACCACTTATTGGCCTGGAACGAAATGCTGGAGCGAGACTACGGTCGCCTGATGGACTGTCGGACGCGATTGAATGTTTCACCCCTAGGCGCAGCTGCACTGGCAGGGACTACCTTCCCTATCGATCGCGACGCTACCGCGGCGATGCTCGGCTTCGACGCGCCCACACGAAATTCCCTCGACAGCGTCGCCGATCGGGACTTTGCGATCGAGTTCTGTGCCGCCGCCGCACTGCTGATGAACCACCTTTCGCGAATCTCGGAGGAACTGGTGTTGTGGACATCGGCGCAATTTGGATTTATCACCCTGCCCGATCGATTCTGCACCGGCTCATCGATCATGCCGCAGAAAAAAAACCCCGACGTCCCTGAATTGGTGCGTGGCAAATCTGGGCGCGCCACCGGCAATCTGGTGGCATTGCTGACACTGATGAAGTCGCAACCGTTGGCCTACAACAAAGACAATCAGGAAGACAAAGAAGCCCTGTTCGACACCGTTGTCACGCTGGGTGACTGTCTTCGGGCCTTTGCCGATATGATTCCTGCGATGGAAGCTAATGAAACTAGGATGCGGCAGGCCGCGTTGGCGGGCTTCTCAACCGCAACTGATCTGGCTGACTATTTAGTGCGAGCCGGGGTGGCATTCCGCGACGCCCATGAAGTCGTGGGTAAAGCGGTCGCTCATTGTGTGAACGCCGACTGTGATCTCGCAGACTTGTCGCTGGAAACCTTGCAGTCCTTTCACGGCGATATCAAAGAGGATGTCTTCGAAGTGCTGACTCTGGACGGCTCCGTCGCGGCACGAGATCATTTTGGCGGTACCGCGCCCAATCAGGTGAAAACCGCGGTGCGAGTGGCACAGACTCTGCTGGCGGCGCGTTAGAGAGGTGTTGGGGGCTACGGTACGTAGCGCGCATTAAGCAGGAAAGTAATGTCGGGGGCAGACCCGACCACCACATCCTCGCTAAATCCCGCATCGATCATCCAGCGGGATGTTGGCCGCCAACGCACGGCCATACTTAGCATGCCCGCGGGCTCACTCAACGCCTCCAGCGCACCGTCCAACAACGCACTGTGCGCATCGTATTGCATCAGAGCTGACCACCGCGGCGTGAAACGCCACTCCGCCGCCATTCCTGCGAACCACAGCGAGCGCCGCTGCTGAGGACCCAACAAATCGCTGTCACCTGCCCTAGTGCCACCCACTTGCCCGTGCCACCACAAAGGCCAGCCACCCAGCTGCTGGCCACTGAAGCGCAGCAGCGCATAAACATCCGTGGCACCGCTGCCAAGCCAGTCTGAGGATTGGCCACTGGCGGTTTTCACCCCCGCGCTGATGCCCAGCTGCCCGCCATCGATCGCTAGCAACGGGCGGCTCACTGCGACTTGGATATCACCCAGACCCGACGCAGAGCGGAGCAGATGACGGTCATACGCAGGTTGCGACAGCTGATAATGCAATGCATCCGTGGGATAGCTATCGCGATTGCCATCGGGAAGCCCGAAAAAGCGGTGCCAGCTTGAGATGAGGTTGTCGGTAAAACCGCCGGAATGATGGCGCCATGGCACGGTCACCTCCACATCCCATTGTTTTGGCAAGCCGTAGCGAAATGACAGCGTCAGCGCATCGGTCTGCCCGTCCAGAAACAGTGACTCCTCCCCCGCGTTTTCCAAGGTGAAGTGGTTGGAGATCGTGGCGGATGCCGCCCAGCTGAGCCCGCGGGCAGGCTCGGCGCTGCGCTGGGGCGGTATGGCTCGCAGGGATGCGAGTGGAGACAGGTTCGTGATCTGTAGCGGCTCTGACTCGCTAAACGCTGCGAGTGATGCCACTGCGCAGCAAGCCGCCAGCGCGCTAGCCGTGAATATCCTCATGGTTGTCCCAGGCCAAGGCCAGTCCAGTATGTGTCGCCAATTCCTTTACCAAAAAATCATGAAAAGATTCACCGCTCTTGGTGTCCCGCCATGTTCGCGTGTCCTCATGCCAAGCGTAATGAAAGCCTCCACCGGGAGTCGCCAGCCAGAGCTGCTCTGCGGGAGGTTGCCGACTAAACACAAAGACCACGCCGTTACTGAAGGTGGCGTTGATCACGCCCTCTGCGCCACGGATATCGACATCATCCGGTAATGATTCGAGGGCGACCTCGACCGCCTCGAACGTTTCCTCAATCTGCTCGTAATAGTCACTGCTTGGCATATCTGGCGGTTCCCCTAGATTGATAGTGCTAAACACAATGCCATAGGCCGCCTCATCGTAGGCGCGCCACATTGCGCTGTTATACTGCGCCTTTTGCCGAGGTCAAACTGTGAGGACCTTTCTCGTCGTCCTGCTTTGCGCTTGGCTGGCCAGCTGCGGTCAGCAGGGGCCCTTGCGCCCGGCTGAACCTGATGACGCATCGGCGACCGCCTAACTGATGTCCGTATTTCAGCACGAGCAAGGCTCGCTCCACTGCGAGGACGTATCGCTTGAAGCCATCGCAGAGGCCCATGGTACACCGACCTATGTGTATTCACGGCAAGCGATCGAATCGGCATTCCTCGCCTACCAAACTGCACTGGCAGGTCGACCACATCTAATTTGTTATGCGGTGAAAGCCAATTCCAACCTAGCTGTGCTCAATGTGCTGGCCGGGCTTGGCGCCGGGTTTGATGTGGTGTCGAGCGGCGAACTGGAGCGCGTGATCGCCGCGGGGGGCGCGGCAAACAAGATCGTGTTTTCTGGTGTCGGTAAAACACGGCAGGAAATGGTGTCGGCGCTTGAACACGGGATCAGGTGTTTTAATATCGAATCGGAACCCGAACTGCTGACACTGGCGGATGTTGCGGCGACGTGCGGAAAGGTGGCACCGGTATCCGTGCGGGTAAATCCCGATGTCGATGCGGGCACACACCCTTATATCTCAACGGGCTTGCGCGAAAACAAATTTGGTGTCGACGTCAATGCTGCAAGGCGCCTTTACCGGGTGGCACATGACAATCCGTCATTGAACCCCGTGGGAATTGACTGCCACATCGGTAGTCAAATCCTCGATATAGCGCCTTTTCTAGAATCCCTTGATTGCCTGTTGGCATTGATCGATCACCTTACGGCAGAAGGTATCAATCTGCGGCACCTCGATATCGGTGGTGGTTTGGGTGTTAGCTATCAGGAGAGTGCGCCGGCAATTGGCGAGTACATGAGCGTGCTGGCAACCCGACTGGGGTCGCGAGATTTGGAGTTGGTTCTGGAACCAGGACGCTCTATCGTCGCCCTCGCAGGCGCCCTGTTGACCAGAGTGCTCTACCTGAAACCCAGCGAGGCAAAGAGTTTCGCCATCGTTGATGCGGCGATGAATGACTTGCTCCGCCCCGCACTCTACGACGCGTGGCAGGATATTCAGGCCGTGACCCCGCGGGAAGGTGATGCACGAGACTGGGATGTCGTCGGCCCTATCTGTGAGACCGGGGACTTCCTGGGCAAAGACCGAACACTCGTTTTAACTGAGGGCGACCTGCTGGCCGTTATGGGTGCGGGTGCCTACGGTTTTGCGATGGCGTCCAACTACAACACGCGCCCCCGAGCCGCGGAGGTCATGGTCTCAGGCGAATCCGTGCATCTGGTGGGTCAGCGAGAGTCCTTAAGCGACCTGTGGCAACGGGAGAGCATCCCGGAGGATCCCGCGTCGTGAAACTGGCTTTTACCAAGATGCAGGGCGCAGGCAATGACTTCGTGGTGATCGACGGTGTCACACAGGCGGTTGATCTCAGCATGGGACAGGTGAAACGCATCGCTGACCGCCGCCGCGGCATTGGCTGTGACCAGATCCTGCTGCTCACACCGCCCGATGCCCCCGACGCCGATTTTCGCTACACGATCTATAACGCCGACGGTTCCCGGGCGGGCCAATGCGGGAATGGTGCCCGATGCGTGGGCCGCTTTCTGCGTGAAAAGCGACTGACGCGAAAGCGTGAACTCTGCTTATTGACCGACGGTGAACCACTTGCTCTCAGTTTCTCTGAGGACGGACGCGTGTTCGCGGGGCTACCGGCACCCCGATTTGAACCCGCTGTGATTCCCTTCTCTGCGCCCGAGCTGGCTTCCCAGTATTCGCTTGAGGTTCAGGGGCAAAGTTTGTCAATCGGCGCGCTATCGATGGGCAATCCCCACGCCATTCTGGTGATCGACAACTGCGATGCGGCACCGGTCAACACTTTGGGCCCGTTGATTGAGTCCCACGAGCGTTTTCCCGACCGGGTCAATGTGGGATTCATGCAGATACTCTCCCGTACTGAACTGAAATTACGGGTGTACGAACGCGGGGTCGGAGAGACAGAGGCCTGCGGATCCGGAGCCTGCGCCGCAGTGGTTCACGGTATTGGGCTCGGCTTGTTGGACGCTGCCGTCTCGGTGCAACTGCCCGGCGGAAAACTCTCGGTCAGCTGGGACGGCGCCGAGACGGCCGTCTGGCTGGGTGGACCCACCGCATCCGTATTTGACGGTACCATCTCCCTGAGAGACTGATTCAGGGAACGCCGTGTCAGGGCAGTCAGTCCGCATCGCGGCTCCTGACCAGCAGGGTAGACAGGTGCCCACCACCGGCGCATTGAAGTCACGATCAAAACAACCGAGCCAGAGCGAGAAACATGCCCGACACACTGGACCCCAAAGACGTAGAAGCCTTCCTCAGAGCGCATCCCAATTTTTTGCAGGATCGACCTGGCTTGCTCGCAGTCCTCAACCTACCACACGGAGGCGAGGGTGCTATCTCTTTGGTCGAGAGGCAGGTCAGCGTGTTGCGGGAACGCAATATCACCTCGCGTCAGAAACTGGCAGAACTGTCCGATATCGGCAGAGAGAATGATCGCCTGCTAGACGCCACCCGCAATACTATTCTCGCGCTCCTAGCCGGGGAAAACCGGCCTGATCTCACCAAGATCTGGCTCGATCAGGTCACCGGGACTTTCAAGGCCGAGATGGGCGCGTTAGTTTGGCTCGATGGGGTGTCCGACGGCGTCGAGGAAGCGCCTTTGGCCAGCAAGTTGATCCGCCAAGGTGGCGGCTTTTCCGGCGTGCTGCGCCCGGAGGAAATGCAGACCGTCTTCGGCACTGCCGCGGCGGAAGGATCTGCGGCACTGGTAGCGATCCGCTCAGGTGAGGATGACATCGGTGTGCTGGGCGTCGGATCGCATGACCCGCAACGTTACCGGGCCGAGGACGGCATCCTGTTCCTAGAATATCTGGCCGAAGTCATTGGGCAACTGCCCGCCAGCGGATGAAGACTGAGCATCCCTGCTGCCTCGACCGGGAACGATCAACATCCTGCAGTGACCCCCTATGAGTTCGCCAATCCGCCTTATCACTTTTGATCTCGATGACACCCTGTGGGACGTGCGGCCGGCGCTGGAAGCCGCAGAAGCGGCACAGTGGTCTTATCTCAACGCGCGCTTTCCCTCGCTCGCACTCGGCGCCACCCCGCCGGAGGAGATAGCAGACCTCCGCCGCACGCTGCTCGAAGATAAGCCGGAGCTGATGCACCACATCAGCCTGTTTCGACAGTCCTTTATTGAGCGGCTACTGCAACACCATTGCGTCCCCGGTGGCGAAGCCGAATCGGCGGCGAGTGAGGCCTTTGCGGCATTCCTCTCCCAGCGCCATAAGGTCGTGCTCTATGCCAATGCCCAGTCAGTGCTGAACACATTGGGGCGTCAGTTCCAGCTGGGCGCGTTGACCAACGGCAATGCCGATGTGCGAAAAACGCAGATTGGTTCGTGCTTTGACTACGCCTGGCGTGCTGAGGAATTCGGCGTCAGCAAACCCAATCCGGCGCTCTTCCATCAAGCCTTTGAGCGAGCAGGGGTGTCAGCCGATGAAGTCATCCATGTCGGTGATTGTCATGACAACGACGTATCGGGTGCCGTCTCGGCCGGCGCCAAAGCCATTTGGTTTTCTCCGGACGGTGGCGCGAGTGAGATTGCATCCGGTGTGGTGCAGGAGTTGTCAGAATTGCCCGCCGCTATCGAACGGCTAACGGGCCAGATGGGCTTGGGCTAACCGCGTTAGATCGCCTCGACGCCGGTTTCGCCGGTGCGGATACGTACCACCTGCTCAAGCGGTGCGACAAAGATCTTGCCATCACCGATCTTACCGGTACTGGCCGAAGCAATAATGGCCTCTACAATCGCCTCGACCTGCTCATCGGGAGCCGCGATTTCCAGCTTGAGTTTGGGTAGGAAGTCCACGACGTATTCAGCACCTCGGTAAAGCTCGGTGTGACCACGCTGCCGACCGAAACCCTTGACCTCAGTTACCGTCACACCCTGCACACCAATATCGGAGAGCGCTGCGCGCACGTCATCCATCTTGAACGGTTTAATAATGGCCGTGACCAGTTTCATGAGAACACCCCTTTATTCTGAGGCTCCATTATCCGGCTGAATGTGGTTTTAGCAATGCCTGATAATGACAGAATCCACCGCCACGGCTTGTCCTAGATCACTCGCTCACTCCGGTCGGCAGGACTGCAAACCATTCGGGTCCAAACACGGGCCCAAAAAAAAGGGCCCCGAAGGGCCCAAACTGCCATGAGAGGACAGGGTAATTACTTGGTTCCGGCAAATTCCGGATACGCTTCCATACCGCACTCGCTGACGTCGACGCCTTCGTACTCTTCCTCTTCGGAGACGCGCA
>JADHQF010000018.1 GCA_016778085.1 Luminiphilus sp. | reverse complement strand
GCGTGTCGTCGGCGTTAGAAAAGCTCATGAAAGGTAAATCGGCGACAATTAGGGAGTGGGGCCGCGCGCGAGCAACACACTCGGTGTGATAGGCCATTGCGTCCAGCGAGACAGGGATCGTCGTCTCGTGCCCCTGAAGCACCATGCCCAATGAATCGCCAACCAGAATCGTCTCCGCCCCGGCCTCGCTGGCCAGCCGCGCAAAAGTGGCGTCGTAGGCCGTTATCATCACAAACTTGTCACCCGATGCCTTCATGGCATCCAAGGTGCTAATGGTGATGCGCTTGGTCATTCTGTCGACTCCCAACGGCTGCTTATCAGCAGGTTCTCAGCTAAAAAAAGTAGGGTTGAAGTAATGTCGACCCTTCTTAATGTTCAGCATGTAATCCACGAGCTGCTCATAGTCTCTATCGCCCTGTGCCAGATCGATCTCATTGGCATTGACGATCAGTAGAGGCGCGGCATCGTAGTAAAGAAAGAACTCGCTGTACACCTCGTTCAGTTGTTCCAGGTACCGACGATCAATCAGTCGCTCGGCGTCAATACCCCGGCGATCAATTCGTTCGAGCAGTCGATCGGGGCTGGCCTGCAGATAGATCACCAGATCTGGGACGGGTGCGTCGACGCGCATCTTGCTGAATACCTTTTCGTAGAGCGCGAACTCATCGGGATCAAGGTTGACGCCAGCGAACAGTGGGTCTTTTTCCAGCACGAAGTCCGCGACGCGGGCCTGATCGAACATATCTCTCTGTTTTAGCTCGGTGATTTTTTGAACGCGCTGAAACAGGAAGAACAATTGAGTGGCGAGTGCCGTTTGCTGTCGGTTCAGATAGAACCGCTCCAGAAAAGGGTTCATCTCAGCTTCTTCAAGCAGCAAGTCGTAGTCAAATGTATCGGCGATGCGGCGGGCGAGGGTGGTTTTGCCTACGCCAATGGGTCCCTCCACTGCAATGTAGCTCGGCACCGTTCGGCCGCGCAGAGAGATCCCAGAAGAAGTGCTTTGCTCGGGCAACCCAATCGCTCCTGCAGTGATCATCGCGGGAATTCACACAATACGCGAATCATTTGCCCTGCGCACTGCGCCTGAAGCGCTTGCAGGGTGCTCGTTCCTGGGAGGCAGTAGTCCTTGCCCAGCAATTCAATCATAGGATCTAGAACGAACCGACGTTCGTGGGCGCGAGGGTGGGGTAACACCAGATCGGTGGAGGTTATTTCGCATTTGTCGTAGGCCAGTAAGTCGAGATCGATGCAGCGTTCACCCCAGTGCCGAAGCCGTTTTCTGCCCATCTTCGTTTCCGTGGCTAAAAGTGCCGATAGCAGTTTCTCTGGGGCCATCGATGTGTGAAGTGAAATCACCGCATTGTAAAAATCCGGCTGGTCCTGAGGGCCATGGGGCGCGGACAAGTACACGCTTGAGGTCGCCTCTACGGTGATTTCTGGATCAGCGGCCAGCCGCCGATAGGCGGTCGTGAGTTGCGTCAGTGGCTCCTCCACATTGGATCCCAAACCCACTAACGCCTGCTTCATGAATCGCTATTTCTGCGCCGGCGCCGGGGGCGGCGTTCACTGCGTTCCTCTCGACGCGCTCGTGCACTACCTACCAATTCTGGGTACCGTTGCTGTTGGTCGGTCCAGAATGCAGAGCAGTCGTCGCCCAGCGCATCAGTTTGTTCCCGTAGTAGACGCAAATCGAATGAGGCGCGGAACCAGCGATGGGCCAGGTGGTCTTTGATTTTCTTTGGCTGCATGCGCTCTAGACGAGGTTGAAGATCCCAGATATCCCGCATTGCCAGAGAGAAGCGCTTGGGGATAGCGAGGCGCTGACACGCTTGTTGGACAATTTGTTGCCCTGCGCTGTGCATAGCTTGGATGGGCGATTCTCCGCTCACCGCAAGCTGCTCCGCGCATGCCTGTACAGCTGGCCAGTAAAGCGCAGCAAGCAGAAAAGCGGGGGTGACAGGCCGCCCGTCAGCAACCCGGCGATCTGTATTGCCGAGCGCCAGCTGCTGCAGCTCAAGTGCAGGCTTCCGCTGCGTTGCTGGGGATGCCGCTTCGCCCATGAGAGAAGTGAGCAATTCGTAATGCCTTAACAGCTTGAAAGTGGGAGCAGAGAAGCCGTTCATGAACAGCTTCAGCCACTCATCAAAGAGGCGTGCAGGCGGGATGTCTGTGAGTAACGTTCGAACTGATGAGATCTCCGACTCGGTATCGGATTCCAGATCAAACTGCAGACGCGCGGCAAATCGCACCACGCGCAGCATCCGGACAGGGTCCTCGCGATACCGCGCTGCCGGATCGCCTATGATTCGAATCACGCGATCTGCAACGTCTGCCTGACCACCCAGCTGATCAATGAATTGGTGTGAGGAGGTGTCGTAGTAAAGCGCATTGATGGTGAGGTCCCGGCGCCTAGCGTCCTCCTCCAGAGATCCGTACACGTTATCTCTCAGTAGCCGGCCGGATTGACTGGCTCGGGCATCATGTTCGGAGCGCTCCTCTTCATGACCGCGGCGAAACGTGGTGACCTCGATGATCTCCCGACCGACCCGCACATGAACGATCTGAAAGCGGCGTCCAATGATTCGGGCATTGCGAAAGCACTGCTTGATTTGCTCAGGAGTGGCATTGGTGGCCACGTCGAAGTCCTTGGGGTGCATGCCGATCAGAAGATCGCGCACCGCTCCCCCGACCACGTAGGCGTCGAAACCGTTCTCTTGTAGTTGTTCAACCACGAACCGAGACCCCGGAGAAAAATCCGAGGGCTCAAAAACCGGTGCACCCAGCGTTTGCGACTTCAAGGAATGGTTATCCACCGCGACACGGGATCCTCGGGGCGACGTCGTTGCACATTTGCCAACGTGCCGGAGAGGAAAGCCAGCTGAAAATCAGAGAAAAGAGGTTGCCCAGAAAGAAACATGGGGAAGTTTCCTTCCCCACCCAGGTCCGTTATGACATCGTTTTTTTTATTGGGCCGATTATTATTATTCCGGCTCTTCAATAATAACTGCATGTCACATGCCATATTCAAAAAAGTGTTAAAAAACATCGCGTTGTCCAGTTTTTGACCGGATATCGGGGCCGGTAGGTCCAAAGAGTGTTACGTAATTGCACCGCAGTGTTACAAATTCTCACTAGAAACGAAATGTTCAGGCGGACTTTTGCTTCTGGCGGGGGATACCAAACCGCTGTCTCCGCTCCCACAGGCATTTGCGGCTGATGCCCAGCTTTTGTGCCAGCTCCGTCTCATTCATCGCGTCCTGATGCTGCAGCACAAATCGCTGAAAGTAGTCCTCGAGTGACAACTCGCCGTCGGCGTCCTCCATCGATCCTCCCTCAGCAGGCGGGTCATTCGGACTCTGGCGGCTTGTCTGTGACGAAGCCGATCCGGACAGCGTGATGTGCAGCTCTGCGCCTTGGGACATTACCAGACTGCGCTCGATCACATTTTGTAATTCGCGTACATTGCCGGGCCAGCGATGTGCCGCCAAAGCGTCACGGCTGTCCTCGGATAGCGGCTTGGCCGGCACACCGAGCTTGGCCGCTTGTTTGTCGATAAACCAATTCGCCATGGCGACAATATCGCCATCACGCTCGCGCAGCGCAGGAATATCCAGTCTCAGTACGTCGATCCGATAGAAAAGATCCTCCCGAAACTCGCTTCGCTCCGCCAGTTCTGCAAGATTACGGTGGGTGGCGCAGATCAGACGTACATCGACTCGCTTGCTCGTAACGGAGCCAATTCTGCGAATCTCCCCCTCCTGCATAAAGCGCAGTAAGCGGGCCTGGGCGGCGAGAGGCAATTCTCCGATTTCATCCAAAAACAGCGTCCCGCCGTCAGCAGCCTCAATCAAACCAAGCCGACTGGCAGTGGCGCCGGTGAAAGCCCCTTTTTCATAGCCAAACAATTCCGATTCAATCAGGGTTTCGGGAATAGCGGCGCAGTTAACAGTCACGATAGGTTTGTCACCGCGCATGCTGATGCGGTGCACTTGCCTCGCTGCAAGCTCCTTACCGGTCCCCGTCTCGCCCACAATCAGTACGGCGGAGTCAGTTCGAGCGACTCGAGCAATGGTGTCCTCGAGCGTTCGCATTCTCGAGCATGCTTCGCTGCGGAAGTAGTCATTTTGGCCTGCGTTAGCTTGAGAGGTTTGATGCTCGGCACACAGCTGCCCGATCCACTCGACAAGGTGTGCGGCATCAGCCTCACGATCGCAGACATCGACTGCTCCCGAGCGGGCTGCTTGCATCACGTTTTGCGGTCGTGATGTGGGCAACAGGGCAGCGAGCGGAATAGGCCACACCCTTCGGTTGAGTGTCGCCAGATCGGCGAAAGCGGGATGTTGCCCTACTATCACCAGATCGCATTGCGGTTGCCAGAGAGCAAGACCTCGCTCGTCTGCTGGGATATCAGTCAGCACGTCGGTCCCGGCGTGCTGACACGCTTCCGTCAAGGCTGCCAGCAATGCTGGGTCTTTCTCAATTAATTGGATTCGCATGGGCCCTCGCGCTGTGCTCCGACTCGCCAATGTTACCGGCGATAGATTGGCATGCGAGTTAGAAAGTAACACATTTACCAAAAGGTGTTGATTATCTTCTCATGCACCAGTTTTCAGTAGCGTGGTCGAGAATCTCGGGTACACGGCGTGCGCTGCTCGGTGGCGCGGGCTGCGCCAGGTGCTGCAAGCATTGGCGAACATTTTGCTCAGGTTGACGGTTGTCTAGGGGTGGCGCACCGGTCTGCTTGCTCAGCTTGTTGCCCGTCTCATCGACCAGAATTGCCACATGGGCATAAGAAGGTGACTCCAGCCCAAGAAGGTGCTGTATCCAGCGTTGCCGATACGTGGATTCCAGCAGATCTGCGCCTCTAACAATGTGCGTGAAGCTGGGCTTCGCATCATCAATCGCTGCGGCCAGTTGGTAGGCGTAGAGACCATCGCGGCGCTTCACAATGAAATCCTCTTGCGCAGTCTTGGCTAGAGCGGGCTGCTCTCCCAAAAACCGATCGCTAAATCCCTCTAGCCTCTCAGGTGTGACTTTGACACGCAGACTATGCGGCGTCTCAGCACTGATGTTTTGGTCCTGACAGCGCTGCCCACAACAGCCATTGTCGTCGAGCGTAGCTCGGGTGCAGAGACAGCGAAACAACCATCCCGATGACATGAGCCGATCAAGCGCGCTGTCGTAGCGTGAGGAGGAATGCGATTGATAAAGGATAGGGCCGCTCCATACCAGCCCGTGTGCAACGAGGGCCTTGGTGATGGTATCGATGCTCCCTGCGACGGCCCTAGGGGGGTCGATGTCATCTATGCGCAGCTGCCATCGTCCGTGATGGTGTCGCGCATCGAGAAAGCTGGCTAGTGCTGCGACCAAGGAGCCCGCGTGGAGCGGTCCGGTCGGGGAGGGCGCAAAGCGCCCGCGATAGGAGTTGGAATCGGTGTCTGCTGGTGAGTCGTTCAACCCAGCTCCTGCCGCTCCTTGATCTCTGCCAGGGTCTTACAGTCGATGCACATGGTCGCGGTAGGCCTTGCCTCAAGCCGCTGAATACCAATCTCGATGCCACAAGCATCACAGTAGCCGTAATCATCGTTCTGCAATCGGTCCAGTGTGGAATCGATTTTCTTGATCAACTTTCTCTCGCGGTCTCGCGTGCGTAACTCAAGACTGAATTCCTCTTCTTGCGTGGCACGATCGGCGGGATCAGGGAAGTTCGCCGCCTCGTCTTTCATATGCGAGACGGTTCGCGTGACCTCATCGACCAGTTCACCGCGCCAATTAAGCAGAATGCCTCTGAAGTGTTCAATCTGCTCGTCGTTCATATAGCTCTCGCCCCGACCTGGCTTGTAGGGCTTGAAGTCATCGAATTTCTGGAGTTCGCCCACCGCCCGCGCGACTTTTGCTGGGCTCCTCTTATTGGGTGCTTTCTTGGCAGGCGCCTTTTTGGCTACGGCTTCTTTCTCGGCAGGCGCCTTTATGGCTACGGCTTTTTTCTTAGCGGGTGCCTTTTTGGCTACGGCTTTTTTCTTGGCGGGTGCCTTTTTAGCGACGGCTTTTTTCTTGGCGGGTGCCTTTTTAGCGACGACTTTTTTCTTGGCAGGTGCCTTTTTGGCTGCGGCTTTTTTCTTGGCAGGTGCCTTTTTGGCTACGGCCTTTTTCTTGGCAGGTGCCTTTTTGGCTACGGCCTTTTTCTTGGCAGGTGCCTTTTTGGCTGCGGCCTTTTTCTTGGCAGGTGCCTTTTTGGCTACGGCCTTTTTCTTGGCAGGTGCCTTTTTGGCTGCGGCCTTTTTCTTGGCAGGTGCTTTTTTGGCTAAGGCTTTTTTCTTTGCAGGTGCCTTTTTGGCAGCGGATTTTCGACTGGCCATGGTGATGTTCTTCCTCTTAAATGTCCCGACAGCCAATGCCGTGACTAATTGCGCCGGGAAGCTATCAGACTTCACCGGTCGGTGCTACCGCTGATTTAGGCCCTGGCCAATTACCTTATGAAGGCGTTGACGGGTTTGATGTGTGTCATGACGAAACAAATAATATGAATTTTCCACCTTTAACGCGCGCTAGCTTGGTGAGGCGGCATAAGCGCTTCCTCGCAGACGTGATGCTGCCCGAGGACGACACGCCGATCTGCGCGCACTGCCCCAATACTGGCGCCATGAGTGGCTGTCAGACGGCTGGATCGGCGGTGTGGCTGTCCTACCACGACAACCCCAAGCGCAAGCTGCCATGGACCTGGGAATTGGTGGAGACAGAGACAGGGCTTGCATGTATTCACTCGGCGCGGGCCAATGATGTGGTCGAGGAGGCCCTGCGAGACGGCCATTTTTCGTCTCTGGTCGCCGCCGATGCCGAATTGCGGCGCGAGGTCAAAATTGCCGAGGGATCACGGGCGGACTTTTTTATCCCGGCAAATGGTGGCTTATATATGGAGGTCAAATCCGTCAGTTTGCACTATGGCGATGGCGCGGGTGCCTTTCCTGATGCGGTGAGTGCTCGAGCGACTAAGCATCTGGTTGAGTTACAGGCAGCAATGGAACGCGGTCACCGCGCTGCCTTGGTCTTTGCGGTTTTGCACGCTGGTATTGACCGTGTAGCGGCTGCAGCGGACATTGATCCGACCTATTCGTTGGCCCTTCGACAGGCAATGGCAAATGGATTGAAGGTGTATACGCTGCTCAATGACATCACTGTCGGTGGGATCTATCCTGTGGCAGCACACGGGTGGGATACGCGGTAGTTATGCAGCGGTCTATGATTGCTTTTGGCCTCTCTACGGAGCATCTCGTCTCGATCACACCCGATCTTCGGGCAGAGGGCGAGACAGCAGGCGCTTTTCAAGCCCTCGGGCGCCGAGCCGCGGAGCGGGGATTGGACCTTCGTGTTGCGTCGGCTTTTCGAGACTATGACCGACAGGTGCGCATCATTAACGACAAATGGACGGGGGCTCGACCGGTCACTGACGGACAGGGTCGACCCCTTGATCGTGCCCAGTACGACGACGACGAGTGGTTGCATCTAATTTTGCGATTTTCTGCTCTGCCGGGTACCTCACGGCATCACTGGGGTACGGATCTGGATATCTGGGATGCGTCTGCCGTACATGCGGACTACCGCCCACTTTTATCCCCCTCAGAGTATGCACCTTCGGGCCCTTTTTTTGAGATGACGTGCTGGTTAGATGACTTGATGGCTACTGACGATGCCGAAGGCTTCTACAAACCCTATGCCGTTGATCGCGGAGGCATTGCACCGGAGGCATGGCACGTGAGCTACCGGCCTGCCGCTCTGAACTATCAGGATAGGGTGTCGACAGAGTTTCTGATTCCTTTATGGCGGGGAGAGCCTGATGCCTGCGGCAAAGGTCATGAGCCGCTGGCGATGCTGGAGGTGATCGAGCCCCAGGTTGATCGTCTAATGGAGCGCTACGTCACAGCTACTTAGTCACAGTTCCTTAGTCATAACTCCTTAACGGCTACCTACGTCACCCCGCGAGACTTTTACTGATGTCGGGCGTCGTCTGGCTTTTGCCCTTCCAATAAGTGCTCGTCAATAAGTCAGGGCTAGTCGGACCAGGCTGTGCAACGCTGCGGCAGCAGCACCTTTTTGAGCCGGGTATAGCGCGGCATGCCTTTCTGATAGTCGGGGTAGGCCTCGCCGGCAATCAGTGGCTCGAAATAGGACCGCCCCGCCGCGGTTACGCCAAAGCCATCTTTGCTGATAAACCGGCGCGGCATCTTTTTCTCGCGATTAGCCACTCGATGAAGTGGTGCGGTGCCAATGGCCCATCGATACGGTTTGGTCGAGCGTCGCTCTACGGTTGGCATCACCGCATTGGCGCCTTCCAGAGCCAGTTCCACGGCCGCTTTACCCAGCGCAAAGGCCTGATCAACGTCTGTCTGGCTGGCAATATGGCGTGCAGCGCGCTGCAGATAATCTGCGACAGCCCAGTGGTGCTTGTAGCCCAGTTTTTCTTTGACCATGCCTGCCAGCAGTGGCGCCAAACCACCGAGCTGAGTATGCCCAAAGGCATCCCGCTCACCCTGATCTGACAGGAGTCGGCCATCTGCGGTGCTGGTTCCTTCTGAGGCGACAACGACGCAGTATCCATAGCGCTTCACACATTGGTCGACTTTACTCAGGAATTTTTTCTGATCGAAAGCAATTTCGGGGAACAAAATAATATGAGGTGCGTCGCCGCGCTCGCTTGCAGCCAGCGCACTAGCGCCTGCGATCCAGCCGGCGTGTCGACCCATGACCTCGAGAATGAAGACTTTGGTTGAGGTCGCGCACATCGACTCGATATCGAGTGCCGCCTCGCGGGTTGAAATCGCCACGTACTTGGCGACGGAGCCAAAGCCGGGGCAGTTATCGGTCAGGGGCAGGTCGTTATCAATGGTTTTCGGCACGTGGATCGCTTGGATGGGATAGCCCATCTGCTCACTGATTTGGGAGACTTTTAGGCAGGTATCCGCCGAGTCGCCACCGCCGTTATAAATAAAGTAGGCAATATTGTGGGCGCGAAACACCTCGATCAGCCGCTCATATTCGGCTCGATTCTCGTCAAAGCCTCTGAGCTTGTATCGGCAAGAGCCGAAAGCACCACCCGGGGTCGTCATGAGTCCTTCAATTGCGCGGCGGCTTTCTCGCGAGGTATCGATCAGCTCTTCTTTCAGCGCGCCGACAATCCCGTTTTTTCCCGCGAGGACTTTGCCAAAGTGTCGGGAGTGCGCTCGGGCGGTTTGGATAACGCCAGCGGCCGAGGCGTTGATAACGGGTGTGACGCCGCCGGATTGGGCGTAGAAGAGATTGCGTTGACTCATGCTGAACTGCTTGGGTAGCCTGTCAGGAAGTGCGTACCGTAGACCTCGCGGGAGCCATTGGCAAACCGGCCGTGATAATCTCCGCCCAGCGCGGAGAACCTCCTTGTCTGATCACATTCACATTCTCGGTATTTGTGGCACGTTTATGGGCGGTTTGGCGCTGCTGGCGCGCGAGTGCGGTTTTTCGGTCACAGGTTCTGACCGGAATATTTATCCGCCCATGAGCACCCAGCTTCTCAGTAGTGATATCCCGCTTGTTGACGGCTACGATGCCGATCAACTCTCGCCTGCACCCGGTTGCGTGGTGGTGGGCAATGCGCTGTCCCGCGGTCAGCCGGTCGTCGAGGCGATGCTGAATGGCGGCATCCCCTATACCTCTGGGCCGGAATGGCTGGGTCGCCATATTCTCCAGGATCAATGGGTGCTCGCTGTGTCGGGCACTCATGGCAAAACCAGCACGGCCAGTATGTTGGCATGGATTCTGGAGCAGGCCGGGCTTCAGCCTGGGTTTTTGATCGGCGGGATCCCTTCCAACTTTGGCCTGTCCGCGCGACTGGGTGGCGGCGCTTATTTTGTGGTCGAGGCAGATGAATATGACTCCGCCTTTTTCGACAAGCGGTCTAAGTTTGTTCATTACCGCCCCAAAACGGCGGTGATCAACAATCTCGAATACGACCATGCGGATATTTTCCCTGACCTCGCTGCGATCGAGACCCAGTTCCATCATTTAGTGCGGTGTATTCCCGGCGACGGGTTGATTGTCCGCGGTGGCGGCGAGGCGATCGATCGAGTTTTGGAGAAAGGCTGTTGGACTCCGGTCGAGACAGTCGCGGGCGCCGATGACGAGCAGTGCGCAGGCTGGACCTGGCGCGCGCTGTCTTCTGCTGCAGACGCACTGCACATTACCGCGCCTGATGGTGCGGAGGCCGAGTTGCAGTGGGAACTCATTGGTTCGCATAACGCGGCCAATGCCACCGCTGCGATTGCGGCGGCGCATCACGTCGGAGTGTCTTTGGACATCTCGGTCAAGGCGCTAGCGTCCTTCAAGGGCGTGAAGCGTCGGCTGGAATTATTGGGGAAGCCTGCCGGTGTGGCGGTTTATGATGATTTCGCTCACCACCCCACCGCGATTGAGGGCACGCTGAACGCACTGCGCGCGCAATTTGAGGCAGGAAAGCTCATCGCGATCATAGAGCCGCGTTCCAACACCATGCGTTTGGGAGAGCACAAAGGCGCCTTGGCGAAGTGTGCCGAGGCGGCCAACTACGCCCTGTGGTTCACACCGCCTGATCTGAAGTGGGATTTGGGTAGTATTGTGACCGCCGATGGACAGGAAGCTCTTAACACCACTGATGCCCTGATTGAGCGGGCGCTGGCTGTGGCAACACCTGGAGATAGCATTGTCATCATGAGTAACGGTGGATTTGACGGTCTGCACGGCCGCTTGCTGGCGGCTCTGGAAGAGCGCGCTCAGTCGTGACCCGGGTCGAGCGATTTTATGCGCTGATTTTGCGCAAACCGATTTGGGTGCTGTCTTGTTTCGCGCTGGTGATTGGTATCGCCTTGCTGCAACTTCCCAAGCTGCGGCTGGACGCTTCCTCTGACTCTTTGCTGCTTCAAGGTGACCCCGATCTGGCCTACTTTCGAGAGTCCGCCGAGAAGTACGCAGGTGACGAGTTTCTGATATTGACCTGGGAGCCCGGGGTCCCGCTTCTTTCTGATGACTCGCTGGAACCACTGGCGGCCATGGCAGACGAGCTCGAGCGACTTCGCGGCGTGGCGAGCGTGACTACGGTGCTCGATGTGCCGCTGCTCGAGAGCCCGCCGCTGTCCCTGACTGATCTGGCTCGCGCTGACAGTATTGCTACCCTGCGTGACCCTGAGGTGGATCGAGAGCTGGCGCTCAAGGAGCTCACAACCAGTCCGGTTTATCGCAATCTGCTGGTCAGCGAAAGGGGAGACCTCACGGCGGTGCAGGTTTCTCTGCAGGCTGATGAGTTGGCTGAGTCGCTGCTCGATGAGCGGGAGGCCTTGCGCGCTCAGGAACGCGAAGGGGCCCTGGGTGCCGAAAAGGCAGACCGATTGGCGCAGGTCGAGGCGGATTACGATCTGGCGCTGGCAAGAATCGGCGCTGAGCGGGACCGCATGGTTGCCGCTGTGCGCGATGTCGCGGAACGCTTTCGCCCCTACGCCAAGATTTTTGTCGGCGGCGTACCGATGATCGCCGCAGACATGATGGCCTTCGTGCGTTCTGATCTGGTGACGTTTGGCACGGCCATTCTGGCGGTCATGGCGGTGGTGCTGTGGCTCATTTTTCGCAGTTGGAAATGGGTATTCATCCCGTTGATCACCTGCAGTGCGACCGCAACCTTGTTACTCGGCGTTCTGGCGGGAACCGATTGGCGCATGACGGTTATCTCGTCGAATTCGGTCGCGGTGCTGTTGATTGTGACACTGTCGCTGTCGATTCACCTCGTGGTGCGATATCGCGAGTTGCAGCGACAGCAGCCGGACGCGCCGCGCGAGCAGCTGTCCGCCGGTGCAGCGAAGCTGATGATGGTGCCCTGTCTCTACACCGCCATGACCACCATCGTGGCATTCACTTCTCTGGTGGTGGCGGGCCTGCAACCCGTGATCGATTTTGGGTGGATGATGACCACCGGCATCGTTCTGGGTTTTTGTTCGGCGTTCACCGTGGTGCCCGCCTTGATGGTGATCATTCCTGATAAGCCGCTGACCACAGCAGGCCAGGCAGAGAAGCCTTTCACCATTCGATTTGCGCGCGTGGTGCAACAGCATGGCCGCCTGGTGGTCGCAGCCACTCTGGGTTTGGTGATGCTATCAGTGGCCGGTGTCCGTGCCCTGGAAGTCGAAAACCGGTTTATTGATTACTTCAAGGAGCACACCGAGATCTATCAGGGGATGGAGCTTCTGGACGCCCGCCTAGGCGGCACGATTCCGCTGGATGTGATTCTCGAAGCCCCTGCGGAAGAACCTGAAGTCGCAAAAGAGACATCACCGTCTGATGACGAGGGCTGGGAAGATGATGATGGCGGCTTTTTCGACGACGTGTTCGATATTGATTTCGGCTTTGGTGCAGACGAAACCCAGGCAGCGGGCTACTGGTTCTCTGTGCCGGGGCGCCAACTGATCGATCAGGTTCACGCCATCATTGAGAGTCGGGCTGAGTCGGGAAAGGTGCTGTCGCTATCCACGGCATTTGAGGTCATGGACGGTCTTTATGGGGGCAAGCTGGGCGGCGTCGAGCTGGCGCTGGTGGAGAACAGCCTGCCCGAAGAGGTCAACAATGCTCTTGTAACGCCCTTTTATTTTGCTGAGGCGCAGGAGGCGAGACTGAGTGTCAGGGTCATGGAGACTAGCGAGTCGCTGCGACGTGATGCATATCTGAAGGAGTTGCGTGAGCAGATTCTGGAAGAGACCGGTATTGAACCCGAGCGTCTGCATTTCACCTCTTTGCTGGTGCTGTACAACAACGTACTCCAGAGTTTATTCCAGTCCCAGATAATGACGCTCGGTGCCGTCTTTATCGCCATTGGGCTGATGTTCTGGATATTGTTCCGATCACTGGCGCTGGCGCTGTTGGCACTCGCACCCAATATCCTCGCAGCAGGGCTGGTGCTGGGACTTATGGGTCTTGCTGGCATACCGCTGGATATTATGACGATTACGATTGCCGCGATTGTGGTCGGAATCGGGGTCGATGACTGTATTCACTATCTCCATCGTTTTCGGGATGAAATTGCAGTGGACCAGGATTATCGCGCCGCCATGCTGCGCAGTCACAGCAGTATTGGTCGGGCGATGTACTACACCACGCTGACGGTGGTCGTGGGGTTTGCCATGCTCACCCTGTCCAACTTCACGCCGAGTCTTTATTTCGGCGTGTTGACCGTGGTCGCCATGATCGCCGCTGTGGCCGGTGCACTGTTGCTGCTGCCCCAGCTGATCATTATGTTCAAGCCTTTTGGGCCGGATCACGGCTGATGGACTGTCGCCCACAGTGTGGCGCCTGCTGTATCGCGCCGGGCATTCTGCAGCCCTTTTTTGGTATGCCCCAGGGCAAACCGGCCGGAGTGCCCTGTCTACATTTACTGGATAACGCGCAGTGCAATTTGTACGGCGATCCCCGGCGTCCCGCGGTCTGCGACAGGTTCAAACCCGAGCCCGCTGTCTGCGGTCAAAGTCGCAGTGAGGCGCTCACGCTGTTAAATGCTCTAGAGCTTGAAACGGCTGGCTGATTGATGTCCGAGATTGCCTTATTTCCCCTTTCGTCGGTGCTGTTGCCATCGGGCCGCATGTCTTTACAGATCTTTGAGCAGCGCTACCTCGATTTGGTGGCGCACTGCATGCGCGAAAATGAGGGTTTCGGTGTTGTGTGGCTCCAGCAGGGGTCGGAGGTATCGGGAGGATCGCTCGATACCCCGAATGTTGGCGAGTACGGCACCTATGCCCGGATTGTCGACTGGGATCAGCTCCCGAACGGCCTGCTCGGCATCACGATTGAGGGACAGGAGCCTTTTGACGTGCAGTCGGTGTGGCGGGAGCCCAGTGGCCTTGTGAAGGCAGAAGTGGTGTGGCGTGACATACCGGAGACGATGCAGCTCCCCGACAGCTTTGCGGGTCTTGCCGAGGTGCTGGAAGGGCTGTTGCGGCATCCCCAGATCCAACGGCTGCAACTCGACAGTGACCTCACAGATGGCTGGCGCGTGGGCGCTCAGCTGGCACAATTGTTGCCCATTGACGAAGGGCTCAAATATCAGCTTCAGGGACTGACTTCGGTGGAGCAGTTGCTGGAGGAAATGGATAACATTTTGGTGGAGCTCAGCGGGGAGTCAGACCAGACCGGTCGCTGAAGCAATAAAGAGTCATCAGGTAGGCCTTCATAGGCAGGAGAAATCGTGAATGTTTGATCTCAAGATTACCGGCGGTTTAGTGGTGGATGGCACGGGCGCCCCTGGGAAGGTGATGGATATCGGTATTGTCGGCGACCGTATCGTTGCGATGGGTGATCTGGCAGAGGGTGGCGCAGAAGAAATTGATGCCGCCGGACGCGTTGTCGCACCGGGGTTTGTGGATATTCATACGCATTATGACGGCCAAGCCACCTGGGATCAGGAAATGGCACCCTCTTCTTGGCATGGGGTGACGACCGTGGTGATGGGGAACTGCGGCGTCGGCTTTGCGCCCGCGGCACCAGATCGGCAGGAGTGGCTGGTGGGCTTGATGGAGGGGGTGGAAGATATTCCCGGCAGCGCGCTGACCGAGGGGATGACCTGGAACTGGGAGTCATTCCCGGAATATCTCGATGCCCTAGAAGGGCTAGATCGCACAGTGGATGTTGCCGCTCAGGTCCCCCACGGAGCGGTGCGCGCCTACGTAATGGGTGATCGCGGTGCGGCAAACGAGGAGCCAACAGAGACTGAGATTGCGCGGATGTCAGCCATTGTGGAGGAAGGTCTTCGCGCCGGCGCGGTCGGCTTTTCCACCTCGCGCACGATCCTGCACAAATCTATCGAGGGAGAGCTGGTCCCGGGTACCACGGCGACAAAAGAAGAGCTGCTGGGCATTGGTCGCGCGCTGAAGCGAGCGGGTCATGGCGTTTTCGAGATGGCGAGCGATTTGTTGCCTGAGTGGAACGAGTTCGAGTGGATGGGTGACCTCAGCCGGGAGACCGGTGCACCCGTGACCTTCACTGCGCTTGAATCACCCATCAAGAGTTTGCCGTTCAAAGACCAGCTGGGTGATATGCGAGCCCAGAATGCCAAAGGCGGGAATATCGTCGCCCAGATCTCCATGCGGGGCACCGGGTTGATTCTGGGATGGCGCGCCACGTTCCATCCGTTTTCGCAGCGTCCGAGTTGGAAGGCGATCGCAGACAAGCCCTGGTCTGAGCAGTGGCAACACCTGCAGGATCCCAGTTTCCGCAGCCAGCTGCTTTCCGAGCAGGGCGAGCCCACGGGTAGCGACCTGCAGCTGATCGCTGATTTGATGGAGACCGCCTTCTCGATGCAGTACGAAATGCTACCAGGCTTCAATTACGAGCCCACTGCGGAGCAATCCATCGAGCAGCGGGCCGCAGCGGCGGGTGTGACGGCTGCGGAGTATGCCTATGATTTCATGATGCGTGACGAAGGTGCGGGCATGATTTACTTCCCGTTACTGAACTACGCCGACGGGAATCTCGATTTTCTTGAAGAGGCGCTTGATTCGGATGATTGCGTGAATTCGCTCTCGGACGGCGGTGCCCACTGCGGAACGATCTGCGATGCCGCGGCGACCACCTTCATGCTTCAGCATTGGGTACGCGACCGGGAAGGGCAGCGAATGCCACTTGAGCGCGCCATCAAGCGCCAGTGCCATGACACCGCTAGGCTTTACGGCTTCGAGGATCGTGGCGTCCTGGCGCCGGGCTTACTTGCGGACCTCAATGTGATCGACCTCGATGCGTTGCAACTTAATTTACCTACGGTGGCCTTCGATCTGCCCGCAGGAGGGCGGCGCCTGCTTCAGACGGCTTCGGGTTACGACTGCACGATCAAGTCGGGGCGGGTCACGTTCCGAGAGGGTGTTGCAACGGGTGAGTATCCGGGGCGCGTTATTCGGGGTCCTCAGCCGGAACCGGAGTCGTCCACCCCCCCAGCGACTGCCAGCGATTCACGATAAGGCAGAATAGCTCAGCGGTTTTGGCGGCATCGTAATCGGCCGAGTGCGCTTCGTTGTTGTCAAAGGGGATATCTGCCAGCGCACAGGCCCGCGCGAGCACCGTATGGCCCACTGCGAGTCCGGCGAGGGTGGCGGTGTCGAAGTGGGAGAAGGGGTGAAACGGGTTGCGCTTTAGCCCCAACCGCTCTGTAGCGGCATTCAGAAATCCCGCGTCAAAGTGCGCGTTGTGGCCCACCAGAATGGCCCGGTTACAGTGGCTCGACTTGACCGCTTGCCGCACGACAGCGAACAGTTCTCCAAGGGCGATATCTTCAGGCACTGCGCCGCGCAAAGGACTCTCGGGATCAATGCCGGTGAATTCCAGTGCAGACGGATCAAGGTTTGCGCCCTCAAATGGCTCGACGTTGCGACTGTGGGTTTCGGCGATCTCTAATTGGCCATCCTCATTCATCGTGAGCAGCGTCATGGCGATCTCGAGTATGGCGTCGGTCTGACAGTTGAAGCCGCCGGTTTCGATATCCACTACGACTGGCAAGAACCCGCGGAATCGGTCGCGCATTGTCGGGCCGGCTGCGGCCGCGAGGGTCTGGTCGTCATCAGCACCTGCTGGGTGCGTGGAATCAGTCATCGCCGCTAGCGGGAGACTGTCCAGCCCACGCTGTCACCAGCACGAATAGGCACGACTTCGCTGTCACCGAGGCGGAATGCCTCGGGTATGGACTGAGTGTCTTTGGTGAGCGTGATTGAGTCGCTGTTGCGTGGCAAGCGGTAGAAGTCCGGGCCGTTGAAGCTGGCAAACGCCTCTAGCTGATCGAGTGCGTTTTCTTCTTCAAAGACTTCCGCATAAAGCTCGAGCGCGGCATGGGCGGTGTAGCAGCCCGCGCATCCACAGCTTGATTCCTTGTCGCCCCGGGCATGGGGTGCTGAGTCCGTGCCGAGGAAGAAGCGTGGGTGGCCTGATGTGACCACCTGGCGCAGTGCCGATTGATGTTTATCGCGCTTGAGTACGGGCAAGCAAAACAAGTGTGGCCGGATTCCTCCCACCAGCATGTCGTTGCGGTTGTACAGCAGATGGTGCGCTGTGACCGTCGCGGCGACATTGTCGCCAGATGCCTGAACAAACTGCACGGCGTCCGCGGTGGTGATGTGTTCAAGCACGATACGGAGCGCAGGGAAGGCATCGACGACAGGGATGAGTGCGTAATCGATAAAGGCCTTCTCGCGATCAAAAATATCCACGTGATGATCGGTGACTTCACCGTGTATCAGCAGTGGCAAATCATGCCGCTCCATCGCCTCGAAAACGTGATACAGCGCCTCGATGCCCGTGACGCCCGCATCCGAGTTGGTGGTTGCGCCGGCCGGGTAAAGTTTGATGCCCTGCACATGCGGAGACTCGGCCGCCTCCGCCACCATCTCCGGGGTGGTGGCGTCAGTGAGATACAGGACCATGAGCGGGTCGAAGTCCCGGCCTTCTGGGACATGAGCCAAAATGCGTTCTCGATAACTGAGTGCATCTGTCACATTCAAGACCGGTGGTGTGAGGTTGGGCATGACGATGCCACGCCCAGCCCAACGGGCCACGTCGGTCACCGTGGTGGCGAGGGCTGCCCCGTCCCGCAGGTGGATGTGCCAGTCATCCGGTAATGTCAGCGTTAACGCGGTCATGATCAAAGGTACCCACTCGGTCTTACCAGTGTAGCAGAGGTCGCGCGCTCGCAACCGAGGCTGTGGCTTGTGTGGCGCGGAGCCAGTCGCGGACGTACACTACGCTCCCGTTTTTTTAGGCATGGTTATGGCAACGGCGAATAAGGTTGTGCTCGCATACTCCGGGGGGCTGGATACCTCGGTGATCGTGCGCTGGCTGCAGGAAACCTACCAGTGTGAAGTGGTGACGTTCACTGCAGACATTGGCCAGGGCGAGGAAGTTGAGCCCGCTCGCGCCAAAGCGCGAGCACTGGGTGTGGAGGAGATTTACATTGAAGATCTCCAGGAATCCTTTGTGCGCGACTTCGTGTTTCCCATGTTCCGTGCCAACACGGTGTATGAGGGTGAGTACCTGCTTGGCACCTCCATCGCCCGGCCGTTGATCGCGCAGCGATTGGTCGAAATTGCCAATGAGACCGGTGCCGACGCCATCGCCCATGGTGCAACGGGTAAAGGGAATGACCAGGTGCGTTTTGAGCTAGGCGCCTATGCTCTGAAACCCGGTATTCAGGTGATTGCGCCGTGGCGAGAGTGGGACTTGAACTCCCGCGAGGCGCTCATGGCCTACTGCGAGCAGCACAATATCCCCGTGGACTTTGCCAAGGCACAAAAGAAATCGCCTTATTCCATGGATGCCAACCTGCTGCACATTTCCTATGAGGGTGACGTGTTGGAGGACCCTTGGATCCCGCCCGAGGAAGACATGTGGCGTTGGACGGTGAGCCCTGAAGCTGCGCCCGATCAGGCGGAAGAACTGATTCTGACCTTTGAGCACGGAGACGTGGTAGCGATCGACGGTGAGGTGCTGACCGCTGCGGAGATACTGGCGAAGTTGAACGAGCGAGGCGGTGCTAACGGAATCGGTCGCGCCGATATTGTCGAGAACCGCTATGTGGGAATGAAATCTCGCGGCTGCTACGAGACGCCCGGGGGCAGCATTCTGCTGCGAGCTCATCGTGCCATCGAGTCCATCACGTTGGATAGAGAAGTAGCGCATTTGAAAGACGAGCTGATGCCGCGCTACGCCAAGCTGATTTATAACGGATACTGGTGGTCTCCCGAGCGCCATGCACTGCAAGCCGCCATCGACCAGACGCAAAAGGTGGTGAACGGCGATGTGCGGGTTTCGCTGTATAAGGGCAACATCACCATCACCGGTCGGCGATCCAGTGACTCTCTGTTTGACGAGAGTATTGCCACGTTTGAAGAGGATGGCGGCGCCTACGATCAGGCTGATGCCGAGGGTTTCATCAAGCTCAATGCACTGCGCTTGCGCATTGCCGCTACTAAGGGTCGCCAGAATCAGTAGTCACCCTGCCTGGCACTGCTGATTCTTTGGAGACTCCTGTGAGCCCCCGGCGCTGGCTCTTAGAAAAGGGTGTAAAGTGGTGTGTTACCGCAGGGTGCTCGCTGTGGCCCTGTCTGATGAGCAAAGCGCGGGCGTCACGTTGTCTGCGCGGCTGCCGGCAGGGATCGGTAAGGAGAAGGTTATGAATTCAACGGTTGATATCCCTCCAGTCCAAGAGATGGACGCCGAGGCTTTCGACGTCATCATCATCGGCGCGGGCCTCTCCGGCATCGGCACTGCGGTACGTCTTCAGCGCGAATGCCCGGATCGTGACTTTATTCTGTTGGAGCGTCGCGAAGCGATTGGTGGGACATGGGACTTGTTCCGCTACCCCGGTATTCGGTCTGATAGCGACATGCACACCCTCGGTTACGATTTCAAACCATGGGAAGCGGAAAAAAGTATCGCAGACGGCCCTTCGATTCTCAGTTACGTGAATGAAACGGCCGACGAGCACCGTATTCGCGAACGTATTCGATTTACCCAAAAATTGATCGCTGCTGACTGGAGCAGTGAGCGAGGTCAGTGGCAGCTGACCGTCGAGACCCCGGAAGGCATCAGGCGCTATCGTTGCGGTTTCCTTCTGATGTGTGCCGGGTATTACAGCTACGATCAGGGCTACGAGCCAGACTTTGAGGGCAAGGCGGCCTTCAGGGGGGAGTGGATCCATCCCCAGTTTTGGCCGGACAGCCTTGATCACGCGGACAAAAAAGTCGTTGTAATCGGTTCAGGTGCTACGGCGATGACGCTGGTACCCAATATGGCACGGCAGGCTTCGCATATCACGATGCTGCAGCGCTCCCCGACGTATGTGGTCTCGAGGCCGTCCATTGATGGCCTCGCCAATTGGTTGCGTCGCGTTTTACCCCCCAAGTTGGCCTATGACCTCGTCAGATGGCGAAACACGCTCTGGCAGCAGTGGATGTAC
>JADHQF010000017.1 GCA_016778085.1 Luminiphilus sp. | reverse complement strand
TCATCTCCCCCTGCGTGGCGCTCTCAGCGACCCCCATGAAGCTCAGACCTTCCGCGCGCAGATCGTCGAGTAGCAGCCTCGCGGCCGCGTAGCTGTAGTTGGGTTCCTGCTCGATCAAGGTGCGTGCCGTGATCACCAGTGAGGTACTGCACTCTTTCGCCGATACGCCGTCGTAGAGATTACGCAGGGCCTCATCGATGATGGCGGACTCGCTAACATCCTTCAGTCCGGCACAGGCTTCGGTGACGATGGTGCCAATGCGCTCGATATCCAGAGGTGCTTTGCTGCCGTCGGGCTGGACAATGTTGATGCCCTTTGCCGCGGCCTGTGATTCAGGGGACAGCTCGACCTTAGCATCGCGTTCCTGGCGTCGCGCTTCTCTATAGATCACATAGTCACGCGCGATTTTGTGCTCGCCGCCGCGCATCAATTCCAGCTCGACCTGATCCTGAATGTCCTCGATGTGCAGCGTGCCGCCCGAGGGCATGCGGCGTTTGAAGGTCGCGACGACCTGCGCAGTCAGGTTGGCAACCGTTTCATGAATGCGGCTGCTGGCGGCAGCGGTGCCACCTTCCACAGCCAAAAAGGCTTTGGTAATCGCAACCGTGATTTTACTGTCTTCAAAAGGCACCACCGTGCCGTTGCGTTTGATGACCCGCAACTGGCCGGGCGCTGTGGCGGACAATCTTGTCGGATTGGGGTTTTCTCGAGTCGCAGCTGGAGTGGACGCGACGCTTTCTTGTTCTAATGACTCACTGCCTGTTTGCATATCTTGAGCTGCCTCTGAAACGCCAATTTGTTGTGGTGTGCTGGTCCTTTTATTTCCGGAAACGGGTCTCCGTTGAGCTTTTTCTGGTTTTTTGGCTCAACCTCTATATGTAGGGGTTCACAGCTCCGGAAACCCCAAGATAGGCGGGTATGACCGACAATGCAAGCAGAGGATGCTGGGTCTTTTTTGTGGACATTCTGTGGGTAAACGATCGCCGTCGGCGACTCTGTCGAGCTAAGCCACTGAGTTTTATATTGAAAACAGGCTTATCCCCGCGAATGCGGGAGCGTGGAAGATTTCTGTGATTTTCTCGGAAAAAACGGTAATACCCACAGCCTCGGATTCGGCAGGGCAATCAGGCGCTGATCAGCAACTCCATCAGTGCTTTTTGCGCATGCAGGCGATTTTCCGCTTCCTGCCAGATGACGGAATCGGGAGCGTCCATGAGCTCCGCCGTGATTTCCTCGCCCCGATGAGCGGGCAGACAATGCATATACAGGGCGTCCGAAGACGCGCTATCGAGCAGCGCCCGATTCAGTTGGTAAGGCGCCAACACGGCCTCGCGCGCCGCCTGCTCACTCTCCTGACCCATCGACGCCCAGACATCAGTGACTAACAGGTGCGCTCCCTCTGCAGCGGAAGCGGGATCACGGTCGACCCGGGCATGCTGCTCGCAGGCCGCCAGTAGCGAGGGGTCTGGGTCGTACCCTTCGGGGCACGCCACCACCAGCTCAAAATCTAGTTGGCGAGCGGCATTCATCCAGGAGTGACAGACGTTATTGCCGTCTCCTAACCAGCAGACCTTGCGTCCGCTGATGTCTCCCCTGATTTCAAAATAGGTCTGTAGATCAGCCAGAATTTGGCAAGGGTGATAGTCGTCGGTCAGGCCGTTGATGACAGGCACGCTGGAGTGTGCGGCAAAATCTTCGACGTCGGCATGAGCAAACGTTCTGATCATGACGATATCGACCATTGAGGAGATCACGCGGGCGCTGTCCGCGATAGGCTCACCACGTCCCAGCTGGGTGTCCTGACCAGAGAGAAACAGCGCGCTACCACCTAGCTGCGCCATGCCGGCTTCGAATGACACGCGGGTGCGGGTCGAGGCTTTGGTGAAAATCATCGCCAACACCTTGCCCTCGAGGCTGCGCGGTGCGGTACCCGCACGATGGTGTGCTTTCAATTCAATGGCACGCGCAATCAGCGCCCTGATTTCATCGGGCGCGAGATCCATCAGGGTAAGAAGGTGTCTTGGCGCAGTCATGTTTTGTCTTCCTGCTCTGCCACATCGTTGAGAATTCGTGCGATGCCCGCGCCCAGCTCGCCGGCTTGCTCCAGGGTCATCACTAGCGGCGGCAGCACGCGGATGGTATCGCCGCCTGCGATGTTCAGCAGTAAACCGTGGTCCAGACCGCGCTTAACGATCTCGCTGGTCGCAGTGTTGGGCTGTATGCCGATCATGAGCCCTTTGCCTCGTACTTCGCTTATCAGGTTGGTGTCGCGCAGATCGTCTCGCAGGGCGCTGACCAGCGCCTCGCGGATCAGTGTGGCCTGTTGCATCACATCGTCCTCGGCCAGCGCGGTCAGCACGGCTTGCGCTGCCGCACAGCAGAGCGGGTTGCCACCATAAGTGGAGCCGTGATCGCCCGGGCCCAACTGTTCTGCGGCGACACCCTTCGCCATGCAAACACCAATAGGCAGACCATTGCCTAAACCCTTGGCGGTCAGCAATACATCTGGTTCAACGCCCAACTGTTCAAACACATAGGTTGATCCGCAGCGACCGTTGCCGGTTTGCACCTCATCGAATATCAACAGCCATCCGTGCTGATCGCACAGTCGACGCAGACCTTGAAGATAGTCAATGGCGAGTGGCCTGATGCCTCCCTCGCCTAGAATCGGTTCCACCAGCACCGCAACGATATCCTGACGCTCAGCCGCCAGCGCCTCGACTGTGGGCAGGTCGTCAGGCGCCACCCGCTGGAAACCCTCCAGCAGCGGGCCAAATCCCTGTCGGATTTTTTGGTTGCCGGTCGCAGAGAGTGCGCCGAGGGTGCGGCCATGGAAGGCGCCATCGAGCACAATGATCTGGGGTGACGCGATCCCTTTTTGATCGCCATACCGACGTGCGAGTTTTATGGCCGCCTCGTTAGCCTCTGCTCCAGAGTTGCAGAAAAACATGTTTTCCATGCCGGTCGCGGCGCGCAGTTGCTCTGCCACGGCTTCCTGCAAGCCAATGTGAAACAGATTAGAGGTGTGAATAAGGCGGCTGGCCTGCTCGGCGACAGCCCGGGTCACACGCGGATACTGGTGTCCCAGATTCGTCACCGCAATGCCCGACACGCCATCCAGATAGGCACGGTCGTTCGTGTCGTACAGCACGGCGCCCTCTCCTCTGGCGAAGGTGACGGGCAGGCGACCGTATGTCGGCATGATGGCGGGCGAAGCGTCTGGCATCGGGGATCAGCCCTTATGTCCGAGGGGGAGCAAGAGTAGCGGAGCGTCCGCTTGAGTCAAATCAACAGTATGTGCGGTTTTACATCCCTCACCGCGCTTGACGCGCCTTTGTCGTATTACAATGTCAGTCTCTGCGCCGGCCGAATTAAGGCTGGCCAACTTCAAGACGGAGCAGTTTATGGACATCATGGAGACCATCCGCGAGCAAGTAGAGGGAAACCGTATCATCCTCTATATGAAAGGCTCGCCCAACCAACCGCAATGCGGCTTCTCTGCGCGCACCGTGCAGGCGCTCATGTCCTGTGGGGAGAAATTCGCCTACGTCGATGTGTTGAGCAGCCCAGAGATCCGGGCGAATTTGCCCACCTATGCCAACTGGCCGACTTTTCCTCAGCTCTGGGTCGACGGTGAGTTAGTTGGTGGCTGTGACATCGTCTGCGACATGGAAGCCTCCGGTGAATTGAAGGAGCTCGTCTCTGCCGGTTCTGATGAGGCCGGAGACTAAGCCCTGCGGGGCCGGCACAGACGGCGATGGACATTCAGGCGGCCATGACGGAGATGGGGCGATCAGCCCGGGCTGCTGCGCGGGTGTTGGCATCGTCGAGTGTCGAGCGGCGCAATGAGGCGTTGCTGCAAATTCGCGCCGCGATAGCCGCTGATCGGGACGCCATTCTGGCAGCGAATGAGCGGGACCTGGAGCAGGGCCGAGAGAGTGGACTTGAGGCCGCCTTGCTCGACCGCCTCGCATTGACGCCAGCACAACTCGATGTATTGGAGGAAGGACTCTCTCAAGTGGCGGCGCTACCTGATCCTATCGGCGCTGTGTCGGACATGCGCAAGATGCCGTCGGGCATCGACGTTGGCACCATGCGCGTGCCTCTGGGTGTGATCGGCATGATTTATGAATCCCGGCCGAACGTGACGATCGAAGCAGCGTCACTGTGCCTGAAGGCCGGCAATGCGGTGATTTTGCGAGGGGGTTCGGAGGCGATCCACTGCAATAAGCGGTTGGGTGACTCGCTCGCAGCGGGGCTGTCAGCAGCCGGTTTACCAGTGGAGGCGGCTCAGGTGGTGCCGGTGGTGGATCGTGCGGCGGTGGGGGCGTTGCTCACCATGCCCGCCTACATTGACATGGTGGTGCCGCGCGGTGGCAAAGGGCTGATCGAGCGCGTTGCGGCGGAAAGTAAAGTGCCGGTGTTGGCGCACCTCGATGGCATCTGTCATGTTTATGTCGATGCAGACGCTGATCGTGATAAAGCTCATCGCATCGCCTTCAACGCCAAAACGCAGCGTTACGGCACCTGCAACACCATGGAGACTTTGCTGGTGGCCAGAGCGCAGGCGGAGATGTTGCCCAGGCTGGTCACTGCGCTGCAGGCAGAGGGTGTGGAGGTCAGAGGCTGTGAGGCATGTCGACAGGTGGCCCCTGATATCACTGTCGACGCTATAGAGGCAGACTGGTCAACCGAGTATCTGGCGCCGATTCTCTCGGTGAAGATGGTGGATGACGTGGACGAGGCCATGTCCCATATCGCCCGGTACGGGTCGAATCACACCGAGAGTATCGTTACTGAGAACGCGCGTACTGCGGAGCGTTTCCTCCGCGAGGTGGATTCGGGGTCCGTGATGCACAATGTCTCGACCCGATTCGCCGACGGTTTTGAATACGGTCTCGGCGCAGAAATTGGTATCTCCACCGGTAAGCTGCATGCGCGGGGTCCCGTTGGTCTGGAAGGGCTCACCTCCAGAAAATACATTGTGAAAGGGGACGGGCACACTCGCCAGTGAGTGCCGCAGCGATGAACAACCCGCAACTCCCCCTTGGATTTCTGGGCGGCGCTTTTGATCCGGTCCACATTGGCCACCTGCGTGGCGCGATGGCTGCGCGCGACGCGCTGGATCTGGAGCGAGTCGACTTGATACCTGCCGCGCAATCCCCTCTGAAAGATCAGGCGACAGTCGATGCCGCGCATCGTTTGGCGATGCTGGAATTGGCGGTGGCTGACTTGCAAGGTATTGCTGTGGATGCCCGTGAGCTCAGCAGACCGGGCCCGTCTTATACCGTCGATACGCTGGAGGGTCTGCGTCACGAGTGTGGTGCGGAGCGCTCATTAGTGTGGATTATGGGTGCCGATATTCTGGCGACCTTGCCACGATGGTCACGATGGCGAGCGCTGTTGGATTTTGCGCACCTGGTGGTGATAGGCCGACCTGATGCCGAGCCGCATCCGTCAGAGGTATCGGATTGGTTGAGCGAACACAAGGTCGATAAAGCCGGCCTGCTGTCGCGACCCGGTGGCGGCGTATTCACTCTGGCGCAGCCCTTGCTCGATATTTCATCCAGTGATATCCGGACGATGATCGCGGAAGGTCGTGACCCCAGATTCCTGCTACCCGACGGCGTTATGGAGTATATTTCCAATCATGCACTGTTCAGTCGCGACCTCGTATGACCACTGAAATCGCCGCTCCGGAAACTGCCGAGGAGGCTGACTTGCTCGCCATCGCGCAACAGGCACTCGAGGACCTCAAGGCCGTCGAGCCTGTGGTGCTCGATGTCCGAGAGCTCAGCTCTGTCATGGATTGGCTGATCGTTGCCAGCGGGACATCCAGTCGACATGTCAAATCACTGGCCGACAACGTCATGATGAGAGCAAAAGAGCAGGGCGTGCGACCGCTGGGCGTAGAGGGCGAGAGAGTCGGAGAGTGGGTGCTGGTCGACTTTGGTGATGTGGTGGTGCACGTGATGCAACCCACCGCCCGAAGTTTTTATGACCTCGAGCGCCTGTGGTCGGTGCAGGCTGCTCAACCCGAGAGTAGCTGATGCGGCTCAGAGTGCTGGCAATAGGGCAAAAAATGCCGGCATGGGTGGATCAGGGAGTGGAAGAATACGCGCGTCGTATGCCCCGGGAAATATCGGTTGAGTGGCTCGATATCCCGCCAGCCAAACGCGGATCGGCAACGCGAGAAAAGTATCGTGTGCAAGAGGCGGAGGCGATCGAGGCAAAGCTCAGCGGCAAGGATTATGTTGTCGCGCTGGATATCTCGGGTAAAGCGGTCAGCACCGAGCTGATCGCGGAGCGCTTTGACCAGTGGCAAATGCAGGGTGAACAGATCAGCATTGTGATCGGCGGTCCGGATGGGCTTCACCCGAACATTCTCAAAGGCGCAAAGGAGCGCTGGTCTCTGGGGCAGATCACCCTGCCGCATCCATTGGTCAGGGTGATTCTTGCCGAGCAGCTTTACCGGGCGTGGTCGGTTCAGGCCGGTCACCCCTACCACCGGGGCAGCTGATGGCCAGAACCCTGGATGCACTGCGAGACACCCGCCGGGAGTGGATGATCAATCGCTCTCGCCTGATTGCGTCGGTGTTAGCGATCACCATTGTGCTCGGTGTGCTGGTCTACCGCTACTACTCCCTGCAAATTGTCCAGCACGATGATTTTATGACCCAGTCGGATCGAAACCGGATCCGGGTCGAGGTGATTCCGCCCACGCGTGGGCAGATTGTGGATCGCAAAGGACGTTTGCTGGCCGCGAACAAACCGACTTTTGTAATTGGCGTTGTCAGAGAACGCAGTGAGGATCCCGCCGCATTGGTCGATACTCTCACTGAGCGTCTCTCGTTGACGGATGGCGAACTCAAGGCGTTTCAGGAGCGTTCCGAGCGTCGCCGACCCTTCGAAACGGTGCCGATTAAATTGGGTCTGGACGACGCGGCCCTGGCGACGGTCGCAGTCGACTTGCATCAGCTTCCCGGAGTCGTGGTCGACGCACAATTGACCCGCGATTACCCCTTCGGTGAGGCACTCAGCCATGTATTGGGGTACGTTGGCAGAGTGAGCGCTGAGGATCTGCTTGAGCTTGATGCAGAGCGCTATCGAGGCACTTTACACACGGGGAAAGTGGGGCTTGAGAAGCGCTACGAGCCCTTGCTTCATGGCAAACCCGGTTATCAGCATGTCGAGACCAATGCGCACGGGCGAGTCTTGCGTGTGTTGGAGAAGGAAGCCCCGGTGCCGGGCAAGAATCTTCGCCTATATCTCGATCTGGACTTGCAGCGCGAGGCGGTGACAGCCCTGGGTGACCAACGGGGCGCGGTGGTAGCCTTAGATCCTCTCACCGGGGGCGTGTTGGCCATGGTGTCGAACCCCAGCTACGACGCCAACCTCTTTGTCGAGGGAATCAGCTACTCCGATTATGCAGAGCTCCGCGGCTCACTGGATACGCCGCTCCTCAACCGCGCCGTTCAGGGGCAGTACCCGCCCGGATCCACGGTCAAGCCGCTGATCAGTCTGGGCGCATTGGCCCGGGGTTTCATCACCCCTGACACAGAGGTACCCGACCCTGGCTGGTACCGATTGCCTGGCGATGATCGCCGCTACCGGGACTGGACGCTCCGTATCCGCGGCACGGGTCATGCCGAGAGGGTGGATCTGAGAATGGCCATCGCAGAGTCCTGCGATACTTATTACTACGACCTCGCGCACCGTATGGGTATCGACGTGATGGCCGAGGTGCTGCGGCCCTTTGGCCTTGGCCATCGCACGGGAATCGACACCACTGGTGAGCAAGATGGCATTCTGCCCGACACTGATTGGAAACGCACCGCATTGGGCGAGCCCTGGTACCCGGGCGAAACCATCAGCGCTGGGATCGGTCAGGGATATATGTTGGCCACCCCGCTGCAGTTGGCACAGGCGGCAATGGTGCTGGCAAATAAAGGCGAGAGCTTTGTGCCCTCGGTTGTTCATCGCGTCGATGATCTGACGGTCGGTGGTGTGCAAAGACCGCGCATACCGATGGATGAGGCAGCTTGGCAGGCTGTGGTGGAGGGTATGGTGGATGTGGTCCATTCCCCTCGGGGGACCGCGGCGGGGATAGCAAGGGGTGTCGGATACCAAATTGCGGGTAAGACTGGGACCTCACAGGTGGTCAGCATCGCGCAGGACGCTATTTATGACGAAGACGCTATTAGCGAGCGTAACCGCAACCACGGCCTGTTTGTCGCGTTTGCGCCGGTTGAAAATCCGCGCATTGTGGTCGCGGTCATCGCTGAAAACGGCGGCGGCAGTGGTGCGGCGTCACCGGTAGCGCGGCGGATTATGGATGCCTGGTTGAGCGAGGCGAGCGATGCCTGAGTACACCCGTTTTTTGGAGGGATCTGACCGGGACTTAGCGAGAGCACAAACGCCTGCCGAGCGACTCCATCTCGATTTGGTTTTACTGACGCCCATCTTGGCCATTATGACCACGGGGTTGTTCGTGCTCTTTAGTGCATCCGATGGCGATTGGGACACGGTCAATCGGCAGATCCGCAATTTCGTGGTGGGTTTTGCTGTCCTTCTGCTCGTGGCCCAGGTTCGCATCGATACCCTGAAGCGGTGGGCCCCGACACTGTATCTCGGGGCCCTGCTTTTGCTGCTACTAGTCTCCTTCTTTGGGGTGGGGGCAAAGGGCGCGCAGCGATGGCTCAGCCTAGGGTTTATACGCTTTCAGCCTTCAGAGATCATGAAGATTGCGATGCCGTTAATGGTGGCGGCTTGGGTAGTACGGCATGCATTGCCGCCGCGGCCGAGCACCACTGTGACGGCACTGTTGATCATTGTGCTGCCGGCTGCCGCCATCGCAACCCAGCCGGATCTGGGCACGGCCATTCTCGTCGGTGCCAGCGGCGCGTTTGTGGTGTTCATGGCGGGCGTCAGCTGGTGGCAGATTTTCTCGGGAGCGCTGGCGGCGATGGTCTGTATATGGCCCGCTTGGTTGTTCCTGCTTCGGGACTATCAAAAGCAACGCATCCTGACGTTGTTCGACCCGGAAGCGGACAGACTAGGCGCCGGGTGGAACATCATTCAATCCAAGACCGCCATTGGCTCGGGTGGCTGGTCAGGAAAGGGATATCTGCAGGGCACCCAGTCCCACCTGGATTTTTTGCCCGAGAGTCAAACCGACTTCATTATCGCGGTGCTGGCCGAGGAGTGGGGGCTACGCGGTGTTCTTTTATTGTTGCTCCTCTATGGCTTGGTGGTTGCCCGGGGCCTGTGGATTAGCTTTACGGCGCAGACCAGCTACGGCCGGTTATTGGCCAGTGCGATCACGCTCACGTTTGGGGTTTATGTCGTGGTGAACATGGGTATGGTCGCAGGGATCCTCCCCGTTGTGGGCGTGCCGCTGCCTTTTGTCAGCTTTGGTGGCACGTCGATTGTCACCTTGTTGCTGAGTTTCGGTATTCTCAGCGCTATCAGCACTGAAAAGAGGGTCCTTTCAAGATGATCACGACAAACCGACTCCAGCAATCGAGGTTCGCACGGGGGTGTTGGTTGTGCTGTCGCATATTGCTTTTGTTCATAGGACTGAGCCTGTGTAACGTGGCTCTGGCCGGAGAGTACAGCGACCGAGAAGCTGCGCAGCAAGTGATCGCTGCCGCGCAGGAAGCAGGTGTGGATCCTGATTGGGCCCAGCAGTTGATCGACGCCGCGGAACGGCAGCAAAGTATTCTCGATGCCATCTCACGACCGGCCGAAAAAACCAAGGCCTGGTACGAGTATAGAAAAATCTTTTTAACTGATCGCAGGATTAGCGAGGGCGTCTCGTTCTGGAGCGACCACGCAGGCACGCTGCAATCGGTCGCGGTCCGCACCGGCGTACCGGCGGAGTTGGTGGTGGCGATCATCGGCGTGGAGACCTATTACGGCCGGATCACGGGGAATTATCGCGTGGTCGATGCACTGGCAACACTGGCGTTCGACTATCCGCGACGCTCGCCTTTTTTCACCGGAGAACTGGAGCAATTTCTGGTGCTGGCCTGGGAGTCGGGTAAGGATGCACTGGCGTTGAAAGGCTCTTATGCGGGCGCTATGGGATATGGCCAGTTCATGCCCTCGAGCTATCGCGCCTATGCACGGAGTTACGAGGGCGATGGTGCGCCGGATATCTGGGACAACCCCGCCGACGCCATTGCCAGTGTGGGAAATTATCTTGAGGCCCACGGCTGGCGTTCGGGTGAGCAGGTAGTGATCGATGGCGTCGCCGATGATCCCGACCCGGCGATGTTCGAGGGAGGATTGAAGCCCAAGAAAACGGTCGCCGCGCTGGCGCTCGAGGGGCTCGAACCCACCGATCCACTGGACCCTGAAGGTCTGGCAACACCGCTCCGGCTCGAAGAGGAGGACGGTGTGCGCTACTGGCTGGGACTGCAAAATTTCTATGTCATCACGCGTTACAACCACAGCGCTATGTATGCCATGGCGGTATGGGAGCTCAGTCAGGCGATTGCGGTGGCGCGCGAGGGCTCTTGAGGCGCCTGTTGATTGGCGCAATGTGCTGCGCCTCGGTTGCTTTGACCGCGTGCTCCACTCATCGCGATGCCGCACCGACAGAGCAGGCGGATTTTGCGCCGTCCCCTTCCGATCGTGTTCCATGGCAGGACGCCATTCCACAGCCTGACCCCCTCTTGGCCCAGGGTAATCGCAGTCCTTACGAAGTGAATGGCGCCCTCTATACCGTGCGAGGCAGTGCGCGGGGCTATCGTGAGCGGGGTATCGCGTCATGGTATGGCATGAAATTTCAGGGCCGACCCACTGCCAACGGCGAAACCTTTGACGTTTACGGCGCCACCGCTGCGCATCGCTCACTGCCGATACCGACCTATGTCCGCGTGACCAACTTGGGCAACGATCGCACTGTGGTATTACGGGTGAACGACCGTGGCCCCTTTCACCCGGACCGTCTGATCGACTTGTCATATGGCGCGGCTTTGCAGCTTGGCTTCGCCGAACAGGGCACTGCGACCGTATTGGTGGAATCGGTTGATCTGGCGGGGGTCGATGACCGTCGTGAACTCGAGGCTGCCACCTACCGTTACCTGCAATTGGGCGCGTATACCTCCGAGACTGCCGCGGGCGAGCTCGGCAGCAAGATCAGCAGTACATGGGCTTACCCCGTCTCTGTCAGCGCCGTAGACAGCGGTGGCCGGCGGCTGCACCGCGTTAGAGTCGGACCCTTCTCTAACATGCAGGCGCTAGAGCAGGCCCGGGCAGTATTGATCGAGGCGGGCTATCCGGCACCGCAGCCATTACCTTGAGAGGTGATTTTCATCAGACGCCTCGCACGCGTAAACTGGCGCGGTCCCCTTTTGACCCTCAGGAGAACCCGTCGATGACAGGAGCGAGAGCGAATATGAAGCGCTCAGTTTGGTGCCTGATCACTATGTTGTGGCTACCGCTGGCTGGATCGGCCAACTCAGCTTTGGTGCCCACGCCGCCGGCGATCAACGCCGATTCCTACCTGCTCGTCGATTTCGACACCGGGGCCGTGCTGGTCGAGCACAATCCCGACCTGCAGTTGCCGCCTGCGAGTCTGACCAAGCTCATGACCGCCTATATCCTCGCTCAGGAGGTCGAGCTGGGTCGGCTGGGCCTGAATGACGTTGTGCCGGTGAGTCGCAATGCCTGGTCGCAAAATCCCGTATTTGAGGGCTCGTCGTTGATGTGGATCGAGCCTGGCAAGCCAGTGACGGTGGCGGAGCTGGAGCGCGGCATTGTGATCTCATCTGGCAACGACGCAACGGTTGCGATAGCCGAGCATATTGCCGGCAGTGAGGCGGCGTTTGTCGATCTGATGAATCGCTACGCAGAAGAAATGGGGCTTACGGGCACGCACTTTGAAAACAGCCATGGCTTGCCCCACCCCGAGCATTTATCGACGGCGCGCGATCTTGCCCTGACGGCCGCCGCCGCTATTCGCAACCACCCCGAGCGTTATGCTGTGTATAAAGAGCAGAGCTACACCTACAACGACATCACGCAGTACAACCGTAATCATTTACTGCGGGAAGACGACTCCGTGGATGGGTTAAAGACCGGATATACCAGCGTGGCGGGCTATGGTCTTGTGGCCTCGGCGAAGCGCGAGGGTATGCGCCTGATCTCGGTGGTGATGGGCAGTAGCTCCACATCGAGCCGAAAATCGGAAACCCGCAGCCTATTGAACTACGGTTTTCGCTTTTATGAGACTGCGACACCGCTCAGGGGCGGAGCTGAACTCGCTCAGGGTCGAGTGTGGAAAGGTCGGGCATCGCAAGTCGCGTTGGGGGTGACGACGGATATCGTGCTGACGCTGCCCAGAATCGCTGCCGAGATAAAGCCAACGGTCGAGATTGATGCGCCGCTGATTGCCCCCCTTAGGGTCGGTGATGTAGTGGGGCGGGTGGTGCTGACCCGAGCCGGAGAGCCAGTGGGTGAAGCGATGTTGGAGGTCCTCGAAGCGGTGGAGTCCGCCGGTTTTTTTGCGCGGCTGTGGGACACCATAGTGTTATGGTTTCAGCAGCTACTGGGTTGATCGGCAGTGAGTGAGGACCCGCCAAAGATTGTTTTTCCCTGTGCGTACCCCATTAAGGTGCTGGGCAGGGCTGGATCAGCATTTCAAGCAGCAGTGATGTCCGTATTCAATCAGCGTGCAGCGGGATTTTCGGAGCAGGACGTGCTGGTTAAGGACTCCCGCAATGGCACTTTTCAGTCGATTACCATCACCATTGAGGCGCAAAGCGAGGAGCAGCTGCGTCTGATTCATCAGGATCTAATGGATACCGGTCTGGTATCCATGGTGCTCTGATACCGTGTTGTGTCGGCGTTTAGGCACGGTCGACTTTGATTCGACCTTCGAAGCGATGAAGACCTTTACCGCGTCGCGCACCCCCGACACTGAAGATGAAATTTGGCTGTTACAGCACCCGCCCGTCTATACACAGGGCCGGTCTGGCAAGCCGGAACACGTGCTCGATCCCGGTGAAGTGCCCATTATCCAGATCGATCGCGGCGGCCAAGTGACGTATCACGGCCCCGGCCAATGGGTTGCCTATGTGCTCTACGATCTGCGTCGGGCCAATGTCAATGTCAGACAGTTGGTTAACCTGCTCGAGGCCGCACTGGTGCAGGTGTTGGGCGAGTGGGGCATCGAGGCCTATGGTGATCCCGATGCGCGGGGCGTATATGTCGATGGATGTAAAATCGCCGCCCTGGGTCTGAAGGTCAGCAAAGGGCGCAGCTATCACGGCCTGTCACTCAACGTCGATCTGGATCTCAGCCCTTTTAGTGGCATCAATCCCTGCGGTTATGAGGGGCTTGAGGTCACGTCTCTCGCAACGCTCATGGGGTCCGACTGCCCCGAGATGGATGACGTGGGCGAGGCGTTGCTCAGACACCTAGAGGCGCTGTTACCGGCAGCGGACTGACGCCAGCGGTATTGGCTGGCATAATCGCGCCTCCCCCGAGGAGCCACCATGTCTGAACTACAGCGCGACATCGACGCGCGCCGCACCTTTGCCATTATTTCTCACCCCGACGCGGGTAAGACGACTATGACTGAGAAGCTGCTGCTACTCGGTCAGGCAATTCAGGTAGCCGGCTCCGTGAAGGGTAAGCGCGGGCCACATGCGACCTCGGACTGGATGGCGCTGGAGCAGGAGCGCGGTATTTCTGTCACGTCCTCGGTGATGCAGTTCCCCTACAAAGAGCGCTGGGTGAACTTATTGGATACACCGGGCCATGAGGACTTTTCGGAGGACACCTATCGGACCCTGACAGCGGTCGATTCTGCACTAATGGTGATCGACGGCGCCAAGGGCGTTGAGGACCGTACCATCAAGCTGATGAATGTCTGTCGCCTCCGGGACACGCCCATCATCACCTTCGTCAACAAACTCGACCGTGACATCCGCGACGCCATCGAACTGGTGGACGAGGTTGAAGAAGTGCTAGGCATTGCCGGCGCACCCATCAACTGGCCCATCGGCATGGGCCGCGATTTCAACGGCGTTTACAACCTCTACACCGATACGATTCATCGATACCAACCCGGTGATGGCAGTGCGCTGGCAGAAGAGGATCTGATTACGGGTCTCGATTCCGATGAGGCCAGAACCTTGCTGGCGGAGGACTACGATAATTTTGTCGAGGAGATCGAGCTGGTCCGCGGCGCCTCTCACGAGTTCTCGCTCGAGGCCTTTCTGGCCGGTCAGCTGACACCGGTCTTTTTCGGGACGGCACTGGGAAACTTTGGTGTCAGGGAGATGCTCAATGACTTTGTAGAGTGGGCGCCCGCTCCTCAGCCCAGAATCTCATCAGAGCGACTGATTGAGGCATCCCAGCCGGATTTCACCGGCTTTGTTTTCAAGATCCAGGCCAATATGGACCCCAAACACCGGGATCGCATTGCGTTTATGCGTATTTGCTCAGGCCGCTATGACAAGGGCATGAAAATGCGTCATGTGCGCATCGACAAGGATGTCCGCATTGCAGACGCGGTGACCTTCCGAGCGGGGGATCGCACGTTGGTGGAGTCCGCGGTCGCAGGGGATATTATTGGCTTGCACAACCACGGCACGATTCAGATCGGCGATACCTTTACCACTGGTGAAGCACTCCGTTTTGCCGGCATCCCCCATTTTGCCCCCGAATTATTCCGTCGTATTCGTCTGACAGATCCGATGAAGACCAAAGCGCTGCAAAAAGGCCTGCAACAATTATCCGAGGAAGGCTCGACGCAGGTGTTTTCGCCACTGAACAACAGTGACCTCATTGTGGGTGCAGTCGGTCAGTTGCAGTTCGACGTGGTGGCTTATCGTTTGGCAGACGAATACAAGGTCGAGGCACTTTACGAGCCGGTCAACATCTACACGGCTCGCTGGATAGAGGCCGAGGACGAGCGCAAGCTGGAAGATTTCCGCAAGAAAGCGGCGGAGCACTTGTCGGAAGACGGCGGTGGTTATCTCACCTATTTGGCGCCCACCCGCGTCAATCTCTCACTCATGGAGGAGAGATGGCCCGACATCCGATTCCTGGAGACGCGAGAGCACTGAGCCGGGTCAGAGCAGTGCTTCAATGTCGCTCGCGATGGCCTCGGGTTTGGTCGACGGTGCGTAGCGTTTGACCACCTCACCCTGCTGGTTGATCAAAAACTTTGTGAAGTTCCATTTGATGCGCTTGCTGCCCAGCACGCCGGGCGCCTGCTCTTTCAGGTGAGCGAATAGCGGGTGGCTGGCCGCGCCATTGACCTCAATCTTGCTGAACAGCGGGAAGCTGGTCTGGTAGTTCAGGTCGCAGAAGGACTGAATTTCTTCCTCATTGCCGGGCTCCTGACCGCCAAATTGATTGCAGGGAAAAGCCAGTACTGAAAAGCCGCGGTCGCCGAAGGACTTTTGTAGCGACTCCAGTCCTTCATATTGCGGGGTAAACCCGCACTTGGAGGCGGTGTTCACAATCAGTAATACCTTGCCGCCAAATTCACTGAGCGCGGTGTCTTCACCATTCGCCCGGGCGGCAGAAAAATCCAAAACAGTCGTCATAGTGTGCTCCATAGAGGCTGTGGGGTAACGGGGTATTCAGGCGGAGAGGTAGGTTTCCAATTCGAAATCGGTCACGCGGCGCTCAAACTCTGCCAGCTCCTGCTTTTTGACCTCGCTGAAGGCAAATTGGAATTCCGCAGAGAGCGTTTCGCGCACATTGGCAGATTCAGAAAATCGCGCGATGGCTTCTGCCATATGACCAGGCAGGCAAACGTTGTCCGCGTCCTCAATCCACGCATTGCCGCCGATCGGAGCGGGCGCCTCACACTGTCGGTCAATGCCCGAGTAGATTCCTGCAAGCAGCGCAGCCACTGCCAGGTAGGGATTGCTGTCTGCCCCGGCGACGCGATGCTCAATGCGGGTGGCTGGGCTGGGGCTGGCGGGGATTCTCAGTGCGGTGGTGCGGTTGTCAAAGCCCCAGTTGGGTTGCGTCGGCGCGTGATTCCCGGCCTGAAATCGCCGGTAGGCGTTGTAACTGGGCGCGAAAATCAGATGTGTGTCGGACATGAGTTCGAGGCATCCGGCGACCGCTTGGCGCAGCAGAGGGGTGCCCTCGACGTCGCCGCTATCAAAAACATTCAGGCCCGAGGTGTCGAGCAGGCTGCAGTGCGCATGCATGCCGTTGCCAGCCTGATTCTCCATGGGCTTTGGCATAAAGCTCGCCAATGAATCGAATCGCTCCGCAACGGCGCGAATACATCGCTGCATGCGAATAATTTGGTCGCAATAGGCGACCGCGTCGTCGGAGTAGGCAACATTAATTTCGTATTGGGCGGGTGCCGCTTCCTTTAACACGCCTTCGTAGGGCAGTCCCTGTACCACAAAACTCGCTTTCAGCGCTTCGAACAACGCCGCATGTTCATCGAGAGAACTGAGACCGTAAAGATTGCCGCCGGTTTCGTTCTCAGCAGGCAGCGCGTCTCGCAATGTCTGGTTTTCGTCTGGGCGCTTGAATAGGTTGAACTCCAGCTCAATGGCGACTCTGGGTACGAAACCTTTTTTCCCGAGCTTATCGACTATGTGCGCCAGTACCTGCCGCGGATCAGAGAGAAGGGGTGCGCCGTCGTCCTTGAACATGGTCAGTACCAGCTGCGCGCGATCCACGCCGGTGGCAGTCAATACCGGGACCAGAGATTCCGGCACCGCCCGACACCACCCATCGAGATCCCCGTTGTCGAGTGCAATCCGGGGCACGTCGCGACCCCATGCGTCCTGTGCTACGGCTGACTTGGGGAGTTTGATGCCATCTGAGAGGAGCGCGGGCAGCTTTTCAATCGGCAACCATTTACCGCGGGCTGCACCATTACAGTCCGTGATGAGGGCCTCTACCGTCTCGATGTCGGGGTGTTGGGCCAGCAGTGTGTCAGCGTTCGAGTGCATCTGGGGATTCTCTGTCGAGGTAGCGAGTTTAACCGCGTGGGCACAGCCTCACCAGTCGAGAGGTGCGGTGCGCCAGTGGCTTTCCCAGGCTGCACGCACCTTATTGGGGTAGCGCAGGTTCCCGCTGGAACCGTTGTAGGCGGCCAGTGCATGGTTAAGGTTCTGATCTTCTCGATCCAGATAGAAGCGGAGAATATGACAACCATAACGGAGGTTGGTCGGGGTGTCGGTCAGGTTATCGTCGCCTCGCCCGATCTCGTCTTTCCAGAATGGCATGACCTGCATCAGGCCCTGTGCACCCACGCGAGAGATTGCATAGCGATCGAAGGCGCTCTCCACCTCGATCACTGACAACACTAACTCGGGTGGTAAGTTGAGTTCACTCGCCTGCTGGTGAACCCGCCTTAACAGGTCGAGGCGCTCTGCGGGGTCTGCGAGAAAGCGGGCGAGCCGCTGCTGCATATCCACTAGCCAGACCTCAGCGGCATATCGATCTTCAAAGCCGTCCTGCGCAGACAAAGCACGGTTCAGATAAGCGCTGAGCGCGGCTCGGTCCCCTGCTGATTCGGCGCTGAGTTCCGGAGCAGTCAGCAGGAGTAACGCAAGAAGAATCCCAAGCTGTGTGTGGCGCAAATTGATCAGCCGTCAGAAAGTAACTGCTTGAGACGTCCGATGACGTCTGTGGGTCCCACCATCTCGGTCTCGCCGCTGCGTCGCTGGGTGAGTTCGAGATGACCCTCGGCCAGCGATCGTTCTCCCACGGTCACCCTCAGCGGCATGCCCAGAAGCTCCATCTCTGCGAACTTGACTCCTGGCCGCTCCGATCGGTCGTCGAGAAAAGCGGTGAGGCCCTCATCAGCGCAGGCGGCGTAGAGCTGCTCGGTGGCCTCGCGCACGGCATCCGACTTATCCATGCCCAGTGGGACGATGGCTACGTCGAAAGGCGCCATGGCGGCAGGCCAAATGATGCCGTTGTCGTCATGATTTTGCTCAATGGCGGCCGCGACGATGCGCGTGATACCAATGCCGTAACAACCCATGACCATCGGCTGGTTGCGACCCTGCTCATCAAGCACAGAGGCATTCATTGACTCAGAATACTTCGTGCCCAACTGGAAGATATGGCCGACCTCAATACCGCGTCGAATCTCGAGGGTGCCCTCGCCGCAGGGGCTGGGATCGCCGCTCACGATCTCGCGAATATCGGCGAATTCAGCATTTGGGACATCCCGGCGCCAGGTGGCGCCCTTGACGTGGTAGCCGTCTTCATTGGCGCCGCAAACGAAACTGGGCATCTGCGCTGCGGTGTGATCCACCACGACTCTGACAGGGGCACCCACTGGACCCAGCGAGCCAAACCCGGCGCCCAAACGGGCTCTTACTTCGTCGGGTTCCGCCATCACCAGTGGCGACGCCATGCCCGGCAATTTGCCGGCCTTGATGGCATTGAGTCGATGGTCACCGCGAACCACCAGCGCCACCAGTTCGCCCTGCTCATCTTTGGCGAGGAGTGTTTTGATCGATTGCTCAGCCGGGATACCTAGCTGCTCGGCGAGAGCATCAATCGTGGTCATGCCGGGCGTTGCGAATTTCTCCAAAGCCGGTGTCTCCGGCTGCTCAGCAGCAATCCCAGGCAGCGCCGGCGCCAGCTCCACGTTGGCCGCGTAGTCGCTGCCGGTCGAGAAGGCAATGGCGTCCTCGCCGCTTTCTGCCAGCACATGGAACTCGTGGGAATGTGCGCCGCCGATTGCGCCTGTGTCGGCTTCCACCGCCCGGAAATCAAGACCCAACCGGGTGAAGACGGCGGTGTAGGCTTCATGCATGCGCCAGTAAGTCTGTTCCTGCGACGCCTGATCAATATGAAATGAGTAGGCGTCCTTCATGATGAACTCCCTTGAGCGCATCACGCCAAAGCGCGGTCGGATTTCATCACGAAACTTAGTTTGGATTTGGAACAGGTTGATCGGCAGCTGTTTATAGCTCTTGATCTCGCTTTTGGCGATCTGGGTGATGACCTCTTCGTGGGTGGGCCCGAGACAGAACGGGCGCTGGTGACGGTCCTCCAGTCGACACAGCTCGGGCCCGTAGAGCTCCCAGCGGCCAGATTCTTCCCACAACTCCCCTGGCTGCACCACCGGCATACTCAGCTCTAGCGCGCCGGCGCGTTCCATTTCTTCCCGGACAATTTGCTCAACTCTGCGCAGCACGCGGAGTCCCAGTGGCATCCAGTTATAGATGCCGGCAGCGACCCGGCGGATCAGTCCCGCTCGCAGCATGAGCTGATGACTTGCGACCTCAGCGTCTGAGGGGGTCTCTTTCAGGGTCGACAGCAGGAACTCACTGGCTCGCATAACACACTCCACATCGGTAAAGGTCATTCTAAAGGGGGCGGATGCAGGCCGTACAGTTGTGGCGGTGTGAATCGTGGTGATGTTGCCGCAGCGTTGGCGGCGATGAACCAGCTGATCACATACCGACGAATAGTGGTGACGGGCTTGTGGGTGGCAGGCACCTGTTGTTGAATCGCTCTAGTAGCAGTCTGGGCGATGCCGCCCTGATCAGGGTTATCGCGTGAGGCAGGCCAATGGGAAAGAAGCAAACCGGCACGCAACTGGAAAAAGCGGTTGAAGCCAAAAAGATGAAACCGGTCAAAACCAAGCTCTCTAAATCACAGATGTTTGAAGCGCTGGCCGAAGACAGCGGAGTCCCCAAGTCGGAGGTCAAAAAGGTATGGGGTTCTTTGGAACGGCTCATCGAAGCGAGCATTTGTGAGCGTGGCTATGGCCAGTTCACCTTGCCGGGGTTGATGACAGTCACCACCGTCCGACGACCCGCGATTAAAGCCCGACGAGGCATCAACCCGTTCACCAAGGAGGAAATCTGGTTCAAGGCTAAACCTGCGACCACTGGTGTCAGGATTCGCGCACTGAAAAAAATGAAGGGCTTCGCCAACTGATCTGTGAGCGCAACCTGTGTGACCCGGCGGCGTCCGCCTTTTCTGATCGCTTTGACGGCAGGGAGCTGAATGTTCACGCTCTGCGTATCTTTCACTGGTTCAGGGTTTACGGTACGCTCCGCGCCCTTGCATGAAGACCCACAACCTCAGGCAGAGCCGGTTAGATCACACTTTGCACGGGGAGAGCACTATGCCCATTTACGAATATTGTTGTCAGGAATGCGGACATTCGCTGGAGGCCATCCAAAAGTTGGCCGACGCGCCTTTGACTGACTGTCCCGAGTGCGGAAAAGCCGCTCTAAAGAAGCAGGTGAGT
>JADHQF010000016.1 GCA_016778085.1 Luminiphilus sp. | reverse complement strand
TGCTGATCTGAGCACAGAAGTGATGGAGCCGATGGCTAATCCCCGAGGTGTTTTGGCGCGTATAGCGTGCTGAATCGAGGAGTTTTGCTATGAAAGGGCATCCCGTTGCGTATTCGCGAAGCGTGATCACCGAACTGATGGTGCCGAGTTACACCAACTTTGGTGGCAAGGTGCACGGCGGTACGTTGATGTCGTTGATGGATAAGTTGGCTTATGTCTGCGCCAGCAAGCACGCCGGTAACTACTGCGTTACCGTCTCAGTCGATAACGTTCAGTTTCTCCGACCGGTGGAGGTGGGCGAAGTGGTGTCGCTGATGGGGTCGATCAATTACGTCGGTAAAAAATCGCTAGTCGTGGGAATCAAGGTGGTCTCCGAGAATTTGCAGGAGGGGGTCAGTAAGCACACGAATACCTGCTACTTCACGATGGTGGCAAAGGATGCAGACGGCTCTACGGCCGAAGTGCCGCCACTGATCCTTGAAAGCGAGGAGGATGTCCGCCGCTTTTGTAGCGCACTACAGCGGCGCCGAATCCGGGAGGAGGGTGTGGCGTTTATGACCGATTACAAGTCATCGTTCACGGATCACTATGCCGTTGCCGATCTTCTCTCGGATGAGCGGTGTGTCTTGTCGATTAGCGCTTCCTGAGTCTCATGGGTGCGTGTCTGTGCGCTGTAAAGGCGCCTCTGGCCCCGACGTCAAGCGCGTCAGGCCGAGTACCATTACTGCGCTCAGCGTGGCGAGCAGCGCCATACCGATGAAGGCGGCAGTGTAGTCACCCTGCGACTCCCTGATCGCTGCAATTGTCTGCGTGCCGAGTGCGCCACAAAGAGTATCGATCAAAACAACCGTGGCCAAAATGCGGCCATACAGTGGTCCGCTGTAATGCGCTGCGATCAAAATCTGGATGCAGGTAAAAGCACCGCTGAACCCCAGCCCGGCTAGCATGGCGTAACCGTACAGTAATGCAGTTGCGCCCGGCGTCATCTGACTGAGTGCAACCAGTGAGACCGCCAGCATGAGTATTGCCGTCGCCATGACTCGGTGTAGATCGAAACGGTCAGACAGCAGTCCGAAGCAGAATTTACCCACCACCGAGCAGCCAAAAAAGAGACTAAAGACAGAAGGCAGGGAGGATCTTGCCAGGCCGATGTCTCTGGCCAGGTGAATAGATTGGTGTTGGGTCAGCGCGATGATAATGAACCATAGGCTGCCGGTGGCAAAGACAATCGCAGCGAAGCGGCGCGTTAAGAGGAGCGGGATGACGCGTCCCTCTTGACCCTTTGAGGTGCCTGGAGCTGGTGAGGGGGGCACCACGCGTCTTCCATCGCGCAGCAACAACCAGACGCTGCCCAGCATCAGTGAGCCGACGCCGACGCCTGTCAGGAGCACGGTTTGTCGCCAACCAAATTGTTCGATGCCTGATCCTACAGCGAGTGGAAACAGAGCGCCGCCGAGACTCGATGCCATCAAGAGTATGCCCGTGGCGCGACCGCGTCCGGAGTCAAACCAACCCGTCAGCATTACCATGTTGGAGACTAGGCCGCAGAGAGACAGAGCCAGTCCCAGTAAGGCGTAGACGGCAACCAGTTGCCAGAGGCTATTGGTAGCGGAGTAGGCCAGTAATCCGAGTGTTAGGAGTGTGCTGCCGATAGCGATGATGGCGCGGGATGAATAACGATCAAGCAACCACCCCGCGGGTGGTGATGTGACAGCACCGATGACAAAAAACACGGTTGCGGGTAGCGTCACCTCGCTCGCCTGCCAGCCAAAGCTGTCCATCAATTCCGGATACAGTAGCGGTAGCGTATGCAAGATGACGCCATTTGAGGCCATGTAAACCAGAAACAGCCCGCTGAGTACGATCCATCTTTGATGTAGAGGTGTGCCCCCGGTCATTGGGTGTCAGCCGCTGGTCATTCTGACCGACATTACACCACCACTCGGCAGCAGGGAATCGCAGTAACGCGATCACCCGGCCGATATGCGGCTGTTGCCGGCTCTGGTTTGATTGAGTGGCTCGTGCCGGTATGGTGTCGATACGAATCCGCTAATCCAGACAGTTGGGCGTGTGAGTGACTGCGAGACATTTTGACATTGCCATCATCGGATCGGGCATCGCTGGCGGCGCTCTGGCCGTGGCGCTCAAGGACAGTGGTCTGAGTGTGCTGCTTTTGGACCGTCGTTCCGGGCCATTGGATACCGCCAGAGGTGATCACATACAGCCGGCAATGCAGTCCGTGCTGTCCCGCTGGGGTGTAATGGATCAGTTGCTAGAGGCGGGTGCTGAGCGGCGAGCGGGAACGCGATGGTTTGATGCGGAGGGCGCTCATATTGTCACCGTGCCAGTGCCTCAAGGTGAGGACTGCGCGGGCGCATTCCTGTTCCTTAACCACGAGAAGATTGGCGATATTTTGCTCGCTACCGCGGAGCAAGCAGGGGCTGTGAACATCGCCGGTCTATCTGACTGGTCGTTAACGCGAGCGGCGGAGAATTGGTGTGTCGACTGGCAGGCAACTGAACAGTCGGGGTCGGCCACGTGTACGATGCTGGTGGCCGCCGACGGGACCGCATCGACGGTTCGCAGTCGGCTTAAAATGGGTCTTGATCGCCACCGTTACCAGTACCCGATCGCCGTCTTATATGGTCGTCAACAGGGCGTTTCAGATGAGCGAACGCTGGACGTCTACCTCGCGCAGGAGCGCATGGTTTCGCTGATTCCGCGAACCGGCGGGAGAACCAAGGTCGGTTTTCCTGTGTCGCCGGAGGATATCGGTTTCTGGAAGACAGAGCCGGAGGAGTCCTTGCACAGGCGCCTGACCGAGTGGTGTCCGGGGGTGTCATTTGATTCGCTGACGTTTGGCGCGATTTACCCACCGGTCTCTCAGCAAAGCGAGCCCTATCGAGGAGAGGGGGCATTGGTACTGATTGGCGATGCTCGCCACGCGATGCACCCTGCGCGCAGCATGGGCATGAATACCTGCTTTCGGGTTGCTGACCAGTTGGCCGACTCGCTCAGGTGTTTGAGCTCAGGCTTCTCTGAAAAAGAGGTGTTGCCATTGCTGTCTGAGTTCGAGGCTCGCTTTGAGCAGGAGTTGACGCCGAGATTAGCGGAAAATCATGCTGCCGGATTGCAGATGGATACGATTACCGGAGGCGGCTTCACCGCGCTCAAGGAGCAACTGCAGTTGGCGGCGGCAGATGAGCGCATATTGGGTGCGATGGCCTCAAAAGCCGCTGGGCTGGCTGTCTGAGAATGTGCGGGCGCTATACGCTCTCGGTATCCAATAAGCCCGCTATTGCAGAGCTGGGACTGCAAAGTGCGGACCGTTTCAATATCGCCCCGCAGTCTCAAGTGCTGATTCAAACGGACAGCGGTGATCATGCGTCAGTTCATTGGGGTATTCCTATGGGCGGGTCCAAGGCAAGTCGTTTTGTTACCAATGCGCGGTTTGAGACATTGGACGCCAAACCCCTTTTTCGTGATCTAGCGCGTTGTGCCTTGCTTACGGATGGTTGGTATGAGTGGCAGCGTGTTGGTGCAAAAAAACAGCCTTGGTACCACCATCGCGGCGGGCGCCTTTTTTATATGGCGGGTGTGTATCAGTCCGGTGTCGGCTGCGCGGTGGTCACCCAGAGCGCTAGCGAAGCACTGACTGAGATTCACCATAGACAGCCCGTGTTGTTGGACGCGCATGACTTGAATTCCTGGCTCAATGGCGCGGAATCATCTGATGAACTGCCGGCGCTGGAGATCTCTTATCACCCTGTTTCAACGCGGGTCGGTAGCACGCGCTATGACGATAGCAGCCTGATCGCGCCGGTGGATCTCGACGGTGCTACGGCTACGGTGGGGCAGACGGCAGATCTGTTTTCCGGCGATAAGCGCTTCTCTGCCGAGGACAGAAAGAGGTAAAGTTTTGACGTCTGGCTGACCCAACTAAGTCTGACAAATGTTTAAATAGCCCCGCGACAATAACAAATATCAATTCAGGGACCAGAACATGAAAGTGGGAAGCTTCATACCTGAGCAGTCCGCGTCGACGTTGTATGCGATGGCGGGTGACGACTGCTCACTGCATCACGACTTGTCCAGCCTCACGCCAAAGCAGCAGGTTGATCATCAGGAGAATCAGGTGCTCACCTGCGCATTACAGGTCGCACTGGTGGGCCTCGGTAAAAAAAATGACCATGTTGCGTTGGGCGCCCCATTTACGGACCCGTCATGGCGCGAGATGCTGGGTCACTACAGTGAAATGTTCTCCGCCATGGGCCTCGATTCGGTACCTGCGGATCAGTGGCAGTTCCACCCCCTTGATGGCTACTACGAGAGCGTTGCCGCTTCTTTGCCGGAGGTCGATTTAACTAACCTCTACATGATTAGCGGCAGTAACGAGCCGCTGCATCAGGATCCTGAGGCATTGGCGGTGAGCCGGAACGTTAACTCCAAGCTGCACTTTGCCGAGCACGCTCCCCAAGCCGGTCTGCCGGTGCCCCGGACCGAGGTGTATTCCAAGCGAGCGATTCGGGAAGGAGAGGCCGATCGTATGTTTTCGGAGTTGCCGAACGGTGTGATGGTTAAGTTGTTGGGGCTCGCGGGGTCCCGCAATGTTTTTGCAGTGGATTCTGTCGCTGACTGCCTCGATCAGATTGTGGAATATGACGACGCTGTGCAGATTCTGCTGCAGGAAAAACTGGACATCAGTCAGTGGCGGGAGATGACGGTGGATCTGACGATCACCCCGCAGGACGTCAGTATCAGTAACGTCCGTCAAATTTTGTTTGCCGGTGGAAAGTGGGTGGGTAACTATATTTCACCCGAGCTCGAGGTGCCGGAGGCCCACAAGGCAGTTTTGATGCAGGTGGGGGCCTACGCGCGTGACCATGGTCATGTCGCCAAAGAAGGGATTAATTGCGGCATCGACTACTTCGTCTCGGGCGACGAGGTGATCGTGACCGAGATCAATGCCCGCTGGACGGGAGGGCTCTTCCCCGCTGAGTTTTTGCGGCGTCTGGCCATCACGCAGCCCGCGGTCGCGTTTTTCGATATGGTGCCGGAGGCCCAGAGTGAGGCGGTGCGGACTTTTCAGCGCGAGCACCTTTTCCCGGCAGCAGGTGACTCTTTTGCTTACGTACCGATGGGTTTTACGCCCTTTGCTATGGAGATTGAGGGGGCAGAGCGCTATTTTGTGTGGCAGATCGTGGTGGGGGATTTTGCCTCGTTTGTTGAGGCGAAGCGCCAAGCGCTTACCGAAGATGCTTTCCCCACCGCAGAATTGATTTTACAGGAGGCGCTGTCATGAGCCGCGTAGATCTTGCAGAGCTGGATTTCTTCAGTCCGGAAGTCCAGGAGTGTCCGTTCAGTGTGTATCAGCAGTTACAGGATGAAGCCCCTGTATGGCAAATGCCTGGGACCAACGTCTTTGTTGTGACCCGATACAACGACATTCGGGAAATTATTCGCGATCCCGCTCGGTTCTCAAGCTCTTTCAGCGCGCTGCTCAATGCCGGTTCTTCCAATGAGGATGTTACCGCCATCTATGAGCAGGGGTATGAGATGGTCGAGACGCTGCTGACCCAAGATCCTCCGCGGCATCGGGTGTACCGCAATCTGGTGAACAAAGTGTTTTCCAATAAGCGAATCGAAGGCATGCGCGGAGATATTCAGGCCATAGCCGATCAGCTGATTGACGAATGGATTGACGACGGAGAAGTGGACTTGCTCAACCGGCTCTGTGTGCCCTTGCCCATTTATGTCATCGCTGACCAGCTGGGCGTGCCACGCTCCGAGCTTGCCTTGCTGAAGAAGTGGTCCGACGCTTCCACATCGAGGCTGGGCCGCCTCGCTGATGAGGAGCAGCAGATCCAGAACGCCAAAGATATCGTCGAATTCCAACATTATTTCGCGGATCTCATTGACCGCATGCGTGACCAACCAGAGGACAACATCATCTCTGATCTCGCCAACAACACGATTGATGAGGGCCGTTTGCTGACCAAGCCAGAGGCGTTGGGCATGATTCAGCAGATACTGGTGGCGGGAAACGAGACGTCGACCAACGCGATCGCCGGGGGCGTCGTGTTGCTGATTGAAAACCTCGAGGAACAGGCAAAGCTGCGGGCTAATCCCGACCTGATACCCACCGCGGTCGAGGAGATTCTGCGACTGGAGACGCCAACCTCAGGGATGTGGCGGCGCGCGACGGAGGACACGGAAATCGATGGCGTGGCCATTCCCGAGGGGTCCTTCCTGATGGTGCGTTTTGCAGCGGGGAATCGTGATGAGTCGGTCTTTCCTTGCGCCGGTGCCATGCAGGTTGATCGGGAGAATGCCGATAACCATATGGCGTTCGGCCAGGGCACTCACTTTTGTCTGGGTGCGCAGCTGGCGAGAACCGAGCTGCAGATTGCCATGACAACGCTGTTGCGACGCACCGACAACTGGGCTTTGGTAGAGGGGAAAAATTCGCTCAAGCACCACCCGAATGTATTGTTGCGCGGCTTGATGGATCTGCACATTTCCTTTGATAAAGTGGCGTGACGCCAACGATGCGCCGTGCTGTGGAGTAACCCATGAACAAGCCTGTTTTTCCGAGCTATCAGGAATTGCTGAATGAGGAGGCGGTCAGCGTTCCGGACGCTTTGCGTCTGGATACACAGCCCAACATCGCCAACGACATCATCGCCACGGACGTGTGGACTGATCGCGGCGTGTTTGAGAAAGAGGTCGAGCACCTATGGCCGAAGGTGTGGCAGATGGTCTGTCGCGAGACCGCGCTGCAGAAAGCGGGCGACTACTATGTCTATGACATTGCGCGCTATTCCATCCTGCTGGTGCGCACCGAGTCGGGTGAGCTGAAAGGGTTCCACAATTCTTGCCTGCATAGAGGCCGGGCGTTGAAGTCAGGTAAAGGCACCAGCCGTGAGCTGCGGTGCCCCTATCATGGTTTCTGCTGGCATTTGGACGGGACCTTCAAGGAGGCCTACTGCGACTGGGAGTTTGACCAGTCTCAGCTCGCAGAGCTGACGCTCCCGGAAGTGCAGGTGACCACTTGGGGTGGCTGGGTGCTCATCAATATGGATCTGGATGCGCCACCCTTCGAGCAATACGCCTCGGTACTGACAGAACACTTTCAACGTTGGACCCCTGAAGATCGTTACGTTTCGCTCCACGTTGAAAAGAAGATTGCATGCAACTGGAAGATTGCGATGGAGGCCTTCATCGAGTCTTACCACGCGATTCAAACCCATCCGCAGATATTGTCTTTTACCGGCGGCGATAATTCCCAGTACGACGTGTTTGACGACCACCTGAGCCGCACCATTACCGCTCAGGGAATCCCCAATCCGGGGCAGGCCGATCGTTACAGCGTGCAGGAATCGGTCGAGGCGATGACAGGGCCCGGCGGTTTTGAGCGGGCGCAAGAACTGACGGGATTGGATGCAGATACCATCACATCCCGGCAGGCCATTGGCGCGGTGCGCAGAGAGGAGTTCGCTGAGTTTATGAGCCCGGAGATGCTGGCAACAGTCACCGATGCTGAGACCATGGATTCCATTCTTTATCTGGTGTTCCCCAACTTTGCGCCATGGGGTGGCTTCCAGAGTCAGATCACCTACCGCTATCGCCCGGATGGCATGAATCCGGATGGCTGCATCATGGATATTTACTTGCTGGACGGCTTTGCGGCCGATCAACCAAGGCCAGCGGATGCCAAAACCATCCGGCTCGACTACGACCAGAAGTACGCCGACGCTGACGGGCTTGGGTTGCTGGGCGCGCTGTTTGATCAGGATGCCGGTAACTTACCGGAGGTGCAGCGAGGATTGATGGCGTCTAAAAGCCGAAAGGCGATTACGGCGAGCTATCAGGAGCTACGTATTCGTCATTTCCACGAGACGCTGGCCAAGTATTTAGCTGCGGGAGACTGAGCCTGCAGTGTATGGTGCGACTCGCGGGCCTCGCGAGTGCGGTCAGTCGTTAAGCGGCTCAGTAGGTGAGTGCCATGCTTTCGCGGCCATCCTTTTCGGTGGCCCGCGCGAAGCTGGGTAGCGCTTTCATTCGTGCGACCCACTCCATGCATCGCGGATGATCAGTGTCGGTAATCATGTCGCGCTCGGCGCCAACGATCATATTGTATGCAATAAGAAAGTCTGCGGCTGACAGGTGCTGTCCGCCGAACCAGGGTGCGGTGCCGAGATCTGCTTCTGCTTGCGCGAGTATGCGATTCAAGCGCGGCTGAATGAACAGATCATTCAATCCCTTGATGTAAAGCTTGACGAAGGGCTTCATGAAAAAGGGCAGGCTCTTTTGCGAAATCGTGGTGACTGTTGTCATCAACTGCAGAGGCATCATTGATCCCTGTGCCGTGTGCCACCAGAACAGGTAACGCGTGCGATCCGGTGACTCAGGTCCGGGTCTCAGGTTTTGATGCGGCGATCTGTCGAGAATAAATTCCATGATCGCGCTACTTTCGGCCAGCGCTAAGCCCCCGCATGTCATGACAGGTGCGGTGCCAAGCGGGGAGAGCGCCTTGTACTCGTCGGGGGCCGCCATGGTCCGCGCATCACGGTCGTAAACCACCAGGTCATAGGGGGCCTGTAGCTCCTCCAGCATCCACAAGACGCGAAAGGACTGGGAGTACTCGAGGTGGTGAAGTGTCAGCGTGTCAGTCATGGTCGAAACGGCAGTGCCCAAGAAAAGTCGTATGAGGCCCTATATACCGTCTTCATCCATCTTCGGATGTCTCGTCGCCCCACAGCCGTGATGTTTCAAAGGATCTTACGAGTGCATTGCTCTAATTTGTGCGGATCTTTTTTTGTGGCGCACCAGTCTAACGCCTAAAAAATCTGATGCTCTTCAGTCATGAATACCCGTGACTGGCTGAAGTCGATAAACCGCGCCTCGTCTTCAATCAATTTTCTTTGTGCCTCGACGCCCGTCGGTGAGGACATGCCCTGCTCAAGCGCGGCCATTGTCTCCCACCACACCTCGGTCACTCCGTCATAGGGCGTTTGCAAGCCGCGGCTTTCAATCATGAGCTCGTTCAGCTCAGGCAGAACAGTGTGACTCTGCACGTAGCGACTCGCGCGGATCGCATCGGCGACAGACTTAACCAGTGGCCCATGCTCCTCCAGCCAATAGCGATAAAAGCTGTCGATGTCGATGTCGTCACGTTTTCTGAGGCAATAAACAAGTTTGATCATGGGAATTTGCGATCGCTCTAGGGAGTGGAGTAGGACAGGATTGTTGGCCTCCCCGCCAGGACTCGAACCTGGAATCACCGCTTAGGAGGCGGTAGTTATATCCTGTTTAACTACAGGGAGAGCGCTTCATTTTATCCTAAAGTGCTTGTGGCGCTACTCAATGCGGCCCTTGGCCTAGGAGTGATGCGTCCTCGCTCTGTAAAAGGTATTCGACCACCTCTTGCGCGGTACCTCTGAAAAGGGGCGGCTTAGTTCTATTGTTCATTTGGTAGTCATACATGGGGTCGTAGTAACCGGTCAGTAGCTCGCTGATCCACGCTTTGTGTGTCTCGGGATTCCCGCGCTCGTGTGCCGCCAGCGCGTCCTGCATAACGGCTTTGAGTTCCGCGTAACGTTGCCCGCCAAGCCGTTTTTGAATGCGCTCAAGGGATTCGAGTAAGCCTGTCGCAAAATGGTCAAAGCCCCGGGCGGCGTCCTGAATCATCAACTCCTCGAGATTCTGAAGGATGTAGTTCTCATAAGAATGCTCTACCCGCGCATCAACGGTCGCATCAAGCTGTACCCAGTCGGCCTCGTGGCGCGCTGCTTGAAGCGAGAGGGGCAGGGCGCAGCGCCCGATCAAGCGGCCCTCGTCCTCCAAGAGCAGTTTTTGATGGCCGGCGTGGCGATGCTTGAGCAGCTGCACGCCAAGTGCCAGCTCGAAGCTGATTTGCGTGGGCTGCTCAGTTACCCGACGGCCAAAGGCTGAGCCGCGGTGATTGGCCAGCCCTTCTAGGTCGACGCTGCCCGGGATGGGTGCTCCTGCATTGCCCTCGTTGAGGATGCGTGTTTTTGCGGCGCCAGTGGGGCCCCCGAGCAACAGCAGTGGTGTCTTCTCGATGAACTGATCCGTGGAGTCAGTCAACCAGCGCCGCATCGCCTTATAGCCCCCCTTGATGCGGGGATAGTCCACGCCCGCATCCTTGAGCCATCTCTGGGCGATTTCTGACCGCATGCCTCCTCGGAAGCAAAACAGCGCGCCGTTTGGATGCTGCGCTACAAATGTCTTCCAGGCCCCGACACGCTGCTCCTTCAAGTCTCCGGCAACCAGCTCGTGGCCCAGCCGAACCGCAGCGTCTGCCCCTTGTTCTTTGTAACAGGTCCCGACGGCTTCTCTCTCCTCGTCAGTCATGAGGGGCAGATTGATGGCTGCTGGGAGGCTGCCCTTGGCAAATTCCACGGGCGAGCGCGCGTCGATGAGCGGCGTATCATCTCGTAACAAGGTTTCGAGATCGTCTATCTCGGCCATCCTGTCTGCAAACGGATTGCCGGCTTGCCGTTGTCGCTGGGTGTCAGTGATCCCACTACGGCTCTCGGCAGTTTCTGCTCTTGAAGTAATCGTTGCACGCCGCTGAGTGCGTCGGGCGACACAGCAACCAGCAGGCCCCCGCTGGTCTGGGGGTCGCACAACACTGCCAATTCCCGAGCGGTGAGGGCGGGCAGAGCGTGGTTCAAAGCTTCATAGTTTCGCTGCGTGCCACCGGGCACACAGCCCCGCGCGATATAGTCATCGAGCCCCGGTAACTCCGGTATGTTGGTGGAGTCCATAACTGCGGAGAGGTTCGCGCCGCAGCACATTTCCATCAGGTGACCCACCAGTCCGAAACCCGTCACGTCGGTGAGCGCATTCACGCCTTCCAGCCTTGCCAGTAGTGCGCCCACCCGATTGGCTTGACACATCAGCTCGGTTGCGAGACCTCGATGGGCCGCCTCCAACCTGCCCTGTTTTTCTGCGGTGGTGTGAATGCCGATCCCAAGTGGTTTGGTCAGAATCAAGAGATCGCCAGCGCAGGCGCCACTATTTTGCTTGAGGTGTGCGCGCTCCACTGTGCCGGTGACGGCGAGGCCGAAAATCGGCTCGGGGGCGTCGATACTGTGACCGCCAGCAAGCGGGAACCCCAGTTGCGCGCAAACATCCCGGCCTCCTTGGACAACCCGATTCGCGATTTCAGGTGCCAATTTATCGATCGGCCATCCCAGAATGGCGATCGCCACTTGAGGGGTGCCTCCCATCGCGTAAATGTCCGATATGGCGTTGGTGGCCGCGATGCGGCCAAAGTCATAGGGGTCGTCCACGATCGGCATGAAAAAATCGGTCGTGGAGAGCAATGCTCGATCCTCGTCAAGAATAACCGCCGCGGCGTCGTCTCTCGACTGATGCCCTACCAGTAATGACGGAAACGTGTCGTGAGAGGTTCCGTCACGGGTCTCTTGCAAAATTCGCGACAGCACGTCCGGCGCGATCTTGCAGCCGCATCCTGCTCCGTGACTGTATTGGGTAAGGCGAATCCCTTCTGCCGTCATGCTTTTTGTCGCTGCAACAAACTCCGCTAAATGCTAACCGTTTATGATTGAAAAGGAGAGCGTTCCGTACCATTCTTGCGCCCGTGAAATCGTTACGCTCATTGTCGCTGTGTGGCGCCGTCCCATCCCGTACCGTCTTTATGTTGTGTGCTGCGCTGCTGTCAGTCGGCATGCCAATGAGGACGGCGGCGGAAATCGACTGGCTGCCAACCTCCGAGCAGTGGGCCGAGCAGCGCGCGCTGTATCAGAAAGCATCTGCAGAGCTCGATTCCGGCGCGGGGAAACGCTATCGGGATATGCGGGCTAAGCTGACAGATTACCCGCTCGAGATTGATCTCGATTTTTCCATCAAGCTGGGTCAGCTTCACGACATGACCGCCGAAGAGGCGCGTCTGTTTATGGCTTCAGCTCAGGGCACGCCCCTCGCCGGCCGTTTTCTGGTGGCGTATCTCCGACACAAGGCGCAAGACAGACGCTGGCAATCCTTTTTGGGCGTGCTGGACGACGTACCTGAAATGCCCGAATTACAGTGTTATTACTATCGGGCAAAGCTGGCTACGGACGACCGAGAACAGGCTTTTCAAGGCGCTGCGGCGCTCTGGGATGTCGGCTTTTCACAGGACGATGCTTGTGACCCCTTATTCGATCGGTGGATCGCATCGCAAGGGCTCAAGGACGCTCTTATCTGGTCCCGGGCGCTCAAGGCATTTGACACCAAAAATGGGCACTTGATTCGTTACGTCAAGCGTTTCGCCAGTGTGCCGCTACGAAGGGACCTCGATGAGTTGGCCGCGGTGTATCGCCGGCCTTCGAGGGTCGAAGGCGATCATCACCAGAGTAGCGCCCGCCACGCTGACATTCTTGTTGCGGGGGTAGTGCGCCTCGCTCAGCTTTCCCCTGCACGGGCCTATCAAACTTTTCGCAGTGTGCGAGAGGACGGCTCTTTTGACGAGACTCATTTGCGGACAGTAACGTCTGCCATCGTGCGTCATAGTTTGTTCGCCGAGCGCTCACCGGCGCCGCCTGAGTGGGTAGATGCGCAGGTCGCGGCACTCCGCGACGATGATCTGACGGTTATCTGGCTCAGAAATGCGATCGGCAATAGTGACTGGGAGGCAGTGCAAACGGGACTCGAGTGGCTGTCGTCCGACCTCCGCTCCCAAGATCGATGGCGTTATTGGTCGGCGCGCAGTCTCGATTCGCTGGGTGGAAGCGATACGCAGCCGCTCTGGGAGCGCCTGGCGACTGAGAGGAGCTTTCACGGCTTCCTGGCGGCGGATCGGCTGGCGAAAACTTACGAACTCAACGCGGCTTTATCCACCACGCCGCTACCCGCCTTTGCCGCGCCGGTCCGGTTGGGGGTGGGGCGTGCACAGGAACTGATGGCGCTGGGTGATTGGCGGCAAGCCAAAGAGCAATGGCGTCATACGCTCAATCAGATGCCGCGAGCCGAGCGGGCAAGGCTTGGAGAGATCGCTCTGCAGAGAGGGTGGCCGGATTTGGCCACTGACGCGGCCAATGCGGGTGCTTCCTGGGATCGCCTCGACCTGCGTTTCCCCCGCAGTTACTGGCAAACCTTCCAGTCAGTGGCCGAAGACCTCCGGGTCGATCCCTATGAGCTTTTGTCTGTGGCGCGTCGAGAGAGCGGGCTGTATTCGAGGGCACGCTCTAAAGTGGGCGCGCGGGGTTTGATGCAGCTGATGCCGGCGACTGCGCGCAGTGTAGCCAATGATCGTAAAGAAGTTTACGGCGGTGCTAGCTCGCTCTACGACCCCGCAACCAACATCGCGCTTGGCGCGACGTATTACGCGGATTTGCTATCGCGCTTTGAAGGTAATCGCGTCAAGGCACTTGCGGCCTACAATGCGGGTCCGAGTCGAGTGATGCGTTGGGCGGAGAAAGATATGGCGGTTGATCAGTGGGTGGACTCGATACCCTTCGGCGAGACGCGGGAGTATGTTCAAGCCGTGTTGGCCTACCTTGTGATCTACCGGACGAGAGCGGAACAGCCGGTCAGCTTGCTGACAACAGCTGAGCGCGAGGGACTCTATTGACGGCCGTGATGAGCCGACTTTTTAAACCCGTATGTAGAGTCCGGTTACGGTGAAGATAATCGGGTGAGGAGAGACTGATGAAAACGATACAAATGCAATCCTGTGTTCACGACAATGGCACAGTGGAATGCACTCTGGTTGAGGTAGAGCTGCCCGAACCCGGTCCGGACGAGGTGGTTGTTGAGATTGAGGCGGCACCCATTAATCCATCGGATCTTGGCCTGATGTTCGGTGCGGCAGACTTGAGCACCGTGCGCGCGGCAGAGCGGGATGGTCAGCCCGCAGTGCTGTTGGATGTGCCTGAGGCCGCGATGCGCGCGATGGCCCCGCGAGTTGGCCACTGGATGGCCGTGGGTAACGAGGGCAGTGGGCGCGTCATCGCTGCGGGTGGCAGTGACGCCGCGCAGGCACTCATGGGGCAGCGCGTCGGCATGTTTGGCGGCGAGATGTATGCGGGTCATCGCTGCCTACCCGCAGCCCAGTGCATGGCCTTTTCTGACCGCATCTCTGCAGAACAGGCAGCCTCCAGCTTTGTCAACCCGATGACCGCTTTGGGGTTCATGGAAACGCGGTTGATGGAAGGTCAGCAGGCAATAGTGCACACCGCCGCTGCGTCCAATCTGGGGCAAATGCTGTTGCGTTTGTGTCAGGCCGATGATGTGCCGCTGGTGAACATTGTGCGCTCCGATGAGCAGGTAGAGCTGCTGAAGTCCATGGGGGCGGAGTGGGTGTTAAATAGTCAGGCTGAAGCCTTTATGAAGGATTTGATCGCAGCGTTAGTGGCGACCGGTGCGACTCTCGCTTTCGATGCCATTGGCGGGGGGAGGGGTGTGAATCGTATTCTGACCGCGATGGAAATTGCCGCAGCAGAGACCGGACCCTGGTCGCGATATGGTTCTGAGGAGCCGAAGCAGGCTTATATATACGGGCAGTTAGATTTGGGCGCGACCGAGCTGACTAGAGGCTATGGGTGGGTGTGGTCTGTGAGCGGGTGGCTGTTGACGCCGTTTATGAAGCGGGCAGGGCCCGAAGTCGCAGCGCGAATGCAGAAGCGTGTGCTGGACGAGATTGATACCACTTTTGTCAGCCACTACTCCTCTCGCATCAGCCTGGCAGAGGCGATCACCGTGGAGGCGGTCAAAGATTACGGGGCGCGCAAAACTGGACACAAAACCCTGCTGCGAATGGCCGAGTCAGCCTCCTGACAGTTTCACCTCGTAGCCCATCTTCTTAAGGTGTTCCTGGCAGGTGGCGCGCTGATCACCCTGTATCTCGAGGGTGTCGCCCTTAACCGCGCCGCCCACACCGCATCGTTGCTTGAGCTGTTTGCAGATTGTTTTGAGGGTTTCGGGGTTTTCGGGAATCCCTGCGATGACCGTGACGGCCTTGCCACCCCGACCCTTGGTCTCTCGCCTGATACGCACCACGCCGTCGCCGGCTGCGCGGGGTCTCGCATTGCCGCAGACACATTTGACCAACTGGCGCTGGCATTGTGGGCACAACCGGCCCCCGTCTGTGCTGTAAACCGGTTGACTGTCGCGTGGTCGGGCCAAAGGGCTCTCCTTAACGGCGATGTTTCTGAACTGCGGCGCTCCTGAGGGTGCTGCGCTCGTTTTATACTAGCACTCGTAGGTTGTCTGCTTGAGAGGGTAATCAATGGGGGACGTAGCGGCACTTGAGGCGCAGATCGCGTTTGTTGAGGATACGGTGCAGGCGCTAGATGGGGCTTTGGCTGCCCAGCAGCAACACATACTGCGTTTGGAGCGGCAGATCGATCGCCTTCAGCAGCAACTCAAGGACCAAGGCGCCCGCCTCGATGAGGTGGCCGCAGATTCCCACGAACCGCCCCCTCCGCATTACTGAGCCATCACAAATATCGTGAGAAACATTCTATGAATTGGCGCGTAACGATTCCGATTTTATTAGCTTTAGTCGGCGGTTTTGCTGTGCTATTCGCGATTGTCACGCGTCCCATTGCGGCGCCGCACCACGAGATCTATGTCAATGGCACGGTCTTGACCATGGATTCGGATAACGCCATCGCTGAGGCCGTGAGCGTGCGCGACGGGATAATAGAGGCGGTAGGGGGCTCAGAGGCCATGCTGGCCAGGGCCACTGATGACACGCAGGTGGTGGATTTGCGGGGCAGGACGCTCATGCCGGGCTTTGTCGATGCTCATGGGCATTTCCCCGGCTCGGGGCAGACTGTGTTTTCAGTCGATCTCAACAGTCCACCCATCGGTGACGTCACCGATATCGAGCAGTTGCTGGCGCGGCTGAGTGATTTTGCATTGAAGCGAACGGACGGGTGGGTTGTCGGTCATGGCTACGATGACACGCTGTTGCGGGAGAAACGCCACCCGACCCGCGATGATCTGGACCGGGTCAGTCGGGACCGGCCCGTCGCGGTGGTGCATGTGTCAGGCCATCTTGCGGTGGTCAACACTGCCGCATTGGCGGTATTGGGCATCGATGAGTCTACCCCGGATCCTGAGGGGGGTGTGATCGTACGTGACCCCGCTTCGGCTGACGGACGGAGGCCGAATGGCGTGTTGGAGGAGACCGCCGCGCGCGCCGTTTGGGACCACACCCTCGATCTAGGGGTCATGGATGGCCTGCGCATGACGACTCAGGCGGCGAAAGAATATTTGGCAGTAGGTGTGACGACGGCCTCAGCGGGCGGTATGCCTTCAGCGGTGGCCGAATTGCTGGGTTTCTTAAGCGGCCTGAATCAGTTCTCCCAGCGCGTTGCCCTGTTTCCGTTGTTTGAAGAAGTGGGCGAGAGCCTGCTTAGTGGAGAGCGCTCGCTCGTCGATTTCGCAGGAGCAAGAGTCAGGGTGCCGCGGGTAAAGATCATCGCTGATGGCAGTATTCAGGGTTATACCGGTTACCTCAGCGAGCCTTACTACGTGCCATTCAAGGGTGACGCCAGCTACCGGGGCTACCCTTCGGTACTGCGTGACGATTTGTTCCGTCAGGTCGAAGCGCTATACAAGCGGCGGATTCCGGTTGCTATCCATTGCAATGGCGACGCCTCAATAGACGACGGTCTTGATGCGATCGAGGCGGCGATGGCGGCCCATCCCTGGCCAGAGGCCCGGCCGTTGATTATCCACGCGCAAATGACACGCAGGGATCAAATCGATCGCATGGCCGAGCTAGGGGTGACGCCCAGCTTTTTTTCCGCCCACACCTACTACTGGGGTGATCGTCACGCCGCCATTTTCATGGGTCCGGAGCGGGCCGCCAATATGAGCCCGGCACGTTGGGCGTTAGATGCGGGCGTTCGCTTCAGTTCCCATCTGGACACACCGGTGACCCCTATGCTGCCTTTACAGGCGGTATGGAGCCAGGTGGAGAGGGAGAGTACGGGAGGCGTCGTGATTGGTCCGGCGCAGCGTATTGGGCGCATGCCAGCACTGCGGGCCGTGACTATCGACGCGGCCTGGCAAGTTTTTATGGATGATGAGATTGGTTCTATTGAGCCAGGTAAGCGCGCTGATCTGGTGGTGCTCTCGGAGAACCCGCTAACAGCTGAGGATATTCGGGGCATCAAAGTCGATCGCACCGTGATTGACGGTGCCACGGTTTACGCCAGGCTATAGCGATTCAGGCGCTGCCGAACCCGAACTTCTCCCTATCGACTCGAAGGAAGATGGCTTCTGCCGTCGCGGTGGTGGTGTCCCCACAGCTCATGGCCGACTTCACCTCGGTACGTTTGTCGTCGAGGTCCCTTGCTTCGGCGCTGACCTCAATCACCTGATTAAGTGGCGTGGGTTTCAAATATCTGACAGAGAGTCCCCCCGTCATGCCGGGGTGGCCAGTTCGCACGTGGGTCATACCCATGATGTGATCGAGAACGCCGGCTACCCAGCCGCCATGTACGTGACCGGGCGGGCCCTCAAAGGCCTGGCTGAACGTCACCGTCCCCGTAATTCGATTCGACGCCTCTTGCCAATGTAATTCTGGTGAGCAGGGGTGGCTTCTGCCTCCCACGCTGACGAGCTCGCCCATCACGTCGTCGATAGTGCCGCGCTCGCCGCGTTTCGCCATATCGATTAGGCCGTCTACTTGGTGGGCTTGGCTCAGTTCCGCCGTGAGGCCTTCAATTTTTTCTGTGAGTGCGGCGGCCCATTCAGGGTCGATATCAGTGCTGACCAGTTTCTCGTTGAGTGCCCGTGTTGCGCTAGCGAGCCGCTGCCGGGCGCGCCAATAGGTTGCTTCCTGAGAATCGGGGTCATAGGAGCTGGTTTCGGTAGTCATATCAGATGAGTCTCTGCTCCTGAAGGGTGGCTCGCCATGCCCGGATGTCGCCGATCAGTGCCTCGGGTTGCTCCAAAGATGCGAAGTGGCCACCTGCCTCATGTTGATCGTTGAACGTCACCAGCTGCTGGTAACGCGTTCGCGCCAGGCGTTCAGTGCACACAAACAGCTCCTTGGGGAATATCGATAGGCCGATGGGTAGTGCGATAGGGCGATAGTCCCCTTCGGTAAAGCTCTCCCAATAGAGTTTTGCGCTACTACCGCCGGTGTTGGTCATCCAGTAGTGGGTAACAATGTCCAGCAGGGCATTTCTCTCGATGGCGTTCTCCGGGTGGCGGACGCCGTCCCGCATGCAGTCGGTCCAGGTCGCGTATTTTTCGACGATCCAGGCCATTTGTCCTGCCGGAGAGTCAGCCAGGCTGTAGGCAAGCGTTTGCGGGCGGGTACTCTGCTGTTTGGAGTAGCCAGCCTCATGCTCCTGGTAGTGCATTGCGGCGGCGAGCGTGGGTTGCTCGGCGGGGTCGGTGCCACTCATGGTGTGCTCATCCGGCACTACCATTGGTAAATTAACGTGACCGGCGAGACAGTGGGTATCTGGATGCAGTAACACGGCGTGGGTTACCAATGAGCCCCAGTCACCCCCTTGGGCAACGTAGCGCTCGTAGCCCAGTCGGAGCATCAATTGATCCCAGAGAGCGGCAATGCGTTCTACTCCTACTCCTGGAGATGCTGGTTGACCGGAAAAGCCAAAGCCCGGCAGGCTGGGAATGACCAGATGGAAAGCATCCGTTGCATCACCGCCGTGCTGCGTCGGGTCGGAGAGTGGGCCGATGATATCGAGAAACTCCAGCACCGATCCGGGCCAGCCATGGGTGATGAGCAGGGGCTGGGCCTGCGTATGAGGGCTCCTGATATGAAGGAAATGGATCTCGAGCCCGTCAATTTCAGTAATGAAGTTGTCGTACTGATTCAGTAGGGATGGGACGCGCTGCCAGTCGTACTCATCGCGCCAATAGCGCACCAGCTCCTGGCAATAACTGAGTGGTACCCCTTGCTGCCAATCCTCCACGGTTTCCGCATTGGGGAAGCGCGTTTGTGTCAGTCGCTGAATGGCATCTTCGATCGCTGCGTCTTCAAATTTGGGCTCGAAGTGTTCGATTGCGTTATTCATGATGTGTCCCGTCTGGAGATTTGCCTGCGACACTAACGGCTCACATGTGCGCGCTCAACCCTTGTCGTTTAAATTCAATCCGCTGAAGGTCTCGGCCAGCCATTCAAGCAAACGAGTTCTCTCCTCGGGCCTCTCTTTTGTGCGGGTTCGCAGGTGTGTGGTGCGCGGCTCGCGGTCCAGGAACAATTTGCCACTGACTTGGTCGGCCTCGGTGGCTCTGGCCAGCCAGACAATGGTGTCTGCGCCCTCGGCGGGTGAACGGAGCACACGTTTTGTTACGCGGCGGAACCCTGGAAGCGCGGTTTGTACGCCCGGCGTATCGGCCCAGCCTGGATGCATGCTGTTGACCGCAATGTTTTGCTCTGCCCATGCCTTGGCCCAGAGTTCAGTGAGCACAGTGAGGGCCCGTTTAGCTCGCGCATAGGCGACGCTGCCGTTGTATTTGTCTGCTGTCATGATCAGTTCATCGCACCGCAGCTTCTGGGTGTACATGCCTCCCGAGACCACGTTGATGACGCGGGCCGCTCGCGCGTGGCCCTGCAAAAGGGGGAGCAGTGATTCGGTGAGTTTCCAGGGCGACAGCAGTAACAGGGCGGCGCTGCGTTCAATACCTTCTTCGGTTTCGGCGTAGTCGTTGAAGAGTGCGCCGGCGTTGTTAATCAGCACGTCAATTGATTGCCCTCGTGCATGCAATCTTTCACACAGCGCGGAGACCTCGGTTAGCAAACTCAAATCAGCGAATTCGACGTGATCTGCCTCTCTGCCAGTCTCTGCTTTTAATGCGTGTTGCATGGCTACTGCTTTGGCGGGGTCGCGGATGACCACGGTGAGTGCTGCTCCAGCTTCCAGTAGAGATACTGCGGTCGCGAATCCGAGTCCGGCATTAGCGCCGGTCAGCACAACATGCTTGCCGGTCATATCAGCGGTCATGGGCCGCCAAGCTTTCTGCCCCCTGCGGTACCCATAGCGAGTGAAGCATGTCAGCGCAGTCGTGAGCCTGCCGTCTCTTTTGAGTGTGTCCTGTGAGGCCTCGGGCGGGGGATTGTCGTCCCTCAGCGCTGTGGCAAGGCCCTTCAGGCTCGCTCGCCCCATTTTTTTGAAGCCCGGCTCAAAGCGCTTTGCCATCCGCTGTAATCCGGTTGGAAATGTGAACTCTGCGACGTAGTGAATGCGCGTGAGGTTATCCCCGAGGGACTCAAAGGTGATGACGTCTTTAACGGTGAACCAGCGACCGCGACCCTCCAGAATCAGGCACTGCCAGGGAGTGAGCTCAGTGATCTCGTAGGCTAAATTGAGATGTCCACGACCCGCCTTGCAACGCACGGAGAACCGAGAGCCCCCGTCGATCGGTCCCGGGGTGAGCTTGCTCGCTTCTACCGCAGTGGCATCCCATTCTACGGTGGTTCTGAAATCGGCGACGTAGCGAAAGCAGCTTGCTACCGATCGTGGTACCTCGATCGTTTCGGTTAGGGTGATCAT
>JADHQF010000015.1 GCA_016778085.1 Luminiphilus sp. | reverse complement strand
TCGAGACGCTCGACTTCGCGCCGCCGTTTCAATTTGGTCACCCCGCTGCGTTTCAGCTGGCAGACAAATTGAAGCAGCTTATGCCCGGCGACCTCAATTACGCGTTCTTTACCAACTCGGGATCCGAGTCAGCGGACACTTCTCTAAAAATGGCGCGCGCCTATTGGCGACTGAAAGGTCAGCCGGCCAAGACTCGCTTTATTGGGCGCCAAAAGGGTTACCACGGCGTGAACTATGGTGGGACAGCCGTGGGGGGCATTAGCGCTAACCGCAAGCCCTTCGGGCAGTCTCTGGAGGTTGATCACCTTCGCCATACCATGCTGCCTGAGAACACCTTCTGTCGAGGCATGCCCGAGCAGGGTGCGCATCTCGCCGAGGAGCTGGCTGAACTGATTACGCTGCACGACGCGTCCACCATCGCCGCGGTGATTGTAGAGCCGATGGCGGGGTCGGCTGGCGTGATTCCACCCCCCGTCGGGTACTTGCAGCGGCTGCGTGAGCTCTGCGATGCCAACGACATTCTGCTGATTTTTGACGAGGTGATTACCGGTTTGGGACGCTGCGGCGCTTACACCGGCGCGGAGGCCTTTGGGGTGACCCCCGATATCCTGAACCTTGCCAAGCAGATCACCAACGGTGCGGTCCCGATGGGCGCGGTGATGGCGACCCCGGAAATCTACGATACCTTCATGGCTCACGGCGGCCCGGACTATGCGCTGGAGTTTGCTCACGGCTACACCTATTCCGGGCACCCCGTAGCCTGTGCGGCGGCACTGGCGGCACTGGAGGTATTGGTGCGCGACCAGTTGCCCGCGCGAGTGGCCGAGGAGGCTCCCTTCTGGGAGACGCTGCTCCATGAAGGTGTGGCGGAAAAGCCCCACGTCGCGGATGTGCGCAACTACGGTTTTGCTGGCGCGCTGACTTTAGAGGCCTATCCCGATGAGCCAATGCGTCGCCCCTATGAGGTGGCTATGCGTATGTGGGAGAAAGGCTTCTTGGTGCGTTACGGCGGCGATACGATTCAACTGGCGCCCCATTTTGTGATGCAGCGCGAGCAAATGACCTCACTGGTTGAGGCACTGGCTGACTCACTCGACGAACTGGCCTAAAGCGAGCAGCGATCTTCAGGGTCCTTCAATCGAGTAGAAGTGAGGGCTAAGGTCTGGCGGCGAGCTGTTGCGCCAGCCAGGCATCCATACGAGTTTCTAGTATATCGAGCGGCAGTGCGCCAGCACCGAGCATATGGTCGTGGAAACTGCGGATATCAAAATCCTCGCCAAGCGCTGTCTCGGCCTCACCTCGCAGCTCGAGCATTTTCATCTGACCGATCTTGTAGGCCAGAGCCTGGCCGGGCCAGCCAATATAGCGGTCGATCTCGTTGATGATGTCGGCTTCGCTTTTGGCGGCGTTGATAATGAAGTAATCAATGGCTTTTTGCCGGCTCCAACCAAAGTAGTGAATACCCGTGTCGACCACGAGCCGCACTGCACGCCACATGTCGTAAACCAGTTGCCCATACCGCGAGTAGGGGTCCTCGTAGAGGCCCATGTCGTAGCCGAGTCGCTCGGAGTACAGGCCCCATCCTTCGATGAAGGCCGTGAATCCACCGTTGCGTCTGAACTCGGGTAACCCCGTCAGCTCCTGAGCCAGCGCAATCTGCAAGTGATGACCAGGCACACTCTCGTGCACGCTGAGGACCTCCATTTCGAATTTGGGGCGGACTTCAGGCTGGTAGAGATTCACGTAATACCAGCCCGGCCGGGAGCCATCGATCGCGGGCCGCATGTAGTAGGCGGTGGTGGTGTCGGGGGCTTCTTCGTCGGGGATGGGTCGCACGCCATAGGGCGCGCGAGGCAACTTGCCAAATAAATTTACGAGTCCCGGGTCGAGGCGCTTTGAGACCGCTTGATAACCCTCTAGCAATGCCTCGGGTGTTTCGTAATAAAACTGCGGATCGGTTCGTAGAAATGCGTTAAAGGCGGCGATGTCACCTTCAAAACCCACGGTGCCGATGACTGTTTCCATTTCTCCGCGGATGCGTGCGACTTCTCTCAGGCCGATCTCGTGAATCTCATCCGGGGTCAGATCCGTGGTGGTGAAATGCTGCGCGAGACGACTATAGACCTGTTTGCCACCGGGCAGGGCGCCAATGCCCGGCGGTCGGGCGGCCGGTAAGTAATCGCTTTCTAAAAATGCGAGCAGTGCCTGCAGGGCGGGATTGACGTGGTCTTCAATAATCGTCGCGGCAGCGGACTGGAGCCATGCCCGGGTGTCGGGGTCGATGTCTTCCGGCATTGCTGCAAAGGCGCGATAAAAGGGGCTCTCGTTCGCCTGATCGGTGATGAGATTGGCGATTTGAGACGGCACGCGCGACATTACAATCTGTGCCTGTGTTCGGTCCCGGCTGATGCCCTCTGACAATAGCGCTTGGTATTGCGCCAACTGCTCGGGCAAGCCGCGCAGCCGGTTCAGCCAGTCCTCGTGATCCTGCGCGCTCTCCATGGGCAGGGTGTCAATCATGCTGTGCCGATGCTGCGGGCCGGACCGCATGTCGAGGGCGATCAGGTACAGGCCGTCTTCATATTCGGTGAGGTTGTCTCGCAATTGCCTGAGCAGCATGGCGCGATTGACCTGAGCGTCTGCAGAGAGAGTGGCGGGTTCAATTTGCTCGAGGCGCTGAACGAACCGCCCCTCATCCTCGTAGCGTTTCTGGAACGCATCTAGACTCATGTCTGTCCACTGGTCATTACCCGACCGATCGCCGTACTCGAGTCGCCGCTCTGGATACTGCGCCAGCGTCCACTGCCAGTGATCATCAATAATCTTCGTAAGCTCGGCCTCAGTTGCGGTGGCGGGACCGGTGTGGCCGAGGAGGGTGGCAGTGACCCAAATGCAGGCCGAGATGAACAGCGAGGGGCGTCGAGAGGAAGGATGGCTCATAGCAGTCCTCGGAAGGGTGGGTTGTGAGTTGAGTGAATGCCCGTCCCTGCAAGGGACGGACTCGCGCTGTGGGCCAAAGGGACGAGACGTTACAGCGCCGCTTGCCCCAGTTGTTATCGACCGAGAATCGATCTCGCAACCAGCTCCCGCATGATCTCCGAAGAACCGCCGTAGATGGTCTGGATGCGCGCATCCACATAAAAACGGGAGATCGGATACTCCGAGGTGTAGCCGTAGCCACCGAACAGTTGCAGGCACTGATCCGCCACACGGCATTGCATCTCGCAGCTGGCCAGCTTGAGCATGGCAGCCGTGTCGGGTGTCAGCGTGCCTTCGGCGTATTCACGCGCACATTGCTCATAGAACGCCCGGTTAATGGCGATATCGGTTTTCACGTCAGCGAGTTTGAAACGCGTATTCTGGAACTGACCAATCTTTTGACCGAAGGCCTCGCGCTCCTGCACATACTGAGCAGTGATGTTGAGCGCACCTTCCGAGGCGGCCACCGCTTGCGCGGCGATACCGAGTCGCTCTCTGGGTAACTCTTCCATCATGATGACGAAACCGCGGTTTTCCTCCCCGAGTAGCGCCTCGGCCGGCAAACGCACATCGTTGAAGAACAGCAGGGCGGTATCAGAGGTGTGCTGACCGATCTTGTCGATCTTCTTGGATTTTTCAAACCCCGGGCTGTGCGCGTCGACCAAAAACAGGGACGTACCTTTGGCGCCTTTACCTGGGTCCGTGATGGCAGCCACGATGACCAGATCGGCGTGGATCCCGTTGGTGATGAAAATCTTTGATCCGTTGAGTATCCACTCGTCCCCGTCGCGTACGGCATTGGTGCGAATTCCCTGCACATCAGAGCCCGCTCCCGGCTCGGTCATCGCCAGTGCCCCTACGACCTCGCCCTTGGCCATGCGCGGCAACCAGTGCATTTTTTGCTCCTCAGTGCCATGTCGGCTGAGGTAGGGCGCGATGATGTTGTTGTGAATACCGTAGCTGGACGCAAAGCCGCCAAAGCCCATCTCCGAGAGCTCTTCGATCATTGCCAGCGTGACGTGGGGTGAAGTGCCTGCCCCGCCGTATTGCTCTTCCATATCTGGGCAGAGCAACCCCGCTTCACCGAGGCGGTTCCACAGCGCTCTCGGCACCATCCGTTCCTCTTCCCACGCCTCATAGTGGGGTGTAATCTCCTGCTCGAACGCGCGGCGCGCCATATCCCGAAACAGCGTGAGTTCATCCAAATCGACGGCTTGATTCATCTTCCTGCCCTGAACGTTTTTTAAAGCGGAAGTATGAAGAAGATCTCGGCACAGCACAAAGCAGGCAGGGAGAAGCGCTTTGCAGGCATCCAAAATCCAATCTAGCCACGACAAAGCTGCGACGCAGGAGGGTTTGGTCCAGCGTCTGACGCCGTTGTTGCACGGACAAGACGTCACGCGATTGGTAGAGATGTTTGATACGCAGGGTTTCTGCGTCATCCCCGAGCTGCTCGACGCGGCTCAGCTTGAGCGACAGCGAGAGGCGCTGGCGCCCTGGATCGATGACGGGCCCATGGGCCGGAATGTGTTTGAGGGGACGCGCACCCATCGCATTTACGCGATGCTGGCCAAGGACCCGGTGTTTGCAGAGTTGGTGGCCCATCCGGTCTCGCTGGCCTGGGCGGAATACTATTTGGAGAAGAGTTGTTTGCTATCCGCCTGCCTCGCTATCCATTTGCAGCCGGGTGAGTCTGCCCAGCCCTGGCACACGGACGATGGCCACACCTCACTGACGCCGCCGCATGACTTACTGGGCGTATCGACCTTTTGGGCGCTCGACGATACGACGGTGGAGAACGGGGCCACCGAAGTGCTGCCGGGCAGCCACCGCTGGTCAGAGACCGAGTTCCCGGGGGTGCTAAAGGACCAGGATTTTGTGACGGAAGCGGATGTGACAGACGACCTGGGGGCGCACCCGGACGCTGTAAAAGTCATCATGCCGGCAGGGTCCTTGATGATCGCCCGGGGCGATCTCTGGCATCGGGGTGGGGCGAATCGGTCGGATACCGCGCGCTGTCTTATCACGCCGCAATACTGTGCGGGGTGGCTGCGACCTCTGGAGAGTATGCTGTTGTCGGTCCCGCCGGAGCATGCCGCTGCGCTCCCAGAGCGGGTCAGGGAATTGCTGGGGTACTCCATTCATCCGCCATTTATGGGGTATTCTGACGGGATGCATCCACAGCGAGTGCTGCCATAGTGGCCTGGCTGTTTCACGTTTTCGATAACTGGATAAATTGAGGGCAACATGCACAAGTACACACAGTTCTACATCAACGGCCAGTGGGTCGATCCGGTCACACCTAAAACTCTGGAGGTTTTGGATCCCTCCACTGAGGAGGCCTGCGCCACGATCTCACTAGGCTCAGAAGCCGACGTCGATTTGGCGGTCGCCGCGGCCAAGGCCGCGTTTGAAACCTTTAGCCAGACCTCCGTCGAGGAGCGTGTTGGAATGCTCGAGCGGATGGCAGAGATTTTCCAGCGCCGCATTGGCGAGATTGCTGAGGCGATTCGACTGGAAATGGGTGCCCCTATCAAATTGGCGAGCACCGCGCAGGCTTATGCCGGATTGGGCCACATCACCGAAGCCGCGAAGATTTTGAAGAACTACACCTTCACTGAGGATCTGGGCCCGCATCGGGTGGTGAAAGAGCCCATCGGTGTGTGCGGTTTGATTACGCCCTGGAATTGGCCGCTCAATCAGGTCAGCTGTAAGGTCGCGCCGGCGCTGGCGGTGGGCTGCACCATGGTGCTTAAGCCCAGCGAAATCGCGCCGCTGTCGGCTTATCTCTACGCAGAGATTATGGATGAGGCGGGCATTCCCGCGGGCGTATTCAACCTGGTCAACGGCGACGGACCCACTGTCGGTGAGGCCCTGTCGCGCCATCCCGATGTCGACATGATGTCTTTTACCGGCTCAACACGGGCTGGCTCGCTGGTCGCACAAAACGCCGCGCCCACCGTCAAGCGTGTGACGCAGGAGCTGGGTGGTAAATCACCCAATATCATCCTCGCGGACGCCGATCTGGAGGCAGCTGTCACCCGCGGTGTGATGCATATGTATAACAACACGGGGCAGTCCTGTAATGCGCCGTCGCGCATGCTGGTGCCCCGCGAGATGTTGTCCGAAGCCGAAGCCATCGCCGCCAAGGTCACCGAGAGCGTGGTGGTTGGCCCAACTACTGAAGACTCAACAACAATGGGTCCTGTCGTTTCCAAGGTTCAATGGGACAAGATTCAGGCGCTTATTGAAGGTGGCATCGCAGAGGGCGCAAAAGTAGTCTGCGGCGGACCGGGCTTGCCTGATGGCATTGACCGGGGCTATTACGTGCGACCCACGGTATTCTCCGAGGTGAGCAATGACATGAGCATCGCGGAGCAGGAAATCTTTGGCCCCGTGCTGGTCATGATTCCCTACGACAGTGAGGAAGAGGCGATCCAGATCGCCAACGACACGCCTTATGGTCTGGCGGGTTACGTGCAGAGTGAGGATCTCGACCACGCGCGACAGGTAGCGTCTCGTATCCGCGCGGGCAACGTCCACATTAACGGTGCTTCGCCTGGCATGGACGTGCCCTTCGGCGGTTACAAGCAGTCGGGCAACGGCCGTGAGTGGGGCGCGCATGGCTTCACCGATTACCTTGAGATCAAAGCGATCTCAGGGTTCGAGGCTGCCTGAATCGTCGATTTGTAACCGGGGCTACCTGTGAAGGCGATTCTGGCGATCGATCAGGGTACGACCGGCACTACGGTTGCTGTGATGAACACCCGTGGGGTGCTACTCGGGAGCGTCAACTACGAGTTCCCCCAGATCTATCCGAAGCCGGGCTGGGTGGAGCACGACCCGGAGGCGATCTGGGCATCGGTCCTCAAAGGTATCCGAGCTGTCTTTCGCAAGGGGCTTTGTAAGCCCGCTGACGTTGCGAGTATTGGTATCACCAACCAACGAGAAACGTCGCTACTGTGGGAGCGCCGAAGCGGTAAGTCGCTGGGGAATGCGATTGTTTGGCAGTGCCGCCGCACAGCCAGTTTCTGCGAGGGGCTCCGCAAAAAGGGGCTGGAGCCCATGGTGCGCGATCGCACGGGGCTCGTGCTCGATCCTTATTTTTCGGCCAGCAAGTTCCGCTGGTTGCTTAATGACATTGAGGGTGCCAGAGGTCGCGCAAGACGTGGCGATATCGCTGCCGGCACGATCGATTCGTACTTACTCTATCGCCTGACAGGGGGCGCGGTGCATGCCACCGATGTCTCTAACGCCTCACGCACATCACTGATGAATCTCCGGACGCTGGATTGGGATCCGGAACTGCTCAAGCTGTTCAATGTCCCGAAAAAGCTGCTGCCCGAAATCATCCCCTCGAGTGGCGATCTGGGCCGTACGCAGGGGGTACCCGGGCTGCCCGATGGTGTGCCGATCGCGGGCATTGCCGGCGATCAACAGTCAGCCTTGTTTGGACAGGCGGGCTTTGACCGGGGGGCCGCCAAGTGCACGTTTGGCACGGGTTCTTTTATCTTGATGAATACCGGTCAGGACCTTATGCACAGTGATGCTGGCTTGCTCAGCACTGTCGCATGGCAACTGGCCGGTCAAAAGACGCCGGTCTATGCGCTTGAAGGCGGCGCATTTGTCTGTGGTGCGGCGGTGCAGTGGCTTCGCGACGAGCTGGGCATTATCAAGCGCGCCCCCGACATCGAGAAGCTCGCGTCTCAGGTGCCCGACGCTGGCGGCGTAGAGTTTGTGCCGGCTTTGACCGGTTTGGGCGCGCCTTATTGGGATCCCGACGCGCGGGGCGTCATCTCAGGTCTGACGAGAGGTGCGGGTGCGGCGCATATCGCGCGTGCCACACTTGAAGCCATGGCGCTACAGAACGTCGATATCCTCCGAGCCATGGAGCGCGACCTGGGTCGCAGAATGGTCGACTTGAAAGTCGACGGCGGTGCCGCCGCCAATAATCTGTTGATGCAATTACAGGCAGATTATCTGGGACGAGAAATCATTCGTCCGAAAGTGATTGAAACCACCGTCGCAGGCGCTTGCTTCCTAGCTGGGCTGGGCGTTGGGATTTGGAAGGACACCGAGGCGCTGGGCAAGGTGTGGCGAGCCGATCAGCGGTTTCCCTCCCGAATGGGAACGGGCCCGCGGCGCCGGAGGTTGGCGTCCTGGCAGAAAGCGGTCAGCCGCGCGAAAACAGCAGGCTGAAGCCTCATGGCAGATATCCTGCGTTTTGAGAAGCCACAAAAACCAAGCCAGACACTCTGTCGGAACGGGCACCACAAGTGGCGCCCGGTCAACAGCGACCCCTTTGCCGTTCATCGTGGCGAACTGATTACCCGTTTTCGCTGCGCGCGCTGCGGCAAGGAAAAAACCAAAGCCACCTGAGGGAGCGCCGCGCTACCTGGTGGGCCTGCGGTTGGCGGCGCTAGCCAGTCTCTTGTGCGTTCCGCCCCGCCTATCAGTCCGGCCGCAGCGATAGCGGGTGATTTGGGTATTACCACCAGTGGGGAGTAGTGGGTGCTGGCTTGAGTCGATACACTTTGAGCACTGAAGATTGCCCCAGAGAGAGGCAGCAGGAGAGATCCCGATGACGTCAATGATTTACCCCACCACCAACCCGGCGATGTCCGAGACCATGGTGGTCGCCCGAGCCGAGGGCCCCTACATTTATGACAAGCAGGGCAAGCGCTACCTCGAGGGGATGGCCGGGCTATGGTGCACGGCGCTGGGCTATGGCAACGAGGAGATCATTGAGGCCGCGCAACGCCAGATGCGAGAGTTGAGCTTCAGCCACATGTTTGGCGGGAAGACCCACTCGTCTGCCATTGAGCTCGCCGATAAGCTGGCGGCGATGGTGCCGATGCAGGATGGTCGTGTCTTTCTGGGCAACTCGGGTTCTGATGCCAACGACACACTTCTGAAGCTTATCCGCTACCACGCGGAGGCCTCCGGCCAGCCAAATCGCATTAAGGTCATAGCCCGGGAGCAGGGTTACCACGGCGTGACTTTGGCCTCGGCGGCACTGACTGCCATTCCCACCAATCACGTACACTTCCAATTGCCCTTTGAGGCGCTGGGCGTGCTCCGTACCGGGTCGGCGAACTACTACCGGGGCGCGAGTGAGGGCGAATCGGAGGCGGAGTTTGTTACCCGGAGGGCTCAAGAGCTTGAGGCGCTGATTCTGGCCGAAGGGCCAGAAACGATTGCCGCCATGATCGCAGAGCCGGTTAGTGGCGCAGGCGGGGTGATCGTGCCACCGGAAGGGTATTTCGAGGCGATTCAGGCTGTACTGGACCGCTACGGCATTTGGCTCTGGGATGATGAAGTCATCTGTGGTTTTGGGCGTCTAGGCACTGACTTTGGCGCAAACAAAATGAGCATGCGGCCCCAAATGATGACCCTCGCCAAAGCGCTGTCATCGGCTTACGTGCCGGTGTCGGCCGCGATCGTGCAGGGCGACATCGCAGATTGTATTAATGCATCGGCGACGGAAGTCGGCGTGTTTGGCCATGGCTATACCTACAGCGGGCACCCGCTAGGCTGTGCGGTGGCAAGTAAAGTGATCGACATCTATGTGCGCGACAAGATTTTTGACCACGCGGCGACCGTTGGCGATTACCTGCAAGCCAGGCTCAGGGAGTTCGCGGATCACCCACTGGTGGGCGAGGTCTCTGGCGTCGGCATGATCGGCGCGGTGGAGCTGGTAGCGGATAAGGAGAGTAAAAAGCCCTTTGATGGCATGAAGGTGGGTCAATTCTGCGCCAAGGCCGCAGAGGACAACGGTCTGGTCATTCGGCCGCTAGGCGGCAATCGCGTCGCAGTGTGTCCGCCACTTATCATTGAGACCACTCATGTCGATGAGTTGATCGAAAAATTTGGCGCCGCGCTCAATCTCACCCTCGATTGGGTGGCCGCTGAAAAGCTGGCTTGAGGCGGGTATCGGCATAGGCCTCTCTTGATCAGCGCACGTCCTCTGTCTGTATGAGCGATACGAAGGCTTTCTGCGTCGCCCATATTGAGTTGGGCGCACACCTTTACGGCGGCGCCCAGCAAGTGCTGTATCTGCTGGAGGAACTGTCCAAGACGGCAGTCCGCTCGGTGCTGATTTGCCCTGAGCCCTCAGCAGTGGGTGAGGCGGCGCGGGCAGCCGGCATCGAAGTTGAGGCTATTCCCTATCGGGGCGATCTTGACTGGCGCGCGACAAAACGCATCGTAAAGATATTGACCCGGCATCAGGTTGATCTGGTTCACGTGCATTCCCGGCGCGGTGCAGATATCTGGGGAGGGCTGGCGGCGTGCAAACTGGGTTTGCCCTGTGTCTTGTCTCGGCGTGTCGATAACCACGAACGTGCTTGGGCAGTCGCTGCCAAATACCGGCTTTACGATCACGTGATTGCGATTTCTGAAGGGATTCGTGATGTGCTGATTGCTGACGGGTTGGCGCCCCACAAGGTGTCCTGCGTTCGGAGCGCCGTGGATTGGGAGCGGTTTCAACAGCCCGCAGACAAAGCGGGTCTGACGGCACGCTTTGATCTGCCTGAGGACGCAACGGTGATCGGTATCGCCGCCCAGCTGATTCCGCGCAAGGGTCACGACGTCTTGCTGGAGGCGCTGTCTGATTTGGTTCAGCGGTGGCCTATTTTGCAGGTGCTGGTAATGGGCAAGGGGCCATCGGAGTCGGCGATCAGGGAGCAAATTCGCACCCTCGATCTGGATCGGTATGTTCAGCTTGTAGGGTTTGTCGAGGATCTTGAGCACGTGTTGCCGAGTCTCGATTTTCTGGTGCATCCGGCGCGAACCGAAGGCCTCGGTGTGGTGTTATTGCAAGCCGCCTCTGCGGGTATTGCGGTGATCGCCTGTGACGCCGGCGGCATGCCAGAGGCGGTGATTGATCAGCAGACAGGCTTGCTGGTGCCGCCGGGTGATGTCGGGGCGCTCACCACCGCCATCGAGCGCTTGCTGTCAGAGCCGGAGCGAGCAGAAGCTTTTGGCGCTAAGGGGCGAGAGCGCATGCTCGCTTCGTTCTCAATTTCTGCGATGGCACAGGGCAATGTGAATGTGTATCGCGCGGTGATGGCTGCGCGCTCCGGAGAATAACGGCTACTCTTGGGGGCAGTGGGGGCCAGCGCCTCGATCTATGTCTGCTTTTTCTTTTGCCGGCCGGGCCGGGTGGTTTGATGATGCTTGCGCATCAGCGCGCGCATCTGGTCGTAAGACAACCCCAGCAGCTTGGCGGCTTCATTCTGACGCTGGTCGCAGGCTGCTAGCGCGCGTTGAAGCCAATCGAGCTCCGTTTTGCGGAGCAAATCCTTTAGAGACATGGGCCAATCGGGGGTTTCTTCGGTCGAACGGGTTGCCTCTCTTTGCTCCGAGTCCTTGAGGTGTTCCCCGGTGGCCTCTGATGCCAAGGCAAAAGGATCAATCACGATCGTCTTGATCGGGCGCTCCGGGTCGGTCGTCCTGAACAGTGAGCGCTCGACCACATTTTTGAGCTCGCGGATATTGCCGGGCCAGTGATGGGCGCTGAGCTGCCGGATCGCAGCGTCGCTAAAACCCGGAAAGTAATCCCAGCCGAGCTCGCGGCACATCCGGACGCTGAAATGCTGCGCTAATTCGTAGAGATCGTCGTCGCGCTCTCTCAACGGGGGTAGATGGACCACGTCGAAGCTGAGCCGATCGAGCAAGTCCCAGCGAAACAGCCCCTCGTCGGCCAAGGAGGGCAGATCGGCGTTGGTGGCCGACACCAACCTGACATCCACCTGTAAAGTCTTTTGGCCGCCAACTCGCTCAAACTCGCCGTATTCAATCACCCGCAACAGTTTTTCCTGCAGACGCAGCGACATGGTGGCGAGTTCATCTAGAAAAAGTGTGCCGCCATCGGTGAGCTCGAAACGCCCAATATGCTGCTTTGTCGCCCCCGTAAACGCCCCCGCCTCGTGGCCAAAAAGCTCGCTTTCAAGGAGGGTCTCGGCAATGGCGCTGCAGTTGATTTTGGTAAAGGTCTGGTCCCAGCGGGGCGATAGGTAATGCAGGCGCTCCGCAGCCAATTCCTTGCCCGTGCCGCGCTCACCAATGATCAACACCGAGCGGTCAATGGCCGCCAGCCTGGAGATGTGGTCCAACGCAGCGGCGAGCTGGGGGGATTCGCCAATAATGTTTGGGGCTTGTGGGTTCATGGGTGAAATATATACCTATAAAGGTGCGTTACACTATTTTATAAAGGTTAAAATACCCTATATATGATCTTTGGCCGTCGCCAATTGTAGGTAACCCTATGATTTTAAGCATAAAACCCTTTCTGGCACGTCTGTCGCTATACCAGTGATGTGCAGGTGCAAACGGCCTGACGAGACAGGGAAGCAAGTCATCATGAAACAACGGAGAGATGAAATGGATGTTATCGACGAGAGAGCGCTGGTTTACATGGCGGTGTTATTTGTCTGCAGTGCCGTGGCGGTATTCGCCGGGCCGGCCAGAGCAGCGGCGACCTTTGGCTTAGTCACGGCGTCAGTGGAGGGCGCTTATTGGTTGGGCCGGAGTTTGGCGGGCCGCTACGTCACCCCCAATCAGCCGGCATCAGGTGTGGAAGGGGAGCAGCGCTATGCGAGTTGATGCGCAGGTAATGGAACGGAACCCCGGCGTGGCCAGAGCCGGAATGATTGGCGCGATGGTGACGGGTGTGATGCTGATGGCAGGCTGCGGCATGGTGACCGTGGTCAGCGAGGAGGCGCCCAGCGACTACGCCCTATGTATTGAAAAGCGCGAGGCAGGGGGCGTGACGCCTGAGCTCGCAGCGCTCGACTGCGCCGAGTTGGCGGAGCGAGCAGGTACCGAAATCGTATAAGAGGAGAGAGACATGGGCATTTTTTCAAGAATATCGGATATCGTGAATTCCAACTTGAATGCGCTGTGTGACAGTGCTGAAGACCCCGAAAAGATGATTCGGCTCATTATTCAGGAGATGGAGGACACGCTCGTCGAGGTGCGGAGTGCGTCAGCGCGGGTCATCGCCGAGCAGAAAACCGCCTCACGCCGACGCGATCGGATCGCCGCTGAGGTGACCGCCTGGGAGGAGAAAGCCAAGTTGGCGGTCTCAAAGGGTCGTGACGATCTGGCCAAGGCAGCACTACAGGAACGCCGCGCAGTGGAAGACACGCTGAGAGTGGTCGAAGATGAGTTGATGGCCTCCGGCGAACATATTGGCCAGCTCAATGAAGAGATCGGTCAACTGCAGCAAAAACTGGACGACGCCAAGGCCAAGCAAAAAACCATTTTGCTGCGCGCCAAGACGGTCAGTTCCCGAGTGCAGGTGAAAAAGCAGGTTCAGCGCGACGAGTTGGATAATGCCTTCGCGAAGTTTGAGCGATTCGAACGCAAGGTCGACAACCTCGAAGGGGAATTGCAGGCCATGGATCTGGGACGCGATACTGCTTCCAACCTGGCCGCTGAGATCGACGCGCTGGGTGAAGAGGACTGGCTGGACGAAGAGCTCCTTCGCATCAAGGACTCGATGGCAGAGGCCGAGTCCGCGCCATCTGACGATGCCGAGTCCAAAAAGACATGATCGTAGCTGTCATAATCTAACCCAAAGGAACAGGGGCTGAGCGTAATGAGCGCGCAGTGATCAACAGGGAGAGGAAATGAACCCGTTTGAAATGTTATTCGTGCCCATGGTGCTGTTCATGGTGATCGTGGCGCCAACATGGATCGTCATGCACTACCGCAGCGTGAACCGGTCCAATAGCCAGCTCAGTGAAGACGATCGGCAGGCGCTGGAAGAGATGTTGGTGGCAGTGGATCAAATGGCGGATCGCATCGAGTCACTGGAATCCATACTCGATGCTGATCATCCGAATTGGCGCCAGGAACGTGGCGGCCAGAACAAGAAAGAGGTGTAAAGATGTCGAATCGTCAGCGCAGTTTTGGTGAGAGCCGTCGTCGCGGTTGGGGTATGGGTCTATATCGAAACCGTTCCGAAGGATGGATCGGTGGGGTCTGTGCAGGGCTGGCCGCACACTGGGATGTGCCCAACTGGGTCGTCCGTCTCGCGGCCTTGGCACTGTTGATGTTCACAGGAGCTCTTGCGTTTTGGCTCTACGTGATTGCCTGGGTAGCAGTTGCGCCCAAGGCGTCGCGATGGTCTGACCTTCCTGAGGACGAGGTGGAGATCGACATGGAGTACGACGAGGATCGCCATGCCTACCGGCGCAAGACCGTTTTTCGCTACACCGATGCGCCCGCCAAGCGGGTTCGCAAGGCGAAAGAGCGGGTTGCCAAGGCTGCCAGTCGCATTGAGGCCATGGAGCGCTATGTCACCTCCCGACAGTACGACTTGAATCGGGAATTCTCGAAGCTCTGAGATTCGCTCATAATGGCGGGATGCAATTGCTGTTCTCCCATGCCAACGGTTACCCACCGGATTCCTATCGAGTATTGCTGACTAGCCTGAGTGAGAACCTCGGCGTACCGGTCGGCACGCATGCTCACAGGCCTCTGGTATCGGATGAGCCGGCCCCCACATTTCTCACTTGGCAAACCTATGCCTCGGATCTGATTGAGCGGATAGAGGGCGATGCGCAGGGTCCCGTATGGCTAATCGGCCATTCGATGGGGGCGGCCTCGGCAGTGCTGGCCGCCGCCCGCAGACCTGAGCTTTTTGTGGGCATCGTCGCGCTAGACCCGGTTTTGGTGCCGACCCGCATCTGGTTTTGGGCCAGGGTGTTCTCTTTTTTCAAGCCCGATGCGGTCCCCATTGTGAGACGCGCACTCGCGCGACCGCATGTTTTCGAGAACAGTGATGCGGCGTTTGATTTCTATCGCGGCAAAAGAGTGTTTGCCGGGGTCAGCGACAGGGTGCTGAGGGACTACGTAGCGGCAGGTCACGTTGAGCAGCCCGATGGCAGCGTCACACTGCGTCATAGCGGTGCCTGGGAGGCCTGCATTTATCGGTCGGTCCCGAGGATGACCGGTGCGCTGAAAGCGGTGGCGCGCCCAATGCTGATCGTCGCGGGCGAATCCTCAGATGTGTTGAATGCCGAGAGGCTCTCCTGGGCAAAAGCAATCAACCCGGCAGTGGACATCGAGTCATTGGCGGGCGGGCACCTGCTGCCGCTAGAGTCGCCGGAGGCTTGCGCTAAAGCTACGGCGGACTTCATACGTCGTCACTGAGTGGTCCGTATATGATGTGGCTACCCAATGGTGCGGTAGCGAATGACATCGGGTTGTGTGTAAGGTGGCGAATCCAGCTTTAGGCAAATACGCCACCTGTTAAATGGATGCAATGAGTAATAACCCCGTTACAACCCGATGGGCTGATCTCGACGGCCAGCTCTTCTTTCCTCGAGAGCTCAGCTGGCTCTCGTTCAATGCCCGAGTGCTGCAGGAGGCTCAGAATACAGCGGTCCCGTTGATTGAACGGGTGCGTTATTTGGGTATTTTCTCCAACAACCTCGACGAGTTTTTTCGCGTTCGCGTTGCGGAAGTGCGACGACTGATTAGTGTCTCCACGGGACCGCAGCGGCAGAGTGCAAAAGACCTGTTGCAGTCAATCCAGCAGGAGGTGGTGTCTCTACAAAAAGAATTTGATGCGATCTACGCCGCTCTAATAAAGGAACTGCATCAGCAGAAGATATATCTCATCAATGAACGGCAGCTTGATGACGGGCAGGCTGCCTTTGTTCAGCAGTATTTCAGAGATACGGTCCTGCCAGAGCTCGAGCCGATCCTGCTTGAGGAGACGCTGACGATTCCCAATCTCGCAGACGAGTCGCTATACCTTGCTGTCATGATCCGAACGGCAAAGGGGGGGGAGCGTTTTGCGGTGCTGGAGGTGCCATCGGAGCAGTTGGGTCGCTTTATTGAGATTCCTCGCCAAAAAGGTCGCCGCAGGGGAACCGTTTACATCACTCTGGATAACGTGATTCGAGCCTGTTTGCCGCAGGTGTTCCGGGGTGTTTTTAAGCTGAAATCAGTCGATGCCTACTGCTTCAAATTTTCCAGAGATGCAGAACTGGAACTTGACCCCTCCATCAGTGAGAGTCTGATCGAGAAGATGGCCTCTAGCCTCAAGCAGCGGCGCCGAGCCGATGCGGTACGGTTTGTTTATGATAAAAGCATGCCGGACGCACTTCTCGGTGCCTTGCGCAAAAGTTTCGGCTTTGGGCGTTACGACAGTATGATTCCCGGTGGCCGATACCATAACTCCAAAGACTTTCTGTCGTTCCCGAACCCAGGGGGCAAGGCGCTAGAGTTCAAGCCGTACCCACGCATTAACTTGCCGGACCTCGATGACCCCGCCAGTATCTTTGAGATCATTAGAGAGCGGGACGTGCTGCTGTACTTTCCTTATCACTCGTTTGGTTACATTGTCGATGTGCTCAAGACCGCAGCGCTGGATCCCGCTGTGACCTCAATCAAGATCTGCCTTTATCGCACGGCCAACAACTCGCGAGTGGTCGAGGCGTTGTTGAATGCGCTACACAATGGCAAGCGCGTCACCGCTGTAGTCGAGCTTGCTGCTCGATTCGACGAGCAAGCCAACATTGAAATGGCGCATCGGCTGACTGAGGCCGGAGTGGAAGTGATCTTTGGTATTCCGGGATTAAAAGTACATTGCAAACTTTTCTCTATCGAGCGACGGGAGGAGAAAGGTATCCGCTACTACAGCCATATCGGCACGGGCAATTTCAATGAGAAAACGGCGCGCCTTTATACGGATTTCTCATTGCTGACTTCTGATCAGACGGTTGGTCGGGATGTGGCCGCAGTTTTTGAGTTCCTCAAATTTAACTATCGATTACCCAACTATGAAATGCTGTTGGTGTCGCCGCACAGCTCCCGGTCAGGGCTAGAGGCAAGGATTGATCGTGAGATCCGCAATGCGAAGCAGGGTTATCGCGCGATGATGACGCTCAAGTGCAACAATCTGGTGGATCGCCAGCTGACCATGAAGCTTTACGAGGCGAGTCAGGCTGGTGTGAAGATCCGGTTAATTGTCAGAGGCATGTGCTCGCTGCTTCCCGGGGTTAGCGGCGTGTCGGACAACATCGAAGCCATCAGCATCATCGATCGATACCTTGAGCACCCTCGAGTCTATGTGTTCCACAACCGTGGGGAGCCTGAGTATCTGTTTGGCTCTGCGGATCTCATGACACGCAATATTGATTATCGCGTTGAAGTGCTGTGCCCCATTAAGGATCCGTCGATTCAAACCCAGCTACAAGATATTCTTGACCAGCAGTGGTATGACAACACCAAAGCTAGAGTGCTTGATAAAGAACAGGCTAATGCAAAACGTGAGCGTGGAAAAACCACGCCCGTGTTGCAGGCGCAGGAAACGATCCATCGATACCTCTCCAGCGGGAAGAAACCGCGTATGCCTCGCTCACTGATGCGGCAGGCCTCAAAGCGTCGGCGCTCGTCGCCGTCGCGCTAGGTCAGCCGGACGGGAATAACCAGGCTTCAACGTCAGTCTGATTCACGATCACAATTTGTTGCGCTCGGGGATCTTCCATCACCTGTGTTGGGTCGAGACGCAGTAGCTGCAACAAGTAGGGCAGAAGCTTTGCTCTGACAGGCAACTGCCATTTGCCATCGGTCATACCGTAATCATGAGCCACCACCGCCTGCTGATCTGCAGTCAGCCGGGGATCGGGTGCAATTTGTATAGTCACCAGCGTATGCCAGTCATCATCTGATCCGCCGGTTTGGTCAGAGGCATTCAGCAATTCCGGTTCGCCCCGAAATCGGCTGAGGACAAAATCGCGGTAGTCCTGATTTTTCTCGCACCAGCCTCTGACATGCCAGCGAAGTCCCGTCCACACCAGTGTATGTGGCACGATGATGCGCCCCTCGCGATCAGGTTGATTCAGCGAGACGTAATCGACCTCTACCCGGAGATGATCCTTCGCCGCGAGAATGAGCGGTCGCAGAATGGACGGCGGAATTTGCCGCGTTGGTACGGAGAGAACTTCGGTAGCAGTCAGGGAGTCGGGTAGCTGCCCGAGAATTTGCTGTATCTCGCTGCCCCCCGCCAAAATATCCAGATACTCCTCAGTTTTACCCTGGGTGACCGATGGAGAAAATGTAGCGCTGGGGCGGTAGCCTTTTGCGGTGCCGTCATATTCGAGGTTGCCTGGGCCGATTGAGCGTTTGTAGTTGTTGATATCTTTGCTGGCTTGCTGGCGGCCGATTCCAAAGACCTCACAGAGATGCCGGGTAGTCAGCCTGCCCTCCCACAGGGCGATAATCTCGATAAAGCGATATCTCAGTAGTTGTTCCCAGCGGGTTGCGTTCATTTTATCGATTCTCTGGCTCGAGCGCCGCCCAGAGGAGGACCCGCGCTTACCGAATACTGTAGCGTTGATCTTGGCGACGTTGTAGCTCTAGCGGGCTAAGTATCCGCCCGCTGGTTGTGGTTTTGCCGGTGGATAAGCCACAACCCAGAAAAGGCTAGCATCGCGCACCCCAGCATGATCAAGGCGGGCTCGAGAAGGCGGCCTTGATAAAGCAGCCCCGCCACAGCGCCCACTGCAGAGGCGAGGAGGGCATGGGTGAATCCGTACACGGCTGACGCGGAACCGGCTCTGTGCGAGTAGAGCGAAATGGCCCCCATGGAGGCGTTTGACGAGGTGAGTCCCACGCCCAGGAAAAAAATCGAAGACAGTGCAGCCATGACATAGAGGTAATCGCTGGCATTGGCGGAGAGGACCACTATCACTCCTGCGCAGAGCAGGCTGATCGAGAGTCCTGCTTTAAGGGTTTGATTCATGCCGAATCGCATCACCAGGCGCGCATTGATCAGGCTGCCGGTCATGAACCCGAAGACCGTCAGTGCAAAGGCATAGCCAAATAGGGAAGTCGGTACGTTGAAAACATCGGGGAGAAAAAACGCCACCGTCGATAGGTATACAAACAGCGCAGCAAAGGAAAAGGAGCCTGCCATCTGATATCCGAGAAAGCTGTGCCGGCGTAGCATCTCGGAAAATGAACTGAGTACCTTAAGCAAGGTGAGTCGCTCGCTGGTTGTGTTGGAGGTGGTCTCTGGTAGTCGGCTCAGCGCGGCGAGGACCAGAGCGGCAAAGACTGCCAGCGCGACGAATACTGCGGGCCAGTCAGCGAATTGCAGTATTAGCGCGCCAATACTGGGGGCGATCATGGGAATGATGGCCATTGCTGCGGACAGCGTCGACATCACCTGTGCGGCACGATTGCCCTCGTATCGATCTCGCACGATGGCGCGCGCGATTACGGGACCACTTGCCGCGGCTGCGCCTTGTAGGCCGCGCATGGTCCACATAAAGCCCATGTCCTTCGCCAAGGCGCAAAGTACTGAGGTCACGAGGAACAAGGCAGTACCAGCTCTCACCACGGGAACGCGACCAAAGCGGTCGGAGAGGGGGCCGAAAACCAGCTGCCCAAATGCCAGCCCCACCATGAAGACACTGAGCGTGAGCTGCCCATCGGAAGTTGTCCCGCCCAAATCTTCGATCATGTAAGGGATGGCGGGTAAATATAAATCGGTGGCGATGGCGGCGTAGGCCACTAGGCTCACCAGCGTGATGTAGGTGAGGGCCTCCCCGGAACGCGACGGGGGGCTCAATTCAGTGTCGTAGCCTGAAGCTCCACCACGGGGCAACTCTCGGGGACGAAAAACTGACCGTTCTCGGCGTCCATGACGTCAAGGCCAATGGCCTTGTTGTTGGAAAAAAGGGCAACCCGCATCACGTAAGTAGTGTGCTGGTTTTTCATTTCCATTAGCTGGAACAACTGCACCTCAGCACCTTCCTCATTAGCGGCCTGACTTGCGACCTGCTCCATGTAGGTTTTCGCCTGATTGGCTTCCATTGGTGTGAGCGGTTTTTCGAGAATCGCGTTGAGCATTGCGCTCACGGATGCTTGGTTATCATCCGCGAGCAAGGTTGTGTTAACCACGGTGTTCAACTCAGCCATCTTTGCCCCCAAAATCAGACTGCTCGGATCACAGCGGGCGCGAGTCTAGCACAGCCAACTTCGGGCCCTGCAAGCTTTTCAAAACCGTTTTGATGACTTTTGGTGAGAGATTACTTTAAGAATGCCGCGTAATTTTTTTTGTATTTTGTGGGATGCCTCGAGACGCTGATACGGCCTCTTTTACCGGCGGGTTCGGACATTGCCTTGACCTTTTTCAGCGGGAAACCTAAGCTTCGCGCCTCCGCCCGTAGCTCAGCTGGATAGAGCACCAGGCTTCGAACCTGGGTGTCGGGAGTTCGAATCTCTCCGGGCGGGCCACACAAGAAAGCGCCCCCTACCGGGGGCGTTTTTGTGTGTGGGTGATCTAGAAGGTTCGAACTCTCGAGTTCGAGCCGAGCCGCGGTAGCGGCGAGACCAGCGAGGCGAAGCCGAAGCTCATCTCTCCGGGCGGGCCACACAAGAAAGCGCCCCCTACCGGGGGCGTTTTTGTGTGTGGGTGATCTAGAAGGTTCGAACTCTCGAGTTCGAGCCGAGCCGCGGCGATTACGGCAGCACATACTCCTCGAACTTTTTTCGCGACTTGATGATGTCCACGTCGCGTTTACCGTTAAACCGCTTCACTAGGGTATCCAGTTTTTTATATCGCGCGTACACCATGCCTTCTCGTTCACCCTCAAAGAACGTGGCCTTGATGCCGACCTCCGCTTTCTCGCTATCGACATAGGCCAGAGGGACCCGGAATTTTCCGCCGCTCAATGACATCTCTGCCGCACCTTCGAGATTTTTCACCGACATCATGTTGCCCAGCCATTTGGGTGTTCGGCTTCGATTCTTAAACAGGGCCACCAGTGGACGGGTATCACTCA
>JADHQF010000014.1 GCA_016778085.1 Luminiphilus sp. | reverse complement strand
CTCTGCGCGTGTCTTCCAAGGGGATGCGTATCATCGATAAGCGCGGTATCGAGACGGTTTTGGAAGAGCTCCGTGCTCGCGGCGAGAAGGTCTGAGGATTGAACCATGCGTGAAAAGATCAGAATGAACTCTACGGCTGGCACTGGCCACTTTTACACGACAGACAAAAACAAGCGCACCATGCCCGACAAGCTTGAAATGAAGAAGTACGATCCGGTAGCGCGCAAGCACGTTGTGTATAAGGAAGCGAAGATCAAGTAATCGCTGCGGCAATCATCGAAAACCCCGGCCCTGAGCCGGGGTTTTTGTTTCTGAGTTCCGCACCCCCGCTGACTGGCCTCCTGTCAGGGTGTATGGTCAGATAGCCCATGCGCTATCTCGAGTCGCAGTAGCAGCGGTCGCCCATGCCAGAGTTACCTGAAGTTGAAACTACCTGCCGCGGTATCGCGCCACATATTGTGGGGCGCACTGTGCGCGAGGTGATTGTGAGAGAGCCACGTTTGCGTTGGCCCGTGCCGGCCAAATTGAATCAGTTGATGTCAGGCGCGCGATTTATGTCTGTCAGCCGGCGGGCAAAATATTTATTAGTGAAGACTGAGCGCGGCATTTTGATGGTGCATCTGGGCATGTCCGGAAGCCTGAGGATCATGCCTGCTGACACCCCGCCCCTGTTCCACGACCACATCGATGTGGTGCTGGATGATGGCCGCTGTCTCCGGTATCACGACCCGAGACGGTTCGGCAGTTTCCACTGGCTTGAATCAGAGCAACACCCCCTGTTGGATCATTTGGGTCCTGAGCCGCTGTCAGACACGTTCAATGGGGCCTATCTCTATGAGCGATCACGTGCACGCCGTATACACGTAAAGCAGTTCATCATGGACGGCAAAGTCGTGGTGGGGGTCGGCAACATCTACGCCAATGAGGCGCTTTTCATGGCGAGTATTCATCCTGCGCGAGGCGCCGGCCGTATCGCGGCGGCGCGTTACGAGCGGCTAGCGGACACCATTAAGCAGGTTCTGGGTGCCGCGATAGAGCAAGGCGGCACGACGCTCAGGGATTTTGTTGGGGGGGACGGGTCTCCCGGATATTTTGCGCAGCAGCTGAGGGTATATGGCCGCGAAGGGCAGCCGTGCCGGGTTTGTCAGAGCCAGTTGAAAGAAATTAGGCAGGGAGGTCGGAGTACAGTGCTGTGTTCTCAATGCCAGCGCTAAACGAGCGCGCGTATTACGTGACAGTCCACCAAGCCCCGATGATTCGGCGCTCATTTATCCCAGCTTGCTTTGCAGCGCCCCCGCCACGTTTGCTGGCACGAAGCCGCTGACGTCGCCGCCGAGACCGGCAATTTCTCTCACCAGTGAGGAAGAGATGTAGGACAGTTCGGCACTGGGCGTCAAAAAAACGCTCTCAAATTCAGGATCCATGGCGCGATTCATATTGGCCAACTGAAACTCATACTCAAAATCAGCGACGGCACGCAGACCTCTGAGCACGCAGTGAGAGTCCTGCGCCGTTACGAAGTCGATAAGTAGCCCGTTAAAGGGCAGGACCTCGACGGCCGGCACATGTTCCAAACAGGCCTTAGCCAATTCAACTCGGGTATCTGTGGAAAAAAGGGGTGCCTTCTTCTCACTGGTGGCAACGGCCACCACCACCCGCTCGAAGAGCTTCGCGGCGCGCTCTACCAGATCGATATGGCCATTGGTGATGGGATCGAAGGTCCCCGGGTACACCACGGTATGGGTCAACACGAGATCTATCCTCCAGTGATGTGTGCGAGCCTACACAAGTCTTGATAGCTGAACAAACTTGGCTGTCGTGCGCTCTACCGCGGCGACAGTAGCCGGTAGCAGACGTCACCCGCCATTTTCTCACGCAGCACATCGTAGAGCCCCTCTGGGACAGGCTCAGGTTGAGAGCGCGATGTCTCGAAGTAAACCCAGCAGCGCTCGACCAGTCGGTCGTTCTGTGCCAACAGCGTCAGGGTTGACTCGCCGAGACGCGCATCGAAAGGGGGGTCTACAAATACGATGTCCCATGTGTCGCTGGTCTGGCGCAGATAATGCTCCGCCATGTCGCAGTTCACGGTGCTGCATTCAGTGGCATCGAGAGTGTGGAGGTGGTGGCCCACGGCAGTGACGGCTTCTCGGTCAGCATCAACGAAGTCACAGTGCGCCGCGCCACGCGATAGTGCTTCGATTCCTAGAGCGCCTGAACCGGCGAAAAGATCGAGACACTTTGCAGCCTGAAGGTGCGGCCCCAGCCAGTTGAAGAGTGTCTCCCTTACCCGATCTGCAGTGGGTCGCAGGCCTGGCCGATCCGGGAACTGGAGCTTCCGTCCACGCCACTGTCCACCGATGACCCGGAGTTGCGGGGTAGCCTGTTTGGCGCCACGTCGCATGCTGGTTCCTGTTTTTCTGGGTGCTAGACTGACTGTCAATCAACGGTGCGTCTGTGTTCCGCCACGCCCAATCGAGTCAGAGTGATCATGAAGCTATTCAAACGCCGCGCCAAGCCTGATGAGGTCAAAACCGAGGCGCTCGCTGACGGCGATAACCCAAGTACCCCGGTGTCCACTGACGATATTGCCGGGCGCTCGGAGCAGGCAGCAGATCCTTCCTCTGCGCCGGCTGGCGAGGCTGGCGGCGATGGGGCGCCAGATTCGGGCTCGAGTGTTTTTGAGCGGCTGCGAAGCGGGCTCAGCCGCAGCCGAGGTCAATTGTCTGAAGGGCTAGCCAGTCTTGTGTTGGGCAAGAAGCAATTGGACCCGGCACTCTTGGAGGCGCTTGAGGAACAGTTGATCATGGCCGATTTGGGGCTCGAGGCCACTGATCGAGTGCTGGAGTCACTCCGCCTGCGACTGGGTCGCAGTGAGTTGTCGGCGGAGGAGACGGTCATGTCGGCCTTGAAGGACACGCTCACCGAGCTACTGGCCGATCAGGAGTCTCCTCTTAGCATCAAGGCGCATCAGCCTTTTGTCATTCTGGTGGTGGGCGTGAATGGTGCCGGAAAGACGACGACGATTGGCAAGTTGGCGCACCGCTTCAAGCAACAGGGCCACAGCGTCATGCTGGCTGCCGGTGACACCTTCCGGGCAGCCGCGGTAGAACAGCTGCAGGCCTGGGGCGAGCGCAATGATGTGCCGGTGATTGCCCAGCACACAGGCGCTGATAGCGCTTCAGTTTTGTTTGATGCGTTGCAGGCGGCCACGGCCCGCGATGTGGATGTCCTGATCGCGGACACCGCGGGGCGGCTTCAGAACAAGTCCCACCTGATGGATGAGCTCAGTAAGGTAGTGCGGGTAATGCGCAAGCAGAACGAGGCCGTGCCCCACGAAACGCTGTTGGTGCTCGATGCGGCCACCGGCCAGAACGCAGTTTCTCAGGCGGTGGAGTTTGACCAGGCCGTCGGTGTCACGGGTGTCGCGGTCACCAAGCTCGACGGCACCGCACGAGGCGGAGTGCTGTTCGCCATCGCACACAAGTTGAAGCGTCCGATACGCTTTGTTGGCGTGGGCGAGCAAGCCGATGACCTGCGTGACTTCAGTGCCCGGGACTTTGTTGATGCGCTGTTGGATGACGGCTAGGGAAGTGCGGCAGTGATTGAGTTTGAGCGGGTGAGTCGCCGTTTCGGTGATCAGGACGCGCTACGCAATCTCAGTTTGACGATCGAGCAGGGAGAAATGGCCTTTCTGACCGGTCACTCGGGTGCAGGCAAGAGCACCTTGCTGCGCCTTCTTTTATTGCTGGATCGACCCAGTAGCGGTGACATCCGCGTGAATGGTGAGCCGACCAGCAAGATCCGGTCGCGCATGGTGCCGCGTTATCGCCGACGTTTCGGGGTGGTGTTTCAGGACCACAGGCTGTTGTTTGACCGCAGCGTGCACGATAATGTGGCGCTGCCTCTGGTGATGGCGGGATTCTCACCTACCGACACTGCTCGCCGGGTGAGAGCCGCGCTGGACAAGGTTGGTCTGCTGTACCATGAGCAGGCGAATCCCGCTGTATTGTCGGGGGGTGAGCAGCAGCGGGTAGGCATCGCGCGGGCGGTTGTTGCCAGGCCTGAATTCCTCATTGCCGATGAGCCCACGGGTAATCTGGATCCCCAACTGTCTTCCGAGATCATGTCGTTATTCGAGGCATTCAATCAGGTGGGCGTGACGGTGCTGGTGGCGACCCACGATTTGCCGCTGATTTCCCGGCTCAGGCATCGGATTATCACGCTCCATGAAGGGCGTCTTGCCGGTGTGAGGGCACAATGAGTTCATCATCGCGACAGACCAGAGAAGGATGGAGTCGAATAGCGGCTTGGCGCTCGCAACACCGTTCTGCTGCAACCAGTAGCTGGCAAAAATTAATAGCCAGACCCGTCGCAACTGGCATGGTCTGGCTCGTTGTGGCGATCTCACTGGCGCTGCCCGGCGCCATGCTGCTGACACTCGATAATTTGAGACCACTGATCCCCGATCTGGAACGACCGGCGCAGGTATCGGTCATGCTGGACGGTGAGCTCGACCTCGAGCAGGCCGAGGCCCTGCAGCGCGAACTGGGCACATGGGATACCGTCGAAGACGTAACCTTGGTGCGTCGGGACGAGGCGTTGGTTGTATTTGGCGAGCAAACCGGATTGTCAGGGCTGCTGACATCACTGGACCATAATCCGCTGCCGCACGCGCTACTGGTGTCTCCCACAGCACCCCGCACCAACACGGCTCTCAGCCAGCTGGTTAAAGCGATCGATGGTCTGTCAGGCGTGGACAGGGTCATAGTCGACAGTCAGTGGATGAGCCGTCTCGATCAGGCTCTACTCGCGACAGAGCGCTGGGGTCTCGCTTTGGGTGCCGCCATGGTGCTCGGCGCGATTCTTGCGCTGGCTAATACGCTGCACTTTGCGATCGATGCCCGGAGGGAGGAGATTTTGGTGGTGCGCGTGATCGGCGGCTCCCCGGGTTTTATCCGCCGGCCTTTTTTATATACTGGTTTGTATTTCGGTGCAGGCGGTGGGGTACTCGCCGGTCTGATGTTGTGGGCGTTAAGCCTCTGGATTGCGGGCCCGGTTAACGCGTTATTTGCCTTGTACGGCAGTCCTGGCCAGATTCAGAGCCCGGGCGTCGGGTATCCTTCAGCGCTGATTGCGCTAGGCGCAGGTCTGGGGTGGCTGACCTCCTGGACCGCTTCAGCACGCTATTTCAGCCGCCTTGACGCGTCCTGAGAGCCGCTAACACTCTGAATTTCGGTATTTTTCAGGGTTTAGCACTCTGCATGGGAGAGTGCTAAAATACGCGGCCACGAGCCGTTGGAGGCGACTGACATGACCGACACAACGCGTGCACTGACGCTGCCCAACAGTGCAGTGCTGAATATGGCGCCCGGCGCCAACTTGTCTGCCTACGTTCAGGCGGCTAGTAGCATTGCCGTGCTGTCTGCTGAGCGGGAGCGCGAGCTGGCAGAGCGCCTGTTTTATGAGGAGTGCGTTGATTCGGCGAGAGAGCTGGTGCTCGCGCATCTTCGGTTCGTCGTACACATTGCCCGCAGTTATTCCGGTTACGGTTTGGCTGAGGCCGATTTGATCCAAGAGGGTAACGTTGGCCTCATGAAGGCAGTAAAGCGTTTTGACCCGAACAAAGGCGTGCGGCTGGTCTCCTTTGCAGTGCACTGGATCAAGGCCGAAATGCATGAATACATCCTCCGCAACTGGCGCATTGTCAAAGTCGCGACCACCAAGGCTCAGCGAAAACTGTTTTTTAATCTCCGCACTCAGAAAAAAGCGCTGGGGTGGCTGTCAGCTGAGGAAACCCGTGCTATCGCCGCTGACCTCGGCGTTGACGAGGCAGAGGTCACGCGCATGGAGGGCCGTCTGGCCAGCCGGGATGTGGCCTTCGATGCGCCCACTGACAGTGATGAAGACGACGCCTGGCAGGCGCCGCAGTATTTTCTGACAGACGGTCAGGCGGATCCTGGTCAGCTGGTCGAGGCGGAGAGCTTTGCAGAGGACAGCTCGGCGAGACTGCAGGTTGCGCTTAAAGAGTTGGATGCGCGAAGCCGCGATATTCTCGAACGTCGCTGGCTATCAGAAGATAAGCCTACGCTCCACGAGCTGGCAGCGGAGTATGAGGTGTCGGCAGAACGCATTCGGCAGCTCGAAGCCAATGCGATGAAAAAACTGCGCACCGCCATGGTCGCGTAGCCACGACCTGACAGATTTATCTCGGTTCAACTTGACGCCGTGGGATCCTCCGAGCCCCCGCTGACCCATCGTATTCGCAGCTTTGTGATGCGTGCTGGCAGAATGACGCCTGCTCAGGAGCGTGGCTGGCAAGACGGATTTCCGCGCTTTGGCCTCACGCTGCAAGCAGGGCAACTCGACTGGGACCAAGCTTTTGGCTTTGCGGGCCAACGCGTGGTTGAGATTGGCTTTGGCATGGGCGATAGCCTGCTGCAGATGGCGCAGGCCGACCCCGCCGCCCAGTTTATCGGTATAGAAGTTCACCGGCCAGGTGTCGGCAGACTGTTATCTCAACTTCTAGTCGCTGAAACCCGAAACCTGCGCGTTTATGCCGAGGATGCCGTGGAGGTGATGGAACAGTGTTTGGCTCCGAATACGGTGGACGCCATCCACATTTTCTTTCCCGACCCCTGGCATAAAAAGCGCCACCACAAGCGACGACTGATTCAGCCTAGGCTGGTTCACAATCTGGCGACCCTCTTGAGGGCAGATGGCTATCTGCACCTCGCCACCGATTGGGTGCCGTATGCCGAGCACATGTTTGAAGTGCTGGATGGCGAGCCGCTCCTTGTCAGCGCGGCCGGCGAGCCGGCCACCGCGGTGCCTCGACCGGACTACCGACCCCCCACTAAATTTGAGGCGCGCGGCGAACGGTTGGGACATGTCGTACAGGACCTGATTTACCGTAGGCGTCGGTGACGCTGCAGGTGCGACTCATCTTGGCTTACTGCTGACCCGCTGCCTCAGCGTCTTGGTGTCGCCTTGATCTATCGCCCTTTGCGGGGCCGGTTATAGAAAGGTTTCGATGACGCTATCTAAAAACTGATACCCCAGCGGTGTGGTCACAAATTGACCTGTGCCAGGCGCTTCAAGCCAACCGAGGGATACGGCCGTCTCTGCCGCGGTGGTCAGCTGGTCGACAGCACTGCCCGTCGTTTGCGTAAAGTGAGCGACCGGCACGCCCGATCTCAGCCGTAACGTATTCATTGCGAATTCGGTGATCTTCTCTGCAGGGGAAATCGCGACACCTCGCGGCGGTGACAGGGGCGACGACGTCGTCACGGCAAGATAGTCTGCGGGTGCCCGGGTACGCTGGGTGCGAATGATGGTGCCGTCGGGCAGGGAGATCTTGCCGTGGGCGCCTGCTCCCAGCCCGATGTAATCGCCAAAGCGCCAGTAGTTCAGGTTGTGTCGGCTCTCTTCTCCCTCTCGGCTAAACGCAGACACTTCGTATTGATGAAGCCCTGCGTCAGCGAGAACGCCTTCGCCCGCCTGCTGGATCGATTCCAATGCGCTCTCGTCGGGAAGAGCCGGTGGGCTCGACCAGAAGCGGGTGTTGCGCTCGATTGTCAGCTGGTACCAGGAGATATGGCCAGCGCTTCTGCCCACGGCCTCCGTGAGGTCTGACGCTGCCGATTGTGCGTGCTGCCCCGGCAATCCATGCATCAGATCAATATTCCATCGCCGGAAATCGGCGGCGGCGACCATGTCCAGTGCGCGGCGGGCGTCGTCGCCTGAGTGAATCCGCCCCAAGGCCTTGAGCGCGCGGTCATCGAAACTTTGCACACCTATGCTAAGCCGATTCACGCCAGCCGCGCGGTACTCAGTGAACCGCTCGCGCTCAGCGCTGCCGGGATTACTTTCTAGCGTGATCTCCACATCGCGGGACAGGTTTGCCCTAATGGATATCCCCTCGAGGAGCGCGCCAAGCCAGCGACCCTCGAATAAGCTGGGTGTGCCGCCGCCAATAAAAATAGAGTGGATAGATCGGTCATGCCACCATGCCTGCTGGCTGTCGAGATCAGTCAGAAGGGCTTCGACGTAGGGTTGTTGAAGGGAATCTGTAAAGCCTTCGTGGCTGTTAAAGTCGCAATAGGGGCATTTGCGCGCGCACCAGGGTAAATGAATATAAAGCGACAGCGGCACCCCCTGTGGATCGATCATGCTGCCAGTTGTGTCAGTAACTGTTGAACAGCCAGTGCGCGATGACTGACGCGATTTTTTTCCTCTGCTGACAACTCGGCGGCGTGCTGTTCATAGCCCTCTGCCACAAATAGGGGGTCGTAGCCAAAGCCTCCGGCGCCCCGGGGTGCGGTGGCGATGTGCCCGTGCCATCGCCCCTCAGCAATGAGAGGCGTGGGGTCGTCTGAGTGCTTAAGCAAAACCAGTACTGCAACATAGAAGGCTGCCCGATCCGCAGCCTCGAGTGTCGCCATGTTTTCCAGTAGCAGTGCGTTATTGGCCGCATCGTCGCCTCCGGAGTAGCGCGCCGACCGAAGGCCGGGCGCGCCCCCTAAAGCGGGCACCACCAAGCCAGAGTCATCGGCCAGCGCCGCGCAGCGGGTCTGCGCGCAGGCATGGCGGGCCTTGATCAGCGCGTTTTCGACAAAGGTGCTGCCAGTCTCTTCTACGTCGCCGACACCCAGCTCCGCTTGGGGACATACCTGCCAATGGTTACCTAGCACTGCCTGGAACTCACGGATTTTGCCCCGGTTGTGGCTGGCAATGATCAAGCGAGGTCGCGCGTCGTCAGACATCGCCTAGCTCTGGCGCCAAAGCTGCACTTTCATTTTGTGCTCAAAGGTCGAGGTAGCGCCCTCCGGTTGAAAGGTAAACTCAAAGAAACGGTATTCCCGATCCAGGAATTCAAAGGGCACGATGTAATACGTGGCGCGACCTTCGCGAATCTCCTTGACCCGCATGTCACCCCCCGTGATCAAGTCCCAGGTACGGCCCTCGATTTTCATCGGTCGACCTGCGACGTCTCCGGCATCGGCATCGCGGACTGACAGCGTCAGGATGGCTTTGTCGGCCCCGCGCGCAATGCCGTATTCAGCGGCGACTTCTGGTGACAGGAAAGTGGTGTAGACAATGCTGTGGTGCAGCTCGAACTGCTCATATCGCGTCGACTGCTGTGCCGCGGCTGGCAGTGCACAGCAAGCCAGTAGCAGTCCGGCAATCAGGTGCCAGCGCGACGGATGCGATAGATCGCGCTGCTGGCAAACAGGTTGGGAAGCCATCTGCCCAACAGGCGCTGAGCGGGCCCCGCAATGGTCGCTCGCTCGATAATATCGATGTCTAATTCTGAACACAGCGACTCAAAGTCCTTGACGGTGCAAAAGTGAATGTTGGGGGTGTCGTACCACTGCCGCGGCATAGCCCGAGACATGGGCATGCGGCCCTTCAATCCCAGGTGTAGGCGGCACAGCCAATGTCCGAAATTGGGGAAGGACACAACGGCCTCATTACCAATATCGACCATACGCTGCAGCGCGATATGCGGATGTGTCAGCTCCTGCAGGGCATGCGCCAACACGACAACATCGAAACCGTTGGTTGAAAAGCAATGCAGGCCGTCGTTAATGTCTTCCTGAATGACATCAAGCCCCTTGCTGACTGACGTAATGAGATTGTCGGGGTCGATATCCACGCCAACACCACTGGTGTCCCGTTCGTCCCGCAGGCGCGCTAGAAAGGCGCCATCTCCGCAGCCGAGATCCAGCACACGACTACCCGGTGTGATCCAGCCGAGCACGGTGTTCAGATCCAGTCGAGTCATGATGGACCCACCCGGCGCATCCACTCACTCAACAGCTGCTCGTAGTGAGAATTCGGGAGCAAGAAACCGTCGTGCCCATTATCGGTCTCTATGTTGGCGTAGGTGACGGACTTGCCCGCTGCCATCAGTGCATCTCGAATCTCGACCGATCGCTGAGGTGGAAACCGCCAGTCCGAACTGAACGAGGCCACCAGAAAATTGGCCTGCGCATTGGACAGGGCGGCGGTGAGGTCGCCACCGTGCTCCCCGGCCAGATCAAAAAGGTCCAATGCTCGCGTCATCAGGACGTAGGTGTTGGCGTCGAATTGGGTGGAGAAGCGGCTGCCCTGATGTCGTAAATAACTTTCTACCTGAAAGACCCGCTCAGCGTTGTCGTCTGGCGCAAAACTGTTCTCTCGCAACTCCCGGCCAAATCGGTCACTCATGCCGTCGGCAGACATATAGGTGAGATGGCCGACCATTCGTGCCAGTGCAACGCCCCGCGTCGGCAGTGCACCCGCTGCGAGATAGTCGCCCCCATGCCAATCGGGGTCGGAGAGGATGGCGTGGCGCGCGATTTCGTTAAAGGCAATATTCTGTGCAGTGAGCCCCGGCGCTGCGGCCAGTGCGACGCAGTGCTCGACCCATTCGGGAAAATCGATCGCCCACTGAAGGGCCTGCATGCCGCCCAGACTCCCGCCCATGACGGCGGCCCAGCGTGAAATACCCAGGTGCTCGGCTAGCCACTTCTGGCTGCGAACCCAATCCTGAACCTGGGGTTGTGGAAATTGACCGCCCCAGGGCTTTCCTGTGTCTGGGTTGATCGTATTGGGGCCTGAGGAGCCGTCACAACATCCCAAATTATTGGAGCAGACCACGAATAAACGCTCGGTATCGATCGGCTTACCCGGGCCGATTGCCAGATCCCACCAGCCCGGACGGCGGTCATCGCCTGCGTGGAACCCTGCCGCGTGATGCGAACCCGATAACGCATGGCAGATCAGCACGGCGTTATCGCCGGTGCTGTTCAGTTCGCCATAGGTCTCGTACACCAGCTCATGACTGCTGAGCGCGATGCCGTTGGCAAAAGCAAAGGGTGTATCGCATTTGGCGATCTGTGGTGTCACCACCCCGACACTGCCTGCAGGGATCGTCTCGCTCATATCAGAGCCCGAAAACCAGGCCCGGAGGTAAGCCCAAGGTGAGCGCGGCGTGTCGCAGACCGATTTGCACGACGTTAATACCGATGAACACCAAGATGGGCGAGAAGTCGATGCCGCCCATGTTGGGGAGCAGTGAGCGCAGGGGTGCCATGACGGGCTCGGAGATCTGCCAGATCAACTCGATAGCGGGATGGCGGCTTCCGGGTGCGATCCAGCTGACAATAATCATGGCGATCAGTATGAAAAAGTAGAGGTTGACCAGCAGCGCGATCACGCCAATCACACCCCATAGCAGCAAGGTTGCGAAGCCAGGCAGCGCCCAGCGCTCTCCCCCTATCCAGGCTATACCCATCAGAATCAGTGACTGCAGGAGCACAGCCAGTACCCACACAGCCCAGTCAATTCGGCCGGTAGCGGGCAGCGCCCGGCGCAGGGGCGTTAGCAGCGGGTTGGTCAGTTTCACAATCATTTGTGACAGGGGGTTGTAGAAGTTCACCCGAGATGCGTGAAGGACCCCGCGCAGAATCACCACAAACAGCAACAGTGCGCCCAGATTGTGAATTAGATACAGCGATATTTCCGTGCCGGCAGTCATTAGCCGAACTCCTCTCCCAAGGCTTTAGCGCGCGCGGCGCATTGCCGCACTGCTTCTGCTACCACCGCATCAAAATCATTGGCCTGAAGTGATTGCAGCGCCCGCGCGGTGGTGCCGCCGGGGCTGGTCACATTTTCGCGTAGCGTGGCAACCGGTTCCGTGGCCTGAGCTGCTAATGATGCGGCGCCGAGAGCCGTCTGCACAGTCAGCGCCATTGCAACTTCTTCTTCGAGTCCCAGTTCCGTACCGGTCCGGGCAATGGCTTCAATCAGTGCAAAAAAGTAGGCGGGGCCACTGCCTGACACGGCCGTTACCGCATCGAGTAGATCTTCGCGACTGACCCAAACGGTTTTACCCGCGGCGTTGGTCACCTGCTCTGCGAGTTTCCGATGAGCAGCTTCGACCGAGTCGGGCGCGAACAGTGCACTCGCACCCAACCCAATCATGGCTGGTGTGTTGGGCATGCAGCGAATGATCGAGACGTCTCCGCCCAGCTGAGACTGGAGCGAGCTGATTGGGATGCCGGCCGCAATGGAGAGCAGTGCCGTGGAAGGCCCCAGCTGGTCTTTAATCGCGGTCAGCGCGGCGGGGATGACTTGAGGTTTTACCGCTGCCACAACCAAGTCTGCATCCTCGTACAGCGTGTCAGGCGAGGTGCTGAGGTGCGACAGACCCATGGCTTTTAGGCGCGACAACGCTGCCTCGCTGGGGTCACTGGCCCGAAGCTGGCTTGGAGAAATTCCCTCGGCGATCAGACCGCTGATCATGGCGCCGGCCATATTGCCCGCGCCTAGAAACGCAATAACAGGAGCCTCTTCAGATGACATGGGATGGCGGGTATCCGTCACAAACGAGCTTAATTATACCGCGCCCCAAAAATATCTGTGCCGACACGAACGATGTTCGCGCCCTCGCTGACAGCAGCCTCCAGATCTCCCGACATGCCCATAGACAGGGTGTCGAGCTGAGGCAGGGAGCCAGACAGGCGAGCCATGAGTTCTCTTAGCTGACGGAAGGGCTCGCGCTGCTCGGCCTGGTTGGTGGTCGCTGCGGGGATCGTCATGAATCCGCGGAGCCTCAGTCCCGGCAGTTCGTTGATGGCTGCCATCAGCTCAGGCGCCGCATCCGGGCCGACACCAGATTTGCTGTCCTCGTTGGAGGTGTTGACCTGCACCAACACATTGAGTGGCGCTTTGTCGTCTGGACGCTGCTCACTGAGGCGGCGGGCTACTTTTAAGCGGTCAATACTGTGCACCCAGTCACTGACCTCGGCGATCAAGGCAGTTTTATTGCTCTGGATTGGGCCAATGAAGTGCCAGCACAGCGGCAGGTCAGCGAGCGCGGCCGCTTTTTCCGCCATTTCCTGTGCGTAATTTTCACCAAACGCCGACAAACCGAACCCATGGGCCTGTCGGACTAGCTCGGAGGGCTTGGTTTTACTGACTGCCAGCAGGGAAACCGCGCCTGTAGCGCGCCCCGCCGCCCGCTCCGCCGCCCGAATCCGGCGGTCGACTTCTGATATATTGCGCTCAAGTTCAGTCGGTATCATGGTGGCATCATAAGGAAGTTGATTCGCCATGTGCTAGCCCGACACTGGCGGAGAATGTGAAATGGATATCACTGAATTACTCGCTTTTAGCGTCCAGCAGGGCGCGTCAGACCTGCATCTTTCTGCAGGCCTTCCTCCGATGATACGAGTGGACGGCGACGTTCGCCGCGTCAATGTGCCCGCGCAGGATCACGCCGAAGTGCAGGCGCTGGTCTACGACATTATGAACGACCGTCAGCGGAAGGATTTTGAAGAGTTTCTGGAGACGGACTTTTCTTTCGAGGTGCCGCGTGTCGCACGCTTTCGCGTCAACGCTTTCAATCAGAACCGTGGCGCGGGTGCGGTTTTTAGGACGATCCCCTCGGAAGTACTGTCGATGGATACCCTAGGGATGGGCCAGGTATTCCGCGACATCTCCATGTTGCCCCGGGGTTTAGTGCTGGTCACTGGCCCGACGGGCTCGGGCAAGTCCACCACGTTGGCCGCGATGATCGACTTCATCAATGACAGCCGTTACGACCATATTCTCACGATTGAAGATCCAATTGAGTTTGTGCACGAGAGCAAACGTTGCCTCGTGAATCAGCGCGAGGTCCACCGCGACACGCTGGGCTTCTCGGAGTCGTTGCGATCTGCGCTCCGGGAAGACCCGGACATTATTTTGGTGGGCGAGATGCGCGACCTCGAGACGATCCGTTTGGCGCTGACGGCGGCAGAGACGGGTCACCTGGTCTTTGGCACCCTCCATACGACATCGGCAGCCAAGACCATCGACCGCGTGATTGACGTTTTTCCCGCGGCCGAGAAAGCCATGGTGCGCTCGATGCTGTCTGAGTCTCTGCAGGCGGTCATCTCACAAACCCTGCTGAAGAAGAAAAGTGGCGGTCGGGTTGCGGCGCACGAAATCATGCGCGGCACGTCGGCGATCCGAAATCTGATTCGCGAGGACAAAGTGGCGCAGATGTATTCGGCCATTCAGACAGGCCAAGCTATTGGCATGCAAACCATGGATCAGTGTCTGCAAGGTTTGGTTGAGAAGCGCATTATCACAGTGGAGGCCGCACGCGAGAAAGCGCGGCAGCCCGACAGCATTAGGTCCTGACGCTTACTGCTCGTTGAGCCATGTAGTCAATATGATGGCCGCGGCTTCATCATCGATTGGTTTGGCTGCGAAATCGCCATTGTGCCCCGAGGCCAGCGCGGCCGCTTTGGCTTCACGACTGGACAGCCGCTCGTCGACCAGCGTCACGATACGCTGGTACCGGCCCTCGATCTGACGCGCGAACTTCATCACTCTTTGGCTGATGTCGCTTTCTGATCCATCCATGTTAAGGGGATGACCGACGACCACACGTTGTGGTTGCCACTCCTCAATCAGTTTGGCCAGAGCGTCCCAGTCCGGCACCCCGTCTCGTGCGTTGATAATTGCCAACGGCTGAGCGGTTTGCGACAGGGTGTTGCCCACCGCGACTCCCATGTTGCGCAAGCCGTAGTCAATTGCCAAAACGGTTTCGTGGGCGGTCACAATCAGGCATGCCCTGATTCAGTGCTTAACAGATCGATATCGATACCCAGTTGTCGGCCCGCCGCAGTCAGCCGCTCCTCGACGGCGCTCCGGAACAGGATATCGGGGTCTGCCTGCACGGTCAGCCAACTGTTTTCCGTCATTTCTGCCTCGAGCTGGCCTGCCGACCAGCCGGCATAGCCCAGCGCCACTAAATAATCTTCGGGCCCCTCGCCGGCGGCGATGGCACAGAGAATATCCCGTGACCCGGTGAGACTCATTTCATCCGTTACCGGCTGGCTACCCTCCCAATGGGGTTCGCCGCGATGCAGGACAAAACCGTGATCGGTGGCCACCGGCCCGCCCGCCAGAATCGAGGTGTCTGGACATGCTGACGAGATATCAATCTCAAGGTGGGTCAACATATCGTTAAGCCCAATATCCAGACAGTGATTTACCACAATGCCCATTGCGCCCTGTTCATCATGATGACAAAGATAAGTGAGTGAGCGGTTAAAAAAGCCGCTACCTATCACAGGCGTGGCTAAGAGGAAGTGACCCCGCAGCGAATGCGGCGATTGACTGAGGTTTGCGTGTTGGTCTGACATGGCGGCCGGCTCCGTCAGCGACGAAATTGCCAAGTGCGGATGATATCGAGCTGCTGTGTTTCGCGCGCCAATGCTTGGGGAAAAGGTGCAAAGGGTGCAAGCTTCTCGACGGTATCGACGGCCGCCCGGTCCAGTGCTGCGGATCCTGAACTTTCTAATAAGTCAATTTGCCGCAAAGAGCCATCACTGCGGACGCTCACCTTGAGTCGCACATCGCCATCACCATGGCGCAGTGCGAGGCCCCGGTAGTAGGCGTTGCCAAAACGCTCGATGTCGGCTTGCCACTGAAGCAGGTAGTCGGCGTCCAGCGTCGCACGCGCGGCCATCGGGGCTTGCTGGGGGCTGGCAGCTGCCGACATGGTCAGTCCAGACGGCATCACCGAGGCAGTGACGGGCCCGGTCCCCTCAAGAGGCGCCGTATCGTGAGGGGGTGGCGCCATGGGTGCTGTTTGATAGAGAGAGCCGAGTTGATTCGCCGTGGCTTCAGCTTGCGCGGTCTCAGGCACCTCGGCGGCGGGCGCTAGAAGCACGGTGACCGCACGATTGGCGACCTCCCGTGCAGAGTCTCCCGCTGGAGAGAGCAGGAAGCCAAAAATCACAACGAGGTGGATTCCCACCGATAGCAGGAAAGCGGGTGGCAGTCCTGTGCGAGGAGCCAAGGCCACCGCGGGTGTCATGCGGGTCAGGAGGACGCCCCTGTCAGCGGCAAGCTGTCGAGCAGCTGGCCTGCAATATCTAGCCCAGACTCTGCCTCGATTTCCCGGAGGCAGGTCGGGCTGGTGACGTTAATTTCTGTGAGGTAGTCGCCGATCACATCGAGGCCGACAAAGTAGAGCCCGCGCTCCCTGAGGGTAGGCCCAACCTGATTGGCAATCCATTGATCTCGCTCTGTGAGCGGCTGCACTCTCCCGGAACCACCGGCAGCGAGATTGCCCCGACTCTCGCCTGCAAGAGGGACTCGTGCCAGAGACCACGGTACTGCTTCGCCGTTGATCATCAGAATCCGTTTGTCACCCTCTTGAATGGCAGGCAGATACTGCTGCGCCATGATCGTTTGACGGCCGGATTGGGTGAGGGTCTCTAAAATGACGCTGACATTCGGGTCACCCGGCTGCGCGCGGAAGATCGCACTGCCACCCATGCCATCCAATGGTTTGAATATCACGTCGTCGTGTTGTGAGTGAAAGGCCCTCAACCGATCCATATCCCGGCTGACCAAAAGCGGCGGGCAGCACTCTGGGAATTCGGTGGCGAACAGCTTTTCATTGCAATCTCTCAAGCTTTGACAGCGGTTAACCACCAGGGTGCCTTCCCGCTCGGCCCGCTCCAGTAGATAGGTGGCATAGATGTACTCCATGTCGAAAGGCGGGTCTATGCGCATGAGTACGACGTTGAGTTCGGTGAGCCGCAGCGTGATTTCGTCACCGAGGTCAAACCAGTGGTTAGCATTGCGATGAACTGTCAGGGGGCGGGCAGAAGCCATGGGCTGCTCTGCGTCGAGAAACAGGCCATCCGGCTCGATATAAAACAGTGTCCAGCCACGGTCCTGCGCCGCCCAGAGCAGCGCCAGAGTGGTATCTTTTTTGTAGTGAATGGAGCCAATGGGATCCATTACCACACCGAGCTTGAGGCTCATTTGCGGTCCTTGTTGGGACGGGGCTGGATATCTTGCGATCCACAGCAATTCCCCGCAAGCTCTCACCGCCCGAAAAGCGGGGTATTTTGTGGTCTTCTGAGGAGCGCTATGGAGCTGTTGTTTGTCATTGTCGCGTGCGTGAGCCTGTTGTGTGCCGTCACTGCGGTATTGCAGGTTCGCCAGATCGGCTGGGCTGTCTGGTTGTGGTTTTTTTCCGGATGGGTCACCGGCGAGCTGGCTGTCTGGCTTATCGGGTCGCAGATGGTTTTTGTTGCGCTCTGCGTGCTGTTGATCGGCACCGGGGCGCCGGGCTTTGCCTTCGGACTGTCCTGCTTTTTGGCGGCCTGGGGTCTGCTGGCGTGGGCGCTCAGGGACGGCTTTGATGCGGGTACGGCTTTTCATCGGGCGCTGCGCGTTGCCCTCGGCGCAGATTTTTTGAATCACATCCCGGAGCGAAGGCGGGTCAGGCTGACCGAACAGATCCATAGCCAAGAGTGGTTATGGCCGTTTCGTTTTCGTCGCCCCGGCGTGCGCTATGTGCGCAATGTGAGTTATTCCGCTGCAGGGAAGCGGGGGTTGCTGGACATCTACACCCCGGTGACTCACGGAGAGCGCCGGCCAGTATTGCTGCATGTGCATGGCGGCGCGTGGATGATGGGTCACAAGTCTCATCAAGGACAGCCGCTGCTGCACCGCATGGTTGAGCTGGGCTGGGTCGGAGTGTCTATCAATTACCGGCTGGCCCCCCGGGACGCCTATCCTGCTCAAATCATCGACGTCAAAAAGGCTATTGCCTGGGTGAAAACCCACATCGAGGAATACGGCGGTGACCCGGAGTTCATCGTTGTCACGGGTGGCTCGGCGGGGGGGCATCTCTCTCTACTCGCAGGCCTGACCGCCGGTCATGCCGACTGGCAGGCAGGTTTTGAGGGCGCGGATACGGCCGTGCAGGGTGTGCTGGCAATGTATCCGGTTGTGGATCTCACCAACCGGCACGGCATTCGTCAGCAAGCCAGTATGGATGGATTCATCGGCCGAAAGATCATCCAGCAGACCCGAGAGGCGGCACCACAGGTGTTCGAGGATGGCTCACCCACCTCCTGGATCCATCGTGAAGGCGTCGCCGAGGCGGCCCCACCATTTTGTATTGTTCAGGGGACCCATGACTCGCTGGTGTGGGTTGAGGAAGTGCGGCGCTTCGTTGCCGAATTGGCGCCGCTCACCAGCGTGCCGCTGGTCTACGCAGAGCTACCGCGCGCGCAGCATGCGTTTGAAATTTTTCACTCGCCCCGGACCAGTCATTTTTTAAACGCGGCTTCAATGTGGTTAGAGTGGGTACGCGCGCAGCATGCCGAACAATTGGTGGCTTCCGCGAGCAGGTCTGAGATGCCGCTCACAGAGTAGCGGGGTAGCCAAGGCCACTGATGCTAGTGCGTCCTGTCACTCTAGGGAAAAGTGCGGTCGCAAGTTCTTGAGGGCAATGCCAAACGGGTGTTCGGGCTCTAGCGATCGACTTCAGCCTGGCACCTCTCCCCACATTACGCTGAGGGCTGATAGCGCGACGACGGGGGCGGTCTCGGTGCGCAGCACTCTCGGCCCCAGTCGCAGTACCTCAAAACCACTCTCGCAGGCGAGTGTCACTTCCTGATCGGCCAATCCTCCCTCGGGGCCAATCAATAGCGCGGCGTCTGCCGGCGTTGCCATGCCGGTTACCGATTTTGGTGCGCCATGATCATCGCAATGCAGGACCCATTTATGCTCAGCCGCGACACTCTGAACCCACTGTTCCAGCGGTTGCGGTGTCGAAACAGCCGGTATTCTGACCCGGCCACACTGTTCGCAGGCACTGATGGCGATCTGCTGCCAGTGCGCGACCCGTTTTTCTGTGCGGTCCGGCGGAATGCTGAAGTCAACGCGCTCGCTGTAGAGCGGTGCGATGGCACTCACGCCCAACTCGGTTGCTTTTTGAATAGCCCAATCAAATCGGTCGCCTTTGCTCAGACACAAGCCCAGTGTGGTGCGCACCAGCGACTCTGTGTCGGGTGTGGCGGCGGCGCCAATATCAACACTGACCTCGCGTTTGCTGACGGTGAGCACCTGAGCTGCAAACTCCTGCCCATCGCCATTGAACAACGCGATATGGTCTCCGGCCCGGGCTCTGAGTACCCGGCCCAGATGCTGGGCGACGTTGCCTTTCAGCACCACTTGATCTCCGGGCGTCAGCGATTGGTCTGTGAAGAGTCGGGGGTTACGCACACTTATACCTCAGGCCAAGGTGCCAGTGTACGCTGATTCAGGAGGGAGCTTGAGGCGCCTGGGTCTCAGCGCCTCGTCACCGGTAGGCTGTTTAACGACTCGTCGCAACGAGTCACTACAAGCAGTGCGTGACCTGCTTAGTACTTGTAGCTATCGGTTTTGAAAGGACCGTCCACGCCCACGCCGATGTAGTGGGCTTGCTTGGGGGTCAGCTTGGTCATCACGCCGCCGAACCCTTGTACCATGAAGGTCGCAACCTGCTCGTCGAGTTGCTTGGGTAGTACTTCTACCGTGATGGCTTCTTGGCGCGCGCCGCCCGAGAGATCTGCGAACCGCTTCTCGTATAAATGGATCTGTGCGAGTACCTGGTTTGCGAAAGATCCATCCATGATGCGTGAGGGATGCCCCGTCGCGTTACCCAGATTCACCAGGCGGCCCTCAGACAGCAAAAGCAGATGATCATTGCTTGCTGCATCTCTCACAATTTTGTGCACCTGCGGTTTGATCTCTTCCCACTGCCACTCTGCGCGCATAAAGGCGGTATCAATCTCGTTGTCGAAGTGCCCGATGTTGCAGACCACTGCCCCCGACTTAAGCGCGCGCAACATCGCAGATGTGCACACGTTGAAATTACCCGTTGCGGTCACCAGCATGTCGGTAGTGCCTAACAGGTAGGTGTTGATGCAGCTGTCAGAGCCATCGTCGACGCCATCGATAAAGGGTGATACCACCTCGAAACCGTCCATGCAGGCCTGCATGGCACAGATCGGGTCGCACTCGGTGACGCGCACAATCATGCCTTCCTGGCGCAGCGACTGGGCCGAGCCTTTGCCGACGTCTCCGTAGCCGATGACCAGGGCGCGTTTTCCCGCCAGCAGATGGTCTAGGCCACGTTTGATCGCATCGTTAAGGCTGTGTCGGCAGCCGTACTTATTGTCGTTCTTTGATTTAGTGACCGCGTCGTTGACGTTGATCGCAGGGACCTTCAGCTCATTGTTAGCGAGCATCTCGTAAAGGCGGTGCACCCCGGTGGTTGTCTCCTCTGTAATGCCGTGGATGCGCTCGAGCATCTCCGGGTAATGCTCGTGGAGCATGGCGGTCAAATCGCCGCCATCGTCCAGCACCATGTTGGCATCCCAGGGCTTGCCGTCCTCAAGGATAGTTTGCTCGATACACCACTCATATTCCTCTTCTGTTTCGCCTTTCCAGGCAAAAACCGGGATGCCAGCTGCAGCGATGGCCGCTGCAGCGTGGTCTTGGGTCGAGAAGATGTTGCAGGAAGACCACCGCACTTCTGCGCCCAGCTCAACGAGGGTCTCAATCAGCACGCCGGTCTGGATCGTCATGTGGATGCAGCCCAGTATCTTTGCGCCAGCAAGGGGCTGTGTGTCGCGGTAGTTTTCCCGCAGCGCCATCAGAGCGGGCATTTCGCTCTCGGCGATCTCCAGCTCTCTTCGCCCCCAATCGGCGAGGTGAATGTCTGCGACTTTGTAGTCAGCGAAAACGCTTTGCTCAACAGCAGTATTCATAATGATTTCTCTCAGGGTTCGAGGGTTAAAGGCCTGCGGCCGCGCGCAACGCATCGGCTTTGTCCGTGCGCTCCCAGGTAAAGCTGTCGCCCGATCGGCCAAAATGGCCGTATGCTGCGGTAGTACGGTAAATGGGGCGCTTCAGATCGAGCATATTGATAAGGCCTTTTGGCCGTAGATCAAAGTGCTCGCGGATTAATGCCACGATGGCATCGTCGGCCAGTGTGGCGGTGCCAAACGTGTTGACGGAGATCGATGTAGGCTCGGCGACACCAATGGCGTAAGAGACCTGTACCTCGCAGCGCCGGGCCA
>JADHQF010000013.1 GCA_016778085.1 Luminiphilus sp. | reverse complement strand
CTTTGGCTTCTGACTCCACCATCAGCACAGCGTCTTTGGTGCCGGCGACAACCATGTCTAGCTGGCTATCTGCCAAAGCCGAATAACTCGGGTTCAGGATGTAGCCGCTGGCTTCGGTAAAGCCAACGCGGGCTCCGCCGATAGGGCCATTGAACGGGCACCCGGAAAGCGCCAGCGCTGCAGAAGTGCCAATCATGGCGGGGATATCAGGGTCGGTCTCTTTATCGGCCGACATCACCGTACACACAACTTGAACCTCATTCATGAAGCCGTCTTCGAACAAAGGACGAATGGGGCGATCAATCAGTCGCGAGGTGAGCGTTTCTTTTTCGTTAGGTCGGGCTTCGCGCTTGAAAAAGCCGCCCGGGATCTTACCGACTGAGTAGGTTTTCTCTATGTAATGCACGGACAGCGGAAAAAACGGCTGTCCTGCTTTGGCTTTTTGTTCGGCAACGACGGTACACAGCACGCTGGTGCTGCCCATGGTTACCATGACCGAGCCTGACGCCTGTCGCGCAATACGGCCCGTTTCCAGCGTGACCTCGTGGTCACCGTACTGGAAGGTTTTCTTCACTACATTCACGTATTTTCTCCAAATATGACTAGGCCGGCTCTGGGCCGGCCCTGACTGGTCCTCAGCGGCGCAGACCCAACCGCTTGATCAATTCCGCGTAGCGGGCGGTGTCTTTTTGCTTGAGGTAGTCGAGTAACTTTCGACGCTGGTTCACCATGCGAATCAAACCACGTCGTGAGTGGTGATCCTGAGCATGATCCTTAAAGTGAGACTGCAGTTGCTCAATGTTTGCTGTGAGCAGAGCGACCTGCACTTCCGGAGATCCGGTATCGCCCTCAGACTGCTGATAATCCTTAACAATTTGTGCCTTGACGGCTGCTTCCAACGCCATGGTTCTTTCTCCAACCTGCTTGATGAATCGAGCCTATCCGTGCAGGTTTACAGACAGGTTCGTGGAACGGCGCTTGCCGCTTGTCTATTGGGCGAGAAGTCTCTTCGGGGCTAGTTTCCCATCATCTCGCATATCGCCCACGCCGAGAAAAAGACCCCGCGCGTCAGCGATGCGCACCATACCACTCTGGGGCCCGTTTGGCACTAGTACAGGTTGGCCCTGCCTAATGTAAAAAGTTGCAGCCTCAGACAGTGATAAGCGAGGTAAATGCTGTATGCAGGACTCGATTGGCTGCAGCAGCGCATCCAGACCTGCATCCGACCCCGCCTCCTTCACCGCGGTCAACTGCTCGGGGGTGACACAATCATCGAGAACGAAAGGTCCAGACTGGCATCGGCGCAGCGCCACGACATGCGCCGGCACACCCAGCGCGGCGCCAAGATCTTCCGCCAAAGTGCGAATATAAGTGCCTTTGCTGCACTGGACCCGCACCGTGAGACGCACCTGCTCACCAGGCTCGAAGGACAGCAGTTCAAAACGATAGATATGAACCGGCCTGGCCGCACGCTCAACCTGCTCACCCGCGCGAGCGCGCTTGTAGAGTGGCTGGCCATCAACCTTCAGTGCAGAGTACATAGGTGGCACCTGTTCAATTGCGCCGGTCAGCGTTTTCATCGCCTGGGTCAGTTCGAATTCTGTGAGTTGGGAGGCAGATGCTTTGGCAATCACCGCGCCATCGGCGTCGGCGGTTTCGGTACCCACACCCAGGACAAAGGTGCTCTCGTACCCCTTGTCCGCATCGAGCAAAAACTGCGAGAACTTGGTGGCCTCACCGAAACACAGCGGCAGTACCCCTGTTGCCAGCGGATCAAGACTGCCTGTATGGCCAGCCTTGGCGGCTCCAAAAAGGCGCTTGGCTTGCTGGAGCGCTGCATTGGATGACATGCCGGATGGCTTGTCGAGCACCAGCAGACCGTCTATCTGTCGCCCCTTTCTCCGACGCGCCAACGTCAATCTGCCGTTTCTGAGGCGCCCTCAAGACCACCTGTGTGTAATTGCTCGTCTGCCTGACGCACTTCTCTCAGCAGGCTCTCCATGTCGCGTCCTCGCCCCACGCTCTCATCGAATCGGAAGCTGAGTCTGGGTACGGTGCGCATGGCAGAGGCTTTAGCCAACTCGGATCGGAGGAACCCAGATACTTTTGATAGCACGGCTGTCACCTCCGCACGTTCTTCGGGTGACGCATCATTCATCAATGTGAAGAACACTTTGGCGTGGGACAGATCGCGGCTCACCTCTACGCCAGTAAGATTCACTTCCTGAACGCGAGGGTCTCGCACCGTGCTTTGCAACAGCCGCGCCAGCTCTTCATGCAGAAAATGACTGACGCGCTGAGTTCTCTCAAACTCCTTGCCCATGACGGTGTGCTTTAGAGACTCCGAGCGATTTCATTCACGTCGAATACCTCAATCAGGTCACCGACTTTCACATCGGTGTAATTCTTCACACCGATACCGCACTCAGTCCCGTTGCGGACCTCATTGGCGTCATCTTTGAAGCGACGAAGCGACTCCAACTCGCCCTCGTAGATCACCAGGTTGTCACGCAAAACTCGGATGGGCTTGGACCGGTAAACGGTACCTTCGATCACCATACAGCCGGCGATCAAGCCAAACTTGGGTGAACGGAAGACATCGCGCACCTCGGCGATGCCGACAATTTCCTCTCGCATTTCGGGAGACAACATCCCCGAGAGCGCCGCACGGACATCGTCGATAAGATCGTAGATCACGTTGTAGTAGCGAATCTCGATACCCTCATTTTCTGCCGCCGCGCGGGCCTTGCTGTCGGCACGGGCATTGAAACCGATAATGATGGCTGAGCTGGTCATCGCAAGGCTGATATCGGTTTCAGAGATACCACCCACACCGCCAGAGACGATGTTGACCTTCACCTCCTCGTTGCCAAGATCGGCCAATGCGCCCTGCAGCGCCTCAAAGGAGCCGCGCACGTCCGCTTTGATAATGAGGTTGAGCGTCTCTACAGATCCGGCCGTCATGGTCTCAAACATATTGTCGAGCTTGGCGGCTTGCTGACGCGCAAGCTTGGAAGACCGCATCTTTTCCTGACGGAAATCCGCGACTTCGCGCGCTTTCTTCTCGCTTTCTACAGCGACGACGGGGTCACCGGCATCAGGTGTGCCATCCAGCCCTAATACTTCGACCGGGATACTGGGGCCCGCTTCATTAATTGGCTGCCCGTTTTCATCGAGCATAGCTCGGACACGACCGTATTGCTGACCCGCTAGGACAATATCGCCCTGCTTCAATGTGCCCTGCTGAATCAGCAACGACGCGACGGCACCTCGGCCTTTGTCTAGTCGGGATTCGATCACAATACCGGAGGCCGGCACATCCGCCGGTGCCGTCAGCTCGAGCAGCTCTGATTGCAGCAAAAGCGCATCCAATAGCTCATCGATGCCCTGCCCGGTGTGCGCGGAAACAGGGATGAATTGCGTATCACCGCCCCAACCCTCGGGAATAACCTCTTTAGCAGCCAGCTCCGTCTTCACTCGCTCTGGATCAGCAGCTTCTTTGTCGATCTTATTGACAGCCACCACAATCGGCACACCGGCTGCTCGCGCGTGTTGGATGGCCTCTTCGGTCTGGGGCATCACGCCATCATCAGCGGCCACGACCAAAATAACGATATCGGTCGACTTCGCACCCCGCGCACGCATTGCGGTAAAGGCGGCGTGACCGGGCGTATCGAGGAAGGTGATCATCCCCTTGTCAGTCTTCACGTGGTAAGCACCAATGTGCTGAGTGATGCCACCCGCTTCCCCGCTGGCGACGCGGGATTCGCGAATGTAATCAAGCAGTGATGTTTTACCGTGATCAACGTGCCCCATTACGGTCACAACCGGCGCTCTGGGCTCTGGCGTACCTTCCTGGCTGGCAATCGTCTCCTCAAGGCGTTCCTCGACTTCTTCGGCGCTCTTAAGCACCACTCTGTGTCCGAGCTCCTCGACTACCAAAGTCGCCGTGTCTTGATCGAGCATCTGGTTAATGTTGGCCATCACTCCCAGATTCATCAGTTCTTTAATCACCTCACCCGCTTTGACAGCCATCTGCTGGGCCAAATCGCCGACCGTGATGTTTTCAGGGACATTGACGTCGTAGACAATTTTTTCGGTGGGCTGCTCAAACGCGTGCTGGTTCGGCTCATCGGAGAGTTTCTTCCGACGGCCCCCGCGGCGACGCGCCACACCCGCCTCTACCGCTTCAAGATCATTCATGGAAAGGTTGTGACCACGCTGCTTGCCGCGCGCACCGGGAACGCCGCCTCGCTCCAGACGACCTTTACCTGGTCGGCGACGCAGTTCGTCACGGGTCTTGGTGGCATCGTCTTTTGCCGGTGCAGCGTGCAGTCGTTTGGGTTTGCGGTCCGTTTCTTTAGCGGCACCTTGTCCGGCCTGCTCTTCCGCCTGTCTCGCCGCCTCCTCGGCCCGCGCCTTGGCAGCGGCTTCAAGCTCCAGTTGTCGCGCCTGTTCCTCTGCTTTCCGGCGGGAGGCCGCGCGCTGTCTGAGCAATTCGGGATCATCAGTGTCAGATACCGTATCTGCCGGGGCTGCTACTTCAGCAACGATCGGCTCAGGTGCCGCCACCTGATCCGCCGATTCCACAGCCACGTCAGCGCTGATGTCGGCTTCTGGCTCGGCGCCTTCTGCATCCTCTCGCTTCACGTAGGTTCGCTTCTTGCGCACCTCGACGCTGACTGTCCGCTTACCTGCGCCGCCGGCACGCAGCGTACTGACCGACTTACGCTTTAGAGTAATCTTTTTGGGGGCAGCAGCCCGTTCACCATGACTTTTTTTCAGGTGCGTGAGCAGTGTCTGCTTGTCTTCTTCAGATACCGCCTCATCGGCCCCGGCATGCGGCAAGCCCGCATCCTTCATTTGCGAGAGCAGCCGGTCCACCGATGCTCCCACCGTCTCAGCCAATTGCTCTACTGTCACTTGTGCCATGTCTCTCTCCCTAACCGCTCAGTATCTGAAGTGCTATGCCGCTTTAACCCGTCAAGCGGTTGCCTCTTCCTCCTCAGCGAACCAAGGGGCACGGGCAGTCATAATTAGCTCTGCCGCGCGCTCTTCTGTCATTTCTTCAATATCCAATAAATCATCAACGCCCTGCTCTGCCAGGTCTTCCATGGTGACAATACCTTTACTGGCCAATACATAAGCCAAGTGCTTGTCCATGCCGTCCATGTTCAGCAGATCCTCGGCGGGCTCGTTGGCGTCCAACTCCTCTTCGGAGGCAATCGCCATCGTGAGCAGCGCGTCTTTTGCGCGGGCTCGCAGCTCCTCAGAGATCTCCTCATCGAAGCCCTCGATCGCATTCATCTCCTCAAGCGGGACATAAGCGATTTCTTCAAGTGTGGTGAAGCCTTCCTCCACCAGGACAGTGGCGATGTCTTCATCAATATCCAGCGCTACCATGAAGCGCTCAATGACCTCCCCCGCCTCGGTTTCTTGCTTTTCAATCGCCTCGTCCACGCTCATCACATTGATGATCCAACCGGTCAGATCCGACGCGAGGCGCACGTTCTGACCGCCACGGCCGATTGCCTGTGCGAGATTGTCCTCCGCGACCGCCACTTCCATGGTGGAGTTGTCTTCATCGACGACGATCGATTCCACCTCAGCGGGGGACATGGCATTAATCACCAATTGCGCGGCGTTGTCGTCCCAGAGAATGATATCCACTCGCTCGTTATCGAGCTCGTTGGAAACCGCCTGAACCCTTGAACCCCGCATGCCAACGCACGCGCCCACCGGATCGATGCGCTGATCGCCCGTCTTGACCGCAATCTTGGCTCTGGAGCCGGGGTCTCTGGCTGCCGCTCTGATCTGGATGACGCCCTCGGAAATTTCAGGCACCTCAATTTTGAACAGCTCCACCAGCATTTCCTGACAGGACCGCGACAGAATCAGTTGGGGGCCCCTGGCTTCCGTATTGATTTCAGTCAGGATAGCCCGCACACGATCATTGATACGGAACGTCTCACGGCCGACCAATTCTCCACGGGGCAGCAGGCCCTCCGCGTTGTTACCCAGGTCAACAATGATGTTGTCGCGGGTCACTTTCTTGACAGTGCCTGCCAGCAGTTCGCCCTCGCGACTTCGATACTCATCCGCGATCTGGGCGCGCTCAGCGTCTCTGACGCGCTGAACGATGACCTGCTTGGCGGTCTGTGCCGCGATCCGGCCAAAGTCGACATTCTCGACCACTTCTTCGTGATAGTCGCCTGGCTGCAGTGCGGTATTCACCTCAGCGGCCTCTTCGGTAGTAAATTGTGTGCCTAGCAGCGCCAGTTCGGTATCAGGCATCACCAACCATTGACGCTTGGTCACGTAGTCGCCGGACTCACGGTCAATGGTGACCTGAATATCGGCCTCTTCGTCGTAACGTTTTTTGGTGGCGGTGGCTAGGGCCAGCTCAATCGCTTCGAAAATAATGTCCTCTGAGACACCCTTCTCTGCTGATACCGCCTCAGCAACCATCAAAATTTCTCTGTTCATCGTTTCACTCTCGCTTTGATGGATAGCCCCCATTACGGGGCTTTCCTACGGGGTAATGCCATCTCACTTCTTGCCTTGACCGATTTCGAGTCGGGGAAATACCCTCGCGCGATCGACAGACCGCAGGGGCAGTTCAAATTCTCGGTCGTCTACCACCACGACCAATGTCTCGCTATTCACTGCAAGCAGCGTCCCTTTGTAGCGACGTCTACCTTCGACCGGCAATCTCAGCCGGACATCGATCATTTCCCCTGCATAGGGGAAATAATGCTCGGGACTGAACAGCAATCGGTCCACCCCGGGTGAAGACACCTCTAGGGTGTACTCACTGCTGATGGGGTCCTCAACGTCCAGTACCCCACTCACCTGATGACTGACCGCGGCACAGTCATCCACGCTGATGCCCTCGTCAGCCTCTATATAAAGCCGGAGCGTGGGACGTTTGCCCGGGGAAATTAGTTCAATTCCCCACAGCGCATACCCCATCGCCTCCACCGTCGGCTGCAAAAGCTGCGTCAACTGCGCTTCCTTGCCAGACATGCCTGTGTCCTCCCGGCCACTTTTCCTTCGGCCACAAAAAAGCCCCAAAAGGGGCTTCCGCGGCGATGACGAGCGAGCAACAAGCTGCCATCGAATTGGTAGCGGGGGCCGGATTTGAACCGACGACCTTCGGGTTATGAGCCCGACGAGCTACCAGGCTGCTCCACCCCGCATCAATACTCTCACTGAACGCCCCCTTTCACGCGGCTAAGCCAAGTTGCTTATTCACCGCAGGCGTCACGGTAGTGCATGCACTACAAACTGAGGCGCGGGAGTATAGGAACCGCGGACCATGCCGTCAACCCGCATAAAACCGGCCCCATTGGTTGAAAAATTGCCTCTTTTGGCCTGGAACAGATCACTGTGAGGATTGAGTGATCACATCCAGCTAGGCAGATACCGCTTCCAGCAGCGAGGTGATGTCCCGCCGCTCCTGCTCTGTCAGGTCCGGATGCCAAACATCAAAGATCAGCACGATGCGGTCGTCCGCACTATTGTTCCACGCTTCATGATTGATGCTGTCGTCAAAGGCCCAGGCTTCACCCCGCACCACATCGCGGCGCTCATCCCCCACCCTGAGGCCGCAGTCGGCGGGCACCACCAGCGGCAGGTGGCAGATCAAGCGGCAGTTCAACAGCCCGGTATGCGGTTCGATCCGAGCACCCGGTTTAAGCTTGGAGAACAACACCGACGGCGAAAACCCTTTGATGGCCGTCAACGGCAGAGTGCCCATTAGGGTGCTGACCGTGGGGCAGCTAGCTGACCAGTCCGGATCTTCGACGCCGTCACGCATAAGGAAGGCCGCCGTCCAGTTATCATGATCTTTGAGCGAGTCAGGTGTTTGTCCCGGCAGTTCCAGCCCGCCGTGGATATAAGGCGCAAACGCCTGCGCTCGGCTCGCGAGAAAAGCCGTTAACTCAGCCTCTATGGCATCGGTGGCTGCTTCGACCTGTTTTACCCACGGTAATTCCTCGTTGGGATAGAAGGGCTGATAGGGCATGTCGGGCAAATAAAACGCATGGGGCTTTTGCGGAAACGGTCGAACATCGTCCTCGCGCTCCGCCTTGCCCATGAGCATGTCCAGCCCAAGGTTAAAACGCGCGCTCGATGCATCACGGCGGTATCCACCTGCATGCAGTCCGTCCAACAATTGCGCCTGAAACGCCTCCGAAATCTGCTCCAATCGACCCTGAATCCGAACCAGATCCTGCTGCAGTTGCTGGGGAATATCGGCCAGCGTTGCCGCCAGCCTCATGACTAGATTGTAGTGCGACACCGCTTCGCGTTGCTCATCTCGGCCCAACAACAGATCGCCCTTGATGATAAGCCCCCGCAGATTATGGGGCTCCCGCGTCAGGACTTCGTCAACCGCCGTTTCGGCGGCCCGGTTGTCGCCTCGCACCAGTGAGGCCAGCGTGAGCCCCAGCCAGCTCTTGGTGGTCGCAAGGCCGGCATCAATAGCTGCCCGAAAGTGCGCCTGCGCCTCATCTGCGCGCGATGCCTGCAGCGCCGCAATACCCGGGCGAAAGTGATCGTCTTCCATAGGAGAAGCCACGGTTTGCCTCGTCAAGATAGTGAGTTCAATTCACTGCGCAGTCTGCGCATTGTTGGTGTGCGCATCAAGCGACTCATTGTCAGACTATCTAAGCCAAACCAGCTAGGTCAGACCAACTGGGACGCTCTCTGTCATACTTTGGACTCAAAAAGATTGGAGGCGTAATGCTTCATTTCCCTCAGAGAAATAACGCAACTCCTCAATTGTATGCGGATGAAACTGATGCGCCGCTGCCAGAGACACTGAACCCGAAACTTCGCTATGCGTATTTTTCGACCATAGCCACAGGCGGGAAGTCTCTGATTCAGTCATGCCGGGATTTATATCTGGGGCGGACAGTTTGCTACAAAACGCTCAAGCCTGAGTTTCAAAAAGACCCGACCGAAAACCTGCGGCTACTCCGCGAAGCGCGTATTTCCGCGATGCTTCAACATCCCAATACGATGCCTACTTATGAGATCGGGCGAGACAATCGTGGAAACTATTTTTTTACGATGAAATTAGTCCACGGTTATACGCTCAGAGAGTTGTTTAACTATCGGCAGCGTTACGATTTTTCACAGCTCATGAATGTCATCGTTCAGGTCGGTAACGCGCTAGCTTATGCCCACACCGCTGGCGTGGTGCACCGCGACATCAAACCTGACAATGTATTGATCGGACCCTACGGCGAGGTCCTATTACTGGACTGGGGGCTTGCCAAGGTCTGGCACAGAGAAGGCGCCCCCGCATCGGCCGAGACCGGTTTACCTGATCTCAATATCGGCGTAACAATGACCAATGCTGGCAAGCTTCAGGGGTCAGTGATGTATATGTCGCCTGAGCAAATCGATCGTGACCCTGACATAGACTTCCGGTCAGACATCTACAGCTTGGGCGCGGTGATGTACGAGGCACTGACCGGGCACACCCCTTTTACTGGCCAAGTGGTGAGAAAAATACTGGAGGACATTCGTGACAAGGTGCCCGAAACCCCGTCTTACTATGGAAATCTCAAGGTCCCCAAAGTGTTGTCAGAATTGGCCATGAGCTGCCTTAGCAAAAACTCCAATGACCGACCCGGTTCAGCCGAGGAAGTTATCCGGATCATCCAACACAATTGGGCTTCGTAACCGCAGCAAGCTCGACGACTGGCTGGGTAAGCCAGGTTTTTCTCATTATTCAGAACAGGAATCACGCTGGAAAATGCCCGGCCCCCACACAACTTATACCTGCCACGGCACTCACGTAGGCCACACCCGGCGCATTAACGAGGACGCTTTGTTTGTAAACGAAGCTGAAGGGCTGTGGCTCGTCGCTGACGGAATCGGCGGCCATGGCAATGGTGACAAAGCGAGCGCGGCAGTCGTGGAACATGTGGAGAGTTACTGCCAGAGGCGCTCAGTTGAAGAGTCCCTAGCTGATATCACCTCAAGGCTTCGCAAAGCACATCAGGTGTGCAAAAACATGGCGGGTGCAGAGATGCCTAGCAGCACAGTTGCCGCTCTCGTTATTTTTCAATCGAAGGCTATCTTGATTTGGGCTGGAGATAGCCGAATTTATCGCCTCAGGAACGGCGAGTTAACTTTACTGACCGAGGACCATAACCTGGCTCAGGAGCGATACAAGACAGGGGAATTATCCCTTGAAGCGGCACAACGCCTAAAGTCAGCAAATGTGCTGACCAGAGCGGTAGGCGTTCACCAAGATTTGCATCTCGACGCCGATTTTGCCGAGGTCGAAGCGGGCGACAGGTTTCTCGTCTGCACAGACGGGCTCTATAAAGAACTCCCGCTTGAGCAGATCCAAAGCATGTTAGGAGTGGCTTTTAGTGAGCACTTGCTTGCTGATTTGATTGATGAGGCGTTGCGAAGGGGTGGCAGGGATAACATCACTGGGATCGTCATCGATGTACGCTAACGATCCTCTCTAGCGAGCTCAATCCTTATCGGCAAGGTATTAATGTCAGCGAGGTGTCGCGCTAAGAGACTTCCGTGTCGTGCAACAGCTAGTGTTGGTGCGGAAGGCGCGTACGCATCAATATCTTGAAGTGACAGAATACAAGCGTTTGCGGGGCTTCACTAATCCAAAAGTATCTATGAGGTATCTATGGAGAGGCAAACGTATCTATAAAGTATCTATAGCACTGCGCATGGGGGTGCCTTGCTTTTACACCCCGGGGGGCCGTAAACGCCTGTCGCTGATACAGATGGTCCTGCTGACACACATTAGAAGCTGGATCAGGATATAAAAGGGCCTCAAACCATAGCCCCCATTTTCCAGTAAATCCGGTGATGACCAAGATGAATTAGTTCGAATCACAGAATTAGACTACATTCTGTAAGACTTTGGAGGTTGATATGAAAAAAGGGTACTTAGTAGCTAACTTAAGAGTGAATGATCCTGAAATTTTTGCGGAATTTTCATCAGTAGCTCTACCATTAATTGAAAAATATGGCGGGAAACTGTTGGCAAGAGGGCCCGACGCAGATCGCCATGAGGGCACTGTAAGCGGTGTAGTAACTCTTATAGAGTTTGAAAGCAAAGCGGCTGCTGAAAATTTTTATTTCAGTGACGAATACAAAGCGGCCAAGGCAATTAGAGATAAAGGAGTTGATACTGACCTTATGATTATTGAGGGGCTGTGATGACTTCTTATTTGCCATTGATGTGAACATCCCAGACATTGTTATCGCTACTGAGGTCCACAAAGACTACCCAGCACACGAAGACCACTTCAAAACTGCGCAATGGGGACACTTCAGTGGGATCATGGAGAAATACCCGCCGCGCAGCATTGATGTAAAACCTACGATGCGTCTGAAACAAAACACGCTCTGGATGATTACTCCTTGGCCTCCTTCTGCAAAAGGGTTGAGTCGAAGGCGCAGAAAAGAGAGTACCCGTGTATCACAGAACCGATAGCCTAAAGGTCTTCAATTTCAAAAGCCCCTATGTTTCTGCCTCGTGGATTCTGACTATAGCGGGCATTTTTTTGGCTAATGAGTTAGTGGGGCCATCTCAGCGATTTTCATTGGAGCAATTCCTCAAAATTGCAATAGTGGGAATCTTTTTTGCGGCACCTCTCGCGATAGCGGCTTTCCTTGACTATCGAGAGGTGCCTGAGGGCACCAAGGTTCCAGACGAAGAAGTAGAGAGCCTCTTGGACTTCTTGGATCAGAGGGACGACCTCAAGTAGCTTGAGGCGCTGTGGGAGGTACTCCTCATCCTCCTTACTAGAGATGAAATCTGGACTTAGCACCTTCTCCACTCCCAAGGCGGCGGCCGTCAGCAGCCATTGCAGCAGTTCGGTCTAACGTTCTCTCTGCATCGTAGCCCGACACCCCATGTGAAACCTTGCGCTCGCCGCTGCCTTCCCTTGTGGCAAATCACCCTAGAAAGTACGCTAGCGTAAAGAGCCTCTCAAAAAAAAGGGACATCGCCGATGGCGTGGTCAATAAGAGCAGTGATTTTTACCCCAGTATTAGCGGTAGCTCTGTCGGCGTGCTCAGGTTCGAGTGGCTCTGGGTCTGCGCCACCGGTCGACCCACCAGCCCCCCCCATTGTAGAAGCGACCCCTTTTGAGGCTTTGTACGCACAGGGCGTTGACCAATACCTCGGCGAATTTACACCCATGCTGTCGGAGGCCTCGGGCGACATTGTTCAACATACTTTCGGAGCGGGAGAAGGCCCTCGGTGTTTACTCGGTGACGACTACACCATGGCAACTCGCGAAGGATCGAGAAGCGAGCTCATGATATTCCTAGAGGGCGGCGGTGCCTGCAACAGCCTTTTGTGCCAAGCCACCCCCGTAGCACTTCCCGGTATGCCGCGCTTTGGAATACTCAATCCAGAGGCCAACAGTAATCCTGCTCGCAATTTCAATGTGGCCTACTTACCTTACTGTGATGGCTCGGTATTCTCCGGTGACACGGCCATTGACACCGACGATGATGGCGTCGTCGATCGCTACCATCATGGCCTGAAAAATCTTTCCGCATCGATCGATGTCATTGTCTCAACGTTTCCCGCACCGAACCGCATACTGCTCACGGGCAATAGCGCAGGGGGTTTTGGCACCGATTACATGCTGCCACTGGTACGAAAATTATATCCAGACACGCCGATCGATCTCATCAATGACTCAGGCGTGGGTATCTCACGTCCAGGTTACGTCGACTTTGTCAGTTCGGAGTGGAATGCAACTCGCTTTATCCCCGATGACTGTAGTGACTGCGTGAGTGAGGCGGGACACACAACGGGTTACCATATATACCAGCTCAATGAGGACCCTAATCTTCGAATGGGGTTCATGAGCACCAAACAAGATTCCGTCATCGCTGATGTGTTCGTTGGTATTGGCGGCGAAGCGTTTGAAGCGGCGTTGCTGACAGAAATGAAGGCGCTCTCGGCGGCGCATCCGGAGCGCTTCAAAAGTTTCATTGCGGATGGCACGAGCCACACCTTTCTGCAAGCCCAGTTTTCCCGCGAAGTCGAGGGTATTCCGGCCTACCAATGGGTGGCCGACATGTTGAGTGGTTCAGCTGACTGGCGAAGCCTGTCTGATTAACCGATTCTCCAGCACCGGCGAGGCCGTATTCTCGCCGACCATGCCGCTGCCTATCAGCTGCACGCAATGACCTTTTTTGCCTTAGCTCTCAAATATTGGTGCGGAAGGCGGGACTTGAACCCGCACAGCCATAGGCCACTACCCCCTCAAGATAGCGTGTCTACCAATTCCACCACTTCCGCTTGTTAACCCCTCACTCCCCGCTGGACGGAGGTGCATCGTCAAAGGGAATATCGCCCTCTGATCCAAAATCGACATCAGGCACGTCGCTGTCGGGGACTTCTGTCTCTACCGACTCATAGACTGGCACCTCGAACCCCAGGTCATCCTCGCTCGCAGTGCGATTGTCAGCAATCACCGCCAGACCGAAACTGCTGACAAAAAAGATCGCCGACAGCCATGCAGTCATCCGCGTCAGCGCATTGCCGCTGCCCCCGCTGCCAAACAGCGTCTGTGACGCACCCGCGCCGAAAGAGGCGCCAATATCGGCTCCTTTACCGCGCTGCAGCAAGATCAGCGCGATCAGCGCCAACGCAACCAGCAGATGTACCATCAGCGTTATCTGTTCCATGATTCTTTCCAACTCTGCGCCGGCCACCGACGCCCATTGTAGGGCGCGAGATCATACCGGTCACGTATCCGCGCCGCAACTGAACTAGTGCGCCCGTCGGATCGCCTCAGCGATACCATCGGCCAGACGGTGATTCTCCCCTGCATCGGCGCCCTCAATCATGACCCTGATGAGCGACTCAGTGCCCGAGGGCCGGAGAACCAAACGACCCCGACCTGACAACACGTCCTCTACCCTCTTACTCTCAGCGACCGCCGCCTCGCAGTCTTCCAACACAAACCCCTCCGGGACCGACACGTTTATCAACGTCTGAGGTAATTTGTGTAGCGCACTTTTCAGGGCCAAAAGCCCCTCACCAGCCGCCGCCATGGCCGCCACGGCCTGAAGTGCGGCGACGATACCATCGCCGGTCGTGGTGAGATCGCCACAAATAATATGTCCGGAAGCCTCGCCACCCAGAGACCAGCCCCGCTCAGCCATGACTTCAAGGACGTAGCGGTCGCCCACCTTTGCGCGCACCAATTCGATGCCCTTATCAGCCAGCGCCTGCTCCAGGCCCAGGTTGGACATCAGCGTGCCCACCACCCCTTCGGGCGGCCGTCCCCGTTGCACACGATCATTGGCAATGACATACAGGAGTTCATCGCCATCCACGACCGTACCGTCGGCGGCAACGCACTGCACGCGGTCGCCGTCACCGTCAAACGCAATACCCAGATCCGCCTGCTCGCTCAGCACTCGCGCTTGCAGTGCTGCCGGGGATGTCGACCCGACATCGCGGTTGATGTTGTAACCGTCTGGCTCGGCACCCATCACCACCACGGTTGCGCCGAGCTCGGTGAACACCTGGGGGGCGACCTGGTAAGTGGCACCGTGGGCGCAGTCTAGGACTAACCGCAGTCCCCGCAAGCTCAAGGCTTCAGGAAATGTGTTCTTACAAAACTCTACATATCTGCCGGGTGCATCCACCATCCGCGCGGCCTTGCCCAACTGCGCTGAGGGTACGGTATCCATGGGCTCTGACAACATGCGTTCAATCTCAAGCTCTAGACTGTCCGACAGCTTTCGACCGTCAGCATCAAAGAATTTGATGCCATTGTCGGTATAGACATTGTGGGAGGCGCTGATGACGATCCCGGCCGATGCTTTTTGACTGCGGGTGAGCATGGCCACAGCCGGAGTGGGCATGGGCCCCAGCAGCGTGACACGGGCCCCTGCCGCGACCAGTCCGGCCTCCAACGCTGACTCGAACATGTAGCCGGACACCCGGGTATCCTTGCCAATTAACACGTGCGTCTCACGCTCAGCAGAGGCGAATACCCGCCCGGCCGCCCATCCAAGCTTGAGCATAAAATCCGCCGTCACCGGGTACTTACCCACCTCACCGCGGATGCCATCGGTCCCGAAAAACTGTCTGCTCATGGCTGTTGGCTCTGACTCAGCGTGTGCCTGATTGTTTGCCACATCGATAGCGCATCGAATGTGGCAGCGACATCGTGAACCCGCACTATACGCGCCCCGCGCTCCACTGCCATCAGCGCCAAAGCTACACTGGCAACCATGCGCTGCTCCGGCGGTCGATCGAGCACGCTGCTGATCATGGATTTGCGTGACAGCCCGACCAAAACGGGCTGGCGCTGATTGCACAACGCTTCGAGCCGCGCGAGCAGTTCAAAGTTTTGCTCAGCCGTTTTGCCAAAGCCAAAACCAGGATCAATGACCACCCGATCAAGATCGATGCCAACGGCGTCCATATCAGCCAGACGCAGGCTTAAGAACTCAGAGATGTCCTGCACTACATCGCTGTAGGCAGGTGCCGTCTGCATCGTGCCCGGCTCCCCCTGCATATGCATGACACAGAGCGCCAGGCCGCTATCCGCCGCTGCCTGCAGCGCCTGCGGGCGGCGGAAACCGCGCACATCATTGAGAAGCCCCGCACCGCACCGTGCAGACTCCGTCATCACGCTGGGCGTGCTGGTATCCACCGAGATAATTGTGTCGCAGTGCTGGGCAAGCGCCTCCACCGCGGTAACAACCCGGTCCAACTCCTCTGCCTCGCTGACGGCAGCGGCGCCCGGACGGGTCGACTCACCGCCGACATCGAGAATATCAGCACCCTCGGCCAGCATTTGCTCGGCGCGAGCCAAAAGCACATCGGTATCGACGCGCCCATCGCGGTAAAGCTGTCCGCCATCGGAAAAGGAGTCTGGGGTAACGTTAAGAACACCCATAATGCGCGGACGGCTAAAGTCCAGCGTTCGCGCACCACAAGTGATGGCGTTGACCATCTTAGGAAAACTGCTGCTCAGCAGTGCCCCATGCCGACGGGATCAGTGCTCGGTCGCGGCGCCGCCAATCGGATTGCCGGCCGACTCGGCCTCTCCTTCGTCAGGAGGCGTACCTTTGTCGTCACCTGACCAGCCAGACGGTGGACGGGGGGATTTCCCTTCCATGATGTCGTTAATCTGCTCAGCGTCAATCGTCTCGTACTGCATCAACGCATCAGCCATCACGTCGAGCTTGTCGCGGTTGTCCTCGAGCAACTGATGGGCCTTGTCGTAGCATTCGTCAATGATGCTGCGTACCTCTTTATCGATCGCAAGCGCGGTCTCATCCGACATCGCCTTGGAGGGTTGTCCTGCACTGCGCCCCAGAAAGACTTCTTCACCGCCCTCGTCATATAGCAGCGGCCCCATGCTTTCCGAGAGGCCCCACTTGGTCACCATATTCCGCGCAACCTCGGTCGCACGTTGAATGTCATTGGATGCACCTGTGGTGATGCCGTCCTTCCCCAGCGTCATTTCTTCGGCGACGCGGCCGCCGAAGAGGCTGGTGATCTGCGAGATGATGTGGCGACGGCTATGGCTGTAGCGGTCTTCCTCAGGGAGGAACATGGTCACGCCCAGCGCGCGACCACGAGGAATAATCGATACTTTGTAAACCGGATCATGCTCGGGCATCAGGCGGCCAACAATGGCATGCCCAGCCTCATGGTAGGCCGTGTTGCGCTTTTCGGCCTCGGACATCACCATCGACCGGCGCTCAGCACCCATCATGATCTTGTCTTTGGCCAACTCAAACTGATTCATGCCCACCAAACGCAGGCCGCCACGCGCGGCGAAGAGTGCGGCCTCATTGACCAAGTTAGCCAGATCCGCACCGGAGAATCCTGGCGTCCCGCGTGCGATTTTCGAGGAATCGACGTCTTCAGACAGTGGCACCTTGCGCATGTGCACTTTGAGAATCTGGTCCCGCCCACGGATGTCGGGAAGGCCCACCACCACCTGACGGTCAAATCGGCCTGGTCGCAGTAGAGCGGGGTCCAGTACATCGGGTCGGTTGGTCGCCGCAATCACAATCACGCCGTCATTGACTTCAAAACCGTCCATCTCCACAAGGAGCTGGTTAAGGGTCTGCTCACGCTCATCGTGACCGCCGCCCAAGCCCGCACCGCGATGGCGGCCCACCGCATCGATCTCGTCGATAAAGATGATGCAGGGCGATTGCTTTTTGGCCTGCTCGAACATGTCGCGAACCCTGGACGCGCCTACGCCCACGAACATCTCGACAAAGTCAGAGCCCGAGATAGAGAAAAACGGCACCTTGGCCTCGCCAGCGATCGCCTTGGCGAGCAAGGTCTTACCGGTTCCGGGCTGGCCCACCATGAGCACACCCCGCGGGATACGACCGCCCAACTTCTGGAAACGACCGGGATCGCGGAGGAATTCAACCAGCTCCTGCACGTCCTCTTTTGCTTCCTCAACCCCCGCGACGTCGGCAAAAGTCGTGGTGATCTGGTCTTCACCCAGTAGCTTGGCTTTGCTCTTGCCAAAACTCATCGGGCCGCCACGACCGCCTGCCCCACCTTGCATTTGTCGCATGAAGAACATGAACACCGCAATAATGAGCAAGATCGGGAAGCTCGCAATCAACAATTGCGTCCAGACAGACTGCTGCTCGGGCTGCTTGCCCTCAACCGTCACGTTGTGCGCCAACAGATCGTCCATTAGCTTGGGGTCTTCGACCATCGGGCGAATGGTTTCGAAACTGCTGCCATCTTTGCGCTGAGCGGTAATGGTCAAGCCATCCACAAGCACCTTGGAGAGCCGATCTGTCTGCACTTCGCTGATAAATTCTGAGTAGCCCACCTGCTCAGTGCTGCTGCGCAGATTGAAATTATTGAAAACCGAGAGCAGCACCGCGGCGATCAATAGCCACAGCAACAGATTTTTAGCCATATTGTTCACAACGAGTCCTCTCGGTTCCGGGCCACGCGATCATCGCGCGGCCGCACAGTATAACGCTTTGGCCGAAAACTCTTAAATCCGCTGTTTCTCCGGCACTTCCCCTTAAATTGGGGGGTATTTCCGCCTTTTCAAGCCCTAGCGCTAAGGTTATTGGGCCCAGACCAAGGCGCTATGGGTCGCCAAAACACGTTCATTCCTCGCCATTGAACCCTGAGGCCACCACATACACCTCGCGTGATCGCGGCCGCGAGGCCGCTGGCTTACGAGAGACTACGCGGGTAAAGCGTCCGCGGATCTCGCGGAACCAGGCCTCAAAACCCTCGCCTTGAAACACTTTGGCGATAAAAGCGCCGCCCGGTGCCAATGAGGTGGTCGCCAGCTCTGTCGCCAACTCCACCAAATACATGGCGCGTGGCTGATCCACTTCGGTCAAACCGCTCATATTGGGGGCCATATCGGACAGCACGACATCCAAAGGCTGGTTATTCAGCGCCGCCATGATGCGGTTATAGGTCTCCTGCTCCGTGAAGTCACCCTGAACGAAACGCACATCGGGCAGCGTGTCCATCGGCAGGATATCGCTCGCCACCATGCGGCCGTGAGCGCCGACCCACTCGCCCGCTACCTGAGACCAACCACCCGGCGCGCTCCCGAGATCCAGCACCGACATACCAGAGCGAATAATCCGGTCTTTCTCGTTGATCTCCATGAGCTTGTAGACGGCCCGGGAACGATAGCCCTCTTTTTGAGCACGCTGCACGTAGACATCGTCATGATGCTCCTTCAACCAGGCCCGGCTTGATGATTTTTTCTTACCCATCTTCCCCTGTCCCGTGCCACCTTCGCGAGCAACATAGCGTTACACTACCCCGAGTGTACCGTGATAATTCATAGGGCCCTCCATGACCCGTCCCACCAGTAAGGAGTTACGCCAACTCCGCGCACAGGCCCATTCTCTCAAGCCGGTTGTCACCGTCGCAGGGAAAGGGCTAGCGCCGTCGGTTTTAGAAGAACTGGATCGCGCGCTCAATGACCATGAGTTGATCAAGGTCAAGGTTGCGGTCGGTGATCGCGAGCAACGCGAGTCCGTGATTGGAGAGCTCTGTACTCAAAGTGATGCCTATCTGGTGCAACGGGTGGGAAACATTGCGACATTGTTAAGACCCAACCCCCAGGCTGACCCTCGGAAGTCCAATCTGCATCGCAGCCGATGACCCCTTGAACCATGGCCGACATTCTAGAATTCCCCACGCGCGAAAAGCAGGCCTTCTGCTTTTTGCAGGAACAGCTCTCTCAGTTACTCAGAAGCAAAGGCGCTGATCAGGCCCTGATCGACTTCGCCATTACGTCCCTAACCGATGCCTATGCAGAGCTCCAGAAGGAGTCAGATTGTCACTTTGAGGTACGCCTGCCGGGTCAGATGACAGAACAGGAGGCCGCGCGCCTTCAGGAAGATATCGGAGCGGGGATCGATCAACTGCGAAAAGAGCACCATGACCTGACGCTACGGTTGGCCGCGCGTCTCATGCTCACCGAGTTGCGACTTTTCCAGCGCGAGCGTGATGACTGAATCCGAGGCCCAGGGAAAAGTACCCGTCGCGAGTGCCCATAATCTATCTGCTATCGCTCGCGCGAGGCCTACACCAGCAAGCCGGTCACCTGAAACGTGATCCAGGCGGCGGCCCAGGCCAAACACAGATAGGCGATTACCATCCGCAGCGCTAATTTCCACGAGTTTGCCTCTCTGGCCAGAATGGCCACGGTGGAGACACACTGCAGCGCAATGGCAAAAAACACCAGTAACGCCAGCCCCGACCCCAGCGGCAGTGCGCTGGCCTGCACCTGCTCTACCAAGGGCACGATATTGTCCTCAGCCCCTTCAATCCCCATGATGGTGCCCAGCGTTCCGACGAATACCTCTCGCGCGAGAAAGGCGCTGACAATCGCCACCCCATAGCGCCAGTCCAGACCCAGTGGCTGAAAGACAGGTTCGATCCACTGCCCCATCATGCCCAACCAAGACTCGCCCAAATCGACACCCTGATTCGGGAAGTAACCCAAAATCCAGATCACTACGGTCACGCCGAGAATGACGGCACCGGCCTTGGTGACAAAGTGCTTGGCCCGCTGTAAGGATTTTCTGGCAATAGGCACCAGTGCCGGGATGCGGTAGGCCGGTAATTCCATCATGAAAGGCATCTGACCTTCAGAGGGTGACAACCGGTTGACCAAGCCTGCGATGACGAGACCGGCGACCATGCCGAAAACGTAGATGGCGAACAGCGTCATGCCCTGCCAGCCGATCAGCCCTCCCAATGCAGTCTCCCGCGGGATAAAAATAGCAATCAGCAGGGTGTACACGGGCAATCTCGCGGAGCAGGGCATCAGCGGAATGGCTAGGTAGGTCAGAAATCTGGCTCGTGGGGATTCGATCGAGCGCGCGGCATAAATAGCGGGAATCGCACAGGCTACCCCCGACAGCATCGGAATGAAGCTCTTACCGCTGAGACCAAAAAACCGCAGCGGCTTGTGGCAGATCAGGGCAGCCCGGGCGAGGTACCCGGAATCTTCAAGCAGTCCAATGACAAAAGTCAGTACAAAAATCTGTGGGACAAACACCAGAAACGCACCGATCCCGCTGAAAACCGCATCCGCTACAAAATCAGCGAAAATACCGTCACCGATCAGCGGCAAGATCCAGCCACCCATGCCAATGACGCCGGCCTCCACCGCGTCCATAGCCGGCGCTGACCAGGTGAAGATGGATTGAAAAAGAATCAGCATGATCAGGGAAAAGGTCAGGCCGCCGGACAGCGAGCCGAGGAAAAATCGATCCAGTCGAGATTGGGCTTGCAGCAGCGCGTCCGCTGGCGCCCCGTACTCGCCCGCCAAGCGATGCGCCTCCGCGTAGAGGGCTTCGTCAGCAGACGGTCCCTCGCTCACCAGAATCGGATTGTCGTTCGCAGTTCTCGACGGCACGGTCGTGGGTGATGGGGACTGAAGGCCCGAGATAATCGCGTCGAGCCCCTCCCCGGTGCGTGCTGACACCACCATCACAGGCGCACCAATGGCCTGTGACAACCCCTCCGCATCGATGCTCAATCCGTGGCGCTTAAGAATATCGCCCATATTGGCGACCACCGTAACGGGGCGCCCCTGCCGTTGGCAGGCGTCGACCACCTGTAGACAGAAGAAAAGACTTTTCTCCAACCGCGTGGCATCAACGACACACAGCACGTGCTCCATGTCTGGATCAGCGAGCGACGTGTCGAAATGCCTAACGGCGACGCGCTCCTCCTCCGAGATCGGTCTCAGGGAGTAGGTGCCGGGAAAATCCACCAAGTCGAGTTCGGGCAGCTTCGCCAGACGCCCGACCGAGAGATCCACCGTGATACCGGGGTAATTTGCGACCCGCTGATTTAACCCAGTAAGCCTGTTGAACAGCGCAGTCTTTCCCGAGTTGGGTGTTCCCACCAGCAAAACACTAGGCATCAGGGGACGCTCCCACCGGCCGCACTAGCACCTGCTCCGCCAACTCCTGATCAAGGCAGTAAGTCGCGTTACTCACGCGAAAAACCCTGGGCGCACCAAATCC
>JADHQF010000012.1 GCA_016778085.1 Luminiphilus sp. | reverse complement strand
AAAAGGTCACCGACACGCTGGATGTCTGGTTCGATTCCGGGGTCACGCACGAGTGCGTATTGCGGCAGCGGGAAGGTCTCAGTTGGCCCGCTGATCTGTATTTGGAGGGTTCTGATCAGCACCGCGGGTGGTTTCAGTCGTCGCTGCTCACCGGTATCGGCACCCACAACACGGCGCCTTATCGCCAGGTGCTGACCCACGGTTTTACGGTCGATGGCGATGGCCGCAAAATGTCGAAATCGCTCGGCAACATCATCCCGGCGGGCAAGGCCATGCAGGATCTCGGCGCTGACGTACTGAGACTGTATGTATCGGCGGCTGATTACCGCAATGAAATTTCGGCCTCCGACGAAATCTTTAAGCGCACCGCCGATGCCTACCGACGTATTCGCAACACGGCTCGCTTTTTGCTAGCCAATCTGGCCGGTTTTGACCCGGTCACCGACTGCCTGCCGGTCGATCAGTTATTGCCGCTGGATCGCTGGATTCTAGGTCAAGCCCAGGCATTGCAGACCGATGTGCGGACGGCGTACGACGACTATCAGTTTCACCTCGTGTATCACCGGATACATAACTTCTGCAGCGGTGAATTGGGCGGCTTCTACCTCGATATCATCAAAGATCGGCAGTACACCACGGGCACCGATTCGTTACCGCGTCGCTCGGCGCAGACCAGTCTCTTCCATCTCGCCGAGGCGCTGTGTCGGTGGATAGCCCCGATTCTCAGCTTCACGGCTGAAGAGCTATGGGAAAATCTGCCCGGGCCCAGATCGGCCTCAGTCTTTCTCGCTGAGTGGTATGAGGCGCTGCCCGATACGAGCGCAGACGACAATCTGGATGCGGCTTTTTGGTCGGAGATGGTGGTCGTGCGGCAACAGGTTAACAAAGCGCTCGAGCTCGCCCGAGAGCAGGGCATGCTCCGCGGCTCACTCGATGCTGACGTGGCGCTATATGCCGGCCCAGAATTGGCGGAGCGGTTGCGCAGTCTGGGAGAGGAGTTGCGCTTTGTGCTGATTACGTCTGAGGCCACCGTGGCCAGCTTGAGCGAGGCGCCCTCCGAGGCTTATGAGGCAGAGGATATGGCGCTGCGCGTTGTTGCAGTGCCCTCAACCAGCGAGAAGTGCGAGCGCTGTTGGCATCGTCGACCTGATGTGGGGGAACACGCTGCTCACCCTACCTTGTGCGGGCGTTGCGTCACGAATATTGAGGGGCCTGGTGAGGTGCGCCACTTTGCCTGACGGCGGCTGGTTGACAGCGATTGGACGTCGTCCTTGGCTGGGTCTTGTGGTGGCAGTGATTGTCATCGCCCTTGATCAATGGTCCAAACACATCGCTACCATCGAACTCGATTACCGCGTTCCTGTGATGGTGACCAGCTGGTTTGACTGGATGTTGACCTACAACACCGGCGCTGCCTTCAGTTTTTTGGCTGACGCCGGGGGGTGGCAGCGTTGGTTTTTGACCGGAATTGCGGTCGCCGTCAGTGTTTTTATTGTCGTTTGGCTCTTCAGGCTAAACCCTGCCGATCGCGGTTTGGTCTTGCCCCTCGGGCTGATTCTGGGTGGCGGCATGGGCAACCTTATTGACCGTGTGCTCCTTGGGCATGTGGTGGATTTTATTTCTCTGCATTATGAGGAGCGGTACTGGCCGGCGTTTAATCTTGCAGACTCAGCAATCACCCTTGGTGCCGCCTGGTGGCTCATCGACGCATTTTGCTGCCGTACTTCCCCTCCTAAAGAAGCCCCCGTATCCTGACGCCATGAATCTTGAGATTGAAACCAACACCCGTGTGACCCTCAATTTCTCCCTCGCGTTGGAGACCGGTGAGGAAGTCGATTCTAACTTTGGCGGTGATCCTGTCAGCTTTGTGATGGGAGACGGATCACTGTTGCCCGGTTTCGAGAGACGTCTGCTGGGTATGCGCCCCGGTGATGAAGCCGAGTTTCGGATCCCGCCGGGTGAGGGGTTTGGTAAACCCCAGGACGATAATATTCAGTCAGTACCTCGCGCGGATTTTGACGCTGAAGCGCCATTGGAGCCCGGGATGGTATTCACCTTTGCCGATGCAGCGGGTGGCGAAGTGCCGGGCATGATTGCGGAGGTGGGTGAAGACACGGTCACGGTGGATTTCAATCACCCTCTGTCAGGGCGTACTATTCACTTTAAGGTGCGGATTGCGCACGTGGAACCGGCGGAGCTCCACTAATGGATATCGTACTCGCCAACCCCAGAGGCTTCTGTGCCGGTGTGGACCGCGCGATCGACATTGTGAACCGCGCCCTCGAAGTTTTTGGCGGCCCGGTTTATGTGCGTCATGAAGTGGTACACAACCGTCATGTGGTCGACGACCTGCGCACCCGCGGTGCGATCTTCGTAGACGAGCTGGCGGAAGTGCCTGATGACGCCATCGTGATCTTCAGTGCCCATGGAGTGTCGCGGGCGGTGGAGGAAGAAGCCGAGGGCCGGGGCCTTCAGGTTTTTGATGCGACCTGCCCACTAGTGACCAAGGTCCACGTGGAAGTGGCCGCATTCAGTGCAGCCGGCAGGGAATGCGTGTTGATAGGCCATGCAGGCCACCCCGAGGTAGAGGGCACCATGGGTCGTTACGACACCTCGCAGGGTGGCGCCATTTATCTGGTAGAGGATGAAGAGCAGGTGGCCGCACTGGATGTCTGTGACCCGACTTCCCTAGCGTTTGTCACGCAGACAACATTATCAGTCGATGACACCGCCAAGGTGATCGACGCGTTGCGCGCCAAATTCCCCGAGATTCAGGGCCCCCGCAAGGATGACATCTGCTACGCGACGCAGAATCGCCAGGATGCCGTCAAATCTCTCGCCGATGAGGTCGATTTGGTGCTGGTGGTGGGCTCTACCAATAGCTCAAACTCTAACCGGCTGCGTGAATTGGCGGAGCGCTGCGGCGCCAGTGCCTATCTGATCGACGACGCCAGCATGATTGAGTCCCAATGGCTCTCGGGCAAGCAGCGTATTGGGGTAACGGCGGGTGCCTCGGCGCCGGAGCTCCTGGTGCAGGAAGTGATTGCTACCCTTCGTGAGCACGGGGGTCTGGCCGTTCGCGATCTCGACGGTCGAGAAGAAAACATCACCTTCTCCCTCCCCAAAGGGCTGCGTATTCCTACCGTGGCGGTAGAAGACTGATCCCAGAGCTGCCGTCTCTGCTGCCAACTTCATTCTGCTCTGATGTGTCCTGATGAACGTCCGGCACATGGCTAGCGCGACAATTCCGAGTACGAAACGTCTTTTCTTCTCAGTGACTTTGCACCATCGGGCTAGTGCCCGCAGGGTTGCTCCATGGGAAACGGCTTGAGATGTGGTGAGAGTCGACTGGGAGGGGTCACACTGCTGGAATGCCTGATCACACTGGCTATTGTCGCCATCCTGATGAGCATTGGCGTTCCCGCGTACCGCGATCAGCTGGCCGCAGCGCGCGCCCGAGCGGGCGCCCAGCAGTTGTATGCGGCAATGCAGTATGCGCGCAGCACGGCACAGTTACACGGGGCGGTGGTGACCCTGTGCCCGGTTATCGATCCGTCGAATCCTGCCCTCAAATGTGCTGGTCATTTCGGTCAGAACCTTGCCGCGATCAAGCACAGCGGAGAGGACAGCCAGCTGTTGCGAGTCTGGCCCCCGGTGGCTGGGGTGACGGTTACTAACCGCACTGGCTCAAATTGGGTGACTGGGACGTTGCGCTGGAATCCGCAGGGCGTGGGCCGCCGAAATCTAACGTTGTCGGTCTGTGCGCTTGGTCATAACTGGTCCGTGATTACCAATCGCCTGGGCCGACCTCGCCTGGCGCGGGATTGGGGTGTTTGCCCGCCTGGTGTTCCACGCTGATTCTTTGCTCCCAGCCTCTGCCGGGCGGGGTCAACACCACCACCCGACTGGTGAGAAATACGGTAACCTTCGCCCCCCGGTTTCGACCCACCATGCGTGAGAAAGGATCCCGTAATGAAACTCTGCATGGCGCAGATCAATACACTTGTTGGCGATATCGACGGTAATACACAGCGCGTGCTTGAGGTGAGTGCAGCCCAGAAGGCTGCGGGCGCGCACATGGTGGTATTTCCTGAGCTGACGCTGACCGGCTACCCACCCGAGGATCTTTTGCTACGCGGCGATCTGCTGGATCGCACCGAGGCAGCGCTGGCAAAGCTTTGCGCTGAGCTGCCAGCGGATTTAACCGTGGTGGTGGGATACCCACGGGGGCAAGACGGTGCGCTGTTCAACAGTGCGGGCGTGATATCAGCAGGGAAACTGCTGGCCCACTACGACAAGCAGTGCCTGCCCAACTATGAGGTTTTTGACGAAAAGCGTTACTTTGCTGCGGGGACTGAGCCTTGCGTTGTCGATGTCGATGCTCTCTCCGTTGGCCTGACCATTTGCGAGGACATTTGGCACCCCGAGCCCGCCGCACAAGCTAAGGTGGCCGGCGCCGAGATTTTGATCAACATCAATGCCTCCCCCTTTCATCGCGGCAAGTCGTCGGAGCGCCTAGAGCGGGTAAAGTCCTGTGCCGCGACGCATGAGCTTCCCATTATCTATGTCAATCAGGTGGGTGGGCAGGACGAGCTGGTGTTTGACGGCGGATCTTTTGCGATCGATGCGCAAGGAGAGCTTAGCGTCAGCGCGCAAACCTTCATTGAGGCCTTTCCTCTCGTTACGGTGGATCGGTTATCAGACCCGCGGCTGGTCCCGGGTGACACAGTGGCAGAGCGGGAAGATCTCGACGCGGTATGGCAGGCCCTGGTGCTGGGTATGCGCGACTATGTGGATAAAAATGGTTTCCCCGGGGTGGTATTGGGTTTGTCCGGAGGCATCGACTCTGCCGTCACACTGGCGGTCGCCGTGGATGCACTGGGTCCCGAGCGGGTAGAGGCGGTCATGATGCCGTTTCGCTATACCGCCAGCATGAGCGTGGAGGACGCGGCGGAGGAAGCCAAGGCGCTCGGCGTGCGCTTCAGTAATGTGTCGATTGAGCCCCTGTATGAGGCCTTCATGACGGCGCTGACGGATGAGTTTGCCGGTTTGCCCGCTAATATCACCGAGGAAAATCTGCAGGCACGTTGTCGCGGCGTTTTGCTCATGTCGATCTCCAACAAGAAAAATCTGCTGGTATTGACCACTGGTAACAAGAGTGAGTTGGCGGTGGGTTATTCTACCCTATACGGAGATATGGCCGGTGGCTTCGATGTCCTCAAGGACTGCCCAAAGATGCTGGTCTACGCGTTGGCGAGACATCGCAATACGCTGGGTGAGTGCATCCCTGAACGGGTGATTACCCGCGCACCCTCGGCGGAGCTGGCCCCTGACCAGAAAGATGAAGACAGCCTGCCGCCATATGAAGTGCTCGATCAGATCATCGAACTGTACGTGGAGCAGGACGCCTCGCGTCAGGAGATGGTGGCCGCAGGGTTCTCGCCGGAGGACGTTGAGCGTGTCGTGAGGCTTGTAGATCTCAACGAGTACAAGCGCCGGCAGGCGCCAGTGGGTGTCAGGATCTCGCGGCGTGCGTTTGGTCGTGATCGGCGCTATCCCATCACTTGGGCCTGGCGCTCTTCCAGTTAAAGCACCCAGGGCTGCGTTTCAGGATTTGGGACGGTAGTTAAACTGGGGCGGCTCGGGCGGATTAAATAACCCCAGCGTCGCTCGATTGATCCATGACCGCTGCAGCCCCTCCATCGTGTAGACGCTGTCGAAAGTGCAGCCCGACGCCAGATTGGGGTGGTCAGGGTAGTTTTCGCACAGGACATCGATGGAGTCCTCGGCCAAATCGTTCAGACCCAACAGCAAATAGGCTTGGGCCATGATGGCGAGCCCATCGGCCACGCTGGGCGTCTGTTGCATATGCTCGACCACATACTTGCCGCGATTTAAAGCCGCCATGTAAGCGCCGCGGCGGAAATAATAGTTGGCCACGTGAATTTCGTGACGGGCAAGCATGTTGCGCATGTGCACCATTCGCTGGCGGGCATCGGGAGCGTAAGCGCTGTCTGGATAGCGGGCCAGTAACTGAGAGAACTCGGCAAAGGCAATCTGGATATGGCTGACATCACGCTTGGTGTCGTCCGAAGGAATAAAGCGTGAGAAAAATCCGGGTTCGATGTCGTAGGCCGCGAGGCCCTTCATGTAGAAGGCGTAGTCGACGCTTGGATGTCGGGGGTGAAGCCGAATGAATCGGTCGGCGGCTTCGGTGGCCGCCTCGAACTCATAGGCGCCATAGTGGGCATACACCAGCTCTAATTGCGCTTGCTCGGCATAGCGCCCGAACGGATACCGGCTCTCAAGCATCTGCAGGCTACGTACCGCGAGGCTGAAGTTTTCATTCTTCAGGTGCCTTTGCGCTTCCCGGTATAGCTGCTGCTCTCCGGAGTCGGCGATCAGATCGTCGTCATCGCCACCAAACCAGGAGCAACCCGAGGAAACAAGCAATATGCTTAGCAGTAAGCTGCGAGTTAACAATGTGCGGAATGCCAAGAGCAGTCGTCCACCGTGGTACATTCTGGGCCAGTAGTGTAAACGCAACTGTGCGGGAGTCACAGCGCTTGGAAGAGGAAGTTTTAGCGGCCGAAGAGCCGCTATCTGCAAAGGTGCCCCCGGCCCTGCATGGCCAGCGCCTCGATGCGGTGGCGGCGGCGCTGTTCACCGATTTTTCGCGCAGCCGGCTGGCCGAATGGATCAAGGTGGGGCGTCTGCAGCGGAACCAATGTGCCGCTAAACCCCGTGACAAGGTCGCGGTAGACGACCTGCTGTTATTGACGCCCGAGGCCGAAGACAGGGTGGAGTGGGTCCCCGAGAAGCTCCCTCTGAATATCCTGCACGAAGATGAACATGTGATCGTACTGAACAAGCCCGCGGGGCTTGTGGTGCACCCGGCCGCTGGCCATCACAGTGGCACCCTCGTCAACGGCCTGCTGGCGCATGCACCAGAAATGGCGGCACTGCCCCGGGGCGGCATTGTGCATCGTCTGGATAAAGACACCTCGGGGATCATGCTCGCGGCCCGATCACCTTTGGCACATAAGTCTTTGGTGACGCAGTTGGCGGATCGATCGGTCAGTCGTCTCTACAGTGCGGTCTGCCGCGGCACGTTCTCAGGTGGTGGCACAATCGATGAACCTATTGGGCGCCACCCGACCTCCCGAACCAAAATGGCGGTGGTGCCCGACGGTAAGCCCGCCGTGACTCACTACCGGATCTCAAAGCATTTTGGGGCCCATACCCTCCTCGATGTCAGTCTTGAATCGGGTCGCACGCATCAGATCAGAGTGCATCTGTCGGCGCGTAAGCATCCACTAGTGGGAGATCCCGTTTATGGTGGGCGCGCGACACGCCCCGCTGGCGCGAGTGAGCAGTTGTTGTCGACGTTGACTGCTTTTTCCCGACAGGCTTTGCATGCCCGCGAGCTGACCTTTGCCCACCCAAGATCTTGTGAGTCGATGCACTTCTCTGCCCCCATCCCCGCGGATCTGGCGGATCTTATCCAGTGTCTGTCGGAGGAGGATCCGGCTTAATGGCATCGCTTCCACTCTGGGCACCCGACCCAGCGCTCGACGGTGTTGAGATCCGCGTGAGTACCCGCGAGGGAGGGGTTAGCCAACCCCCATACGACAGCTTGAATTTGGCTGACCACGTTGGCGATCAGGCCGAAAGTGTCGAAGAGAATCGCCGCCTGCTGGACGACGTGCTGCCGGGCGATGCTGTCTGTTGGCTGAATCAAGTACACGGCGTCAGGACGGTGAAAGCTACAGAGGGCGTGGTACCCGAGGCGGATGCGCACTGGACCGATGAGCGCAACCGGCCGCTGGCTGTGTTGACGGCGGACTGTTTGCCCGTGGTAATAGTGGCGGGGGATGAGACTTGCGTGGGCATTGCCCATGCGGGTTGGCGGGGTCTGGCCGCGGGGGTATTGGAATCGCTGCTCTCTGCAATGCCAGCAGAGCCTGCATCGATGACCGCTTGGTTAGGTCCGGCAATCAGTGCAGCGGCCTATGAGGTCGGCCCCGAGGTGAAAACAACATTTGAGCAGCAGTGTGGCGAGGCGGGCGGCCAATGCTTTCAGCCCTCGAAACGCCAGGGGCATTGGATGGCAGATCTCATGGCGCTGGCGTGCCTTAGGCTCAGCCGGGCGGGAGTGTCCACAATCGCCGGCGGGGATCGATGCACTCATGGCGAGCCAGAGATTTTTTTTTCCCATCGCCGAGAGGGACCCGCCACGGGACGCATGGCGACGCTGGTTTGGTTGAGCTGAGCCTCGAGCGTCACAAGTCCACACTTGAAAAAGGGTTTTAGGCCCCCATATTTCTCTCAGACAAAGCTGACCCGCAAAGCGGGGTCAAGGAGAGAGCTATGCGCATGGACAAGCTGACACATTCGTTACAGGCGGCCTTAGGTGAGGCACAGTCCCTCGCGATTGGCCGGGATCACCCTTTTATCGAACCACTTCACCTACTGAAAGCCATGATGGACCCCGCGGGCTCTGGCACGCGTGCCCTGCTGTTGGCAGCGGGCGCCACGGTGGAGCCCCTGCAGGCCTCGGTGGATAACGCACTGGGTGCGATGGCGACGGTTTCGGGCAATGAAGACGTTCACGTCAGTCAGGAAACACAGCGGCTGCTGAATAGGGCAGACAAGTTGTCTCAACAGGCCGGCGACACCTACCTGTCGACCGATGCCATATTGCTGGCAATGCTGGAGTCAAAGTCGACGGCGTCGTTATTAAGTGAGGCCGGTGTGACCGCTCAAACGCTTCGAAAGGCTATCGAATCGGCACGTGGTGGTGAGGCGGTGCAGTCGGCAGAGTCGGAAGAGACGCGCCAAGCGCTAGAAAAATATACGGTTGATCTAACCGAGCGTGCCGCAGCCGGTGAGCTGGACCCTGTGATTGGTCGAGATGACGAGATTCGCCGAACGATTCAGGTGTTGCAGCGACGGACCAAAAATAATCCCGTGCTGATTGGCGAGCCGGGCGTGGGCAAGACCGCCATCGTTGAAGGGTTGGCCCAGCGCGTGGTCAATGGGGAGGTACCAGAGGGCCTCAAGGACAAGCGCATTCTGGCGTTGGATCTGGGAGCCCTGTTGGCCGGTGCCAAGTTCCGCGGTGATTTTGAGGAGCGGCTCAAGGCCGTACTCAAGGCGCTGTCAAAGGAAGAGGGACGCATCATCCTGTTCGTGGACGAGTTGCACACCATGGTCGGGGCGGGCAAGGCCGAGGGATCAATGGATGCGGGCAATATGCTCAAACCCGCGCTGGCGCGCGGTGAGCTGCACTGTGTCGGTGCCACCACCTTGAACGAATATCGCCAGTATGTGGAAAAAGATGCTGCGCTGGAGCGACGCTTCCAGAAAGTGCTGGTGGACGAGCCCAGCGAGGAGGACACCATCGCCATTCTGCGCGGCCTCAAGGAGCGCTACGAGGTGCACCACAGTGTTGATATTACCGATAGCGCCATTATCGCTGCGGCAAAACTTAGCCAGCGTTACATCACGGATAGGCAGCTGCCTGACAAAGCCATCGACTTGATCGATGAGGCTGGCAGTCGGATCAGAATGGAAATTGATTCCAAGCCCGAGGCCATGGACCGTCTCGAGCGCCGCCTGATTCAGCTGAAGATTGAGCGCGAGGCGGTGAAAAAGGAGGAGTCTGTGGCGGCGGAAAAAGAGATGGCCCAGCTCGACGAGCAGATCGCGGGGATCGAGCGCGAGTACGCGGACCTTGAGGAGGTCTGGCTAGCTGAAAAAGCGGCGGTGCAGGGCGCGACACAGATTAAAAGTGACATCGAGCGAGCCAAGCTGGATTTAGAGGTTGCGGGGCGGGCAGGTGATCTGACCAGAATGTCGGAAATACAGCATGGCTTGCTGCCTGACCTTGAGCGGCGATTGCAGGCGGCTTCTGCGGAGGACTCGCCTGAGCCTACTCTGCTGCGTTCCCGTGTGACAGAAGAAGAGATCGCCGAAGTGGTGTCAAAGTGGACCGGTATTCCAATTTCCAAGATGTTGGAAGGCGACCGTGAGAAGTTACTGCGCATGGAAGAGACGCTGCATCAGCGTGTCGTGGGGCAAGATGAAGCCGTTGTGGCGGTCTCCAATGCGGTGCGGCGCGCCCGAGCCGGGCTGGCAGATCCACAGCGGCCCAATGGCTCGTTTCTATTCTTGGGCCCAACCGGTGTGGGCAAAACCGAACTATGTAAGGCGCTGGCAGACTATTTGTTCGACAGCGAACAGGCGATGATCCGTATCGATATGTCCGAGTTCATGGAGCAGCACTCTGTGGCGCGGCTGATTGGCGCGCCTCCCGGCTACGTGGGTTACGAGGAGGGTGGGTATCTCACCGAGGCGGTGCGTCGCAGACCCTACTCATTACTGCTTCTGGATGAAGTCGAAAAGGCCCACCCCGATGTCTTCAACATTCTGCTTCAGGTTTTGGAAGACGGGCGATTGACCGACGGTCAGGGTAGAACGGTGGATTTCCGCAACACGGTGGTGGTGATGACGTCGAACCTCGGCGCAGTGCATATTCGGGAAGCCCTGGAGGAAAACGATGCCACTGCGGATAGAGGCGCGCTGAAAGCCACCATTCAGGCCAAAGTGACGGCGGATGTGGCGACCCACTTTAGGCCTGAGTTCCTCAACCGAATCGATGAATCGGTGGTGTTTCACGCGCTCGAGCAGTCGCACATAGCCAACATTGCGGCGTTGCAGTTGGAGGCGGTGAGCGCCCGGCTGGCAGATCGCTCGCTGACACTGTCGGTGAGTGATGAAGTGATGGCGCATCTGGCCGATCAGGGCTTTGACCCTGTTTACGGCGCCCGCCCGCTGAAGCGCGCCATTCAAAGGTTGATTGAAAATCCGCTAGCTGAGGCGTTGCTGGCGGGTGATTTCATTCATGGAGATACGATTGAGGTGACCCTGTCGGGGGGTGAGTTGCGATTCGTGAAAGCCCCCCCCCTAGTAGACGCTGCGTGACGCTGTAAGTCTTCTGCACTTGTCGCAGATCATCGGTTCAGGCCAATGATCTGTGCCCAAGATGCCCGTTATCAGACGATGGCCTTCCGGCAGTGAAGGTGGGCAACGTAAGGCGTGAGACCGAGCTCTGAAGCGCGCACAGGGTTTACCCTGATTGAGTTGATGCTCGTATTAACTATCGTGGGCCTGCTGCTCTTAATGGCGGTCCCGTCATGGCGCCACGTGCAAACCGAAGCAGTAACCAATGAAGCGCAGCTCACCCTCGATCGCTTGGTGATTCTTCAGCTCAGGTTCTTTCAACGGCACCAGCGGTATGCCGAGGCCAGTGAGCTGCCACTCCTGCAAGCACTCGCTCCAGAGATCGCTGCTCACTACCGGTTGACAGTCTTGACTCAAGGCAGTGCTGCGTACCGACTTGAACTATTACCCCTTGATTCGATGACGCTGCCTGCGCTGAGTCTTGATCACACTGGCCTCCGCAGTCGCACTGACGCTGTGTCTGAAGCCTGGGTTGATTAGCAATCCGTGCTGATTGATTACGTCATCGCCGCCGCGCTCGCTTTGACGGGCTTAACGGGTGCGCTTGTTCTGACACAGGAAATCATTGCGCTACACAGCGCAGCGTACCATCTGGTTATTGCGGACAACCTGTTGAGTGAAATTGAGGCGCGCTATGTGATGTCGAGTCACTCGTTGCAGGAGCTAACGGGACCTTGCGGCGACGCAACGGAATATCAGCAACGATTTTGCCTTTACTTGGAGGCCGGCCTGCGGAATCTACCGGCATCTCGCATCGAGGTGCTCGGTACAAACCAGATACGCTTGAGCTGGTCTGAAACGGACGGAGAGCGAATAAGCGTATTCAGGGCGCTCCCGGTGCCCTTGTCTCCCTCACGACAGGGTTACTCGCCATATGGTTACTTGCCCGATGGTTAAGAGCGCCGGAAAATATGCTCGTTGTGGCGGTGTGTCACTAGTGGAGTGCTTGGTCGCTTCCGCTCTGGCCCTGAGTTTGTTGACCGGCATGGTCATGGTTGCCGCGGAGCTGATAGCCACGACTCAGGTCATGGAGCGTCGCAGTGACCAGGTGACGCGAGCAGGACAGTTATTTACGTTCCTAGAGCGGATGGTGGCGACCGCAGGATTACCGTCGCAGTGGCCCCAGCCGGCAGGGGCATCGCTACAGCTTGGGGCAACCAGTGCGGATCCGTGCACTCCACCTTCAGTGCGAGATGTCAGCACAACTTGGGGGGGCATCTGGATCGTTGATCTCGCAGCGCTCGACTGTGTTGACCCCAATGACAGCAGTCAGGCCCTGTACATCGAGCGGGTCGAGACTTGTGGTGATGTGTGCCCACAGCAAGCCCTGCTGCCAGCCGTGTGCACAAAACAACAGGAAGCATTGCCCTCTCATTCCGGCTGGGTTGTTGGGGAATGGGGCGGCGGCGTAGCTGATCGCGAGTGTCTTGAGCAGTTTGGCTGGGGGAGCCTCAGTCAAATATTGATTTACCACCGACCCCGGGTGGAGACTCGCGACAGGAGCAGCGACTTGGTAATGAGACAAGCATTCCCTGGGAAAGGGGATCAGTGGAGCACGCCCGAGGCGTTGATTCAGGGCGTCGTGACGTGGGAACTGGGCTATGCCCAGCTTGCTGATGTCCCAGTCCTGGCTGAAGGAGCCCGCACGCCGGTCGTCACAGTGGCCGTCGGTGCGGCTAGTGGGACAACGGCTGCGCTTGAAGAACTGATTCAGCTACGAAAAACACTGATCACCCCGTCGTTTAAGAGGGCATTGCTGGCACGAAACAAGGCGGGGTCATGACAAGATGCTCAAGTTGGCATAGCGCCTCCAGGGAAACAGGATTTTTCGTGATCACGCTGGTCGTGATCCAGTTGTTGTTGCTCTCTTTCGCGCTGTTGTCGCTTCGGGAGTCAGCGTTGACAAGCTGGGTATTTGCTGCACGAAGCATAGCCCCAACCCCAGCGCCGATTAAAGCTGAGGAGTGAGAGGTCGATTTTGAATCAACCCTTCAGCGGCGACAAAATGTTTCCGCAAATGCCAGCGCTTCCTCGAGGCGGGTTGCACGTTCTTCCGGGCTGAGTAAATGTTCCTCGCCGACTTCATCACGCACAATGATTCGCGGGTAATTCGTCAGTCTTTCGATATCAGCGTAAAGCGCTGCGCACTCGCTCTGGGATGCAGAGGGCAATACTGACTCATCGACATCCGCCGCTGCGAGGGCAGTGCTCTGCTGCGTTGTCAGCTCGGTTGTGACTGACGGTGGCTCGGGTGCTGCAGTGGTGGACTTGCGATACCGCTTTAGCCCAGTTTTAATTTCGATCTCCGTGTAGGGCGTGCCAGTCGGGGGCGGCCGATCGCTCAGTACGGGGTTGCCATTGTCGTCGATCCAACGATAGGTGGGGCTCGCACCTGCGGGCTGTACCTGCAAAATTAGCGACAGTATTGAAGACGTTACGATATTGAAAAACGTTGGCTTTCTGTCCATAGAATGGCCCTCGCTTGGAGTCATAACCCTAGCGCGCAGGTCATGAGCCATCAACGCTGATTATGGTCATTTGTCGACATGCCTTGACTTTGCGCAGTCAGCACCCAGACAATTCGCTCCGTCACGCGAGCGGCAACGGCTATTGGTGAGTACCCTCATCCTCTGGCCTACCTCTGAAACGGGATAGTTTCACAGGCTGTTTGCGGGTTCCGTCAGGCGAGGCATGGCCTCTGCCACTCGGGCTCGACACTGCGTTACCCCGCAGGTCACCGATACACGGCTTTCGTGATCGCGATCTGGCGGGAAGCTGGAGCGATCCGGCCAGTGTCTCGTGCGACAGGTGATGGTGGCGTTTTGCGTACAGTGTTTCGCCACCCTCTGATGCAACGAGATGGAGAGTGGCCATGGAAATGCTGTCCGGCGGCGAAATGATCGTCCGCGCCCTTGAAGATGAAGGTGTCGAGTACATCTTCGGTTACCCCGGTGGAGCAGCGCTCCACATCTATGACGCCCTATTTAAGGCCGAGAAAGTCCCGCATATTCTGGTGCGCCACGAGCAGGCTGCCACCCATGCGGCTGATGGCTATGCGCGCGCTACCGGCAAACCCGGCGTGGTGCTGGTGACATCAGGTCCCGGCGCGACTAATGCGATCACGGGTATCGCTACGGCCTACATGGACTCGATACCGTTGGTTGTGATTTCGGGTCAGGTCCAAAGTCATCTCATCGGTGAAGATGCGTTTCAGGAGACCGACATGATCGGCGTCTCCCGCCCCATCGTGAAACATAGCTTTCTGGTGCAGAAGTCGGAGGACATTCCTTCGACTATCAAAAAGGCTTTTTTCATTGCTTCCACCGGGCGCCCCGGGCCGGTGGTAGTCGATATTCCTAAAGACCTGACGCACCCCGAGCATAAGTTCGAGTATGAGTACCCCGAAACGGTCAGCATGCGATCTTATCAACCGTCAGCCAAAGGCCACTCGGGTCAGATTCGCAAGGCGGCGCGCATGCTTCTCAGTGCCAAGCGGCCAGTCATTTATGCGGGGGGTGGCGTTATCCAGGGCGAGGGCTCCGAGCAACTGACCGCGCTGGCACGCCGGTTGAATTCCCCAGTGACCAATACGCTCATGGGCCTGGGTGCTTATCCAGGCAGCGATCGACAGTTCCTCGGCATGCTGGGTATGCATGGCTTCTACGAGGCGAACATGGCGATGCACCATTCGGATGTCATCCTTGCGGTGGGCGCGCGTTTTGATGACCGCGTCACCAACACGGTCTCCAAGTTCTGCCCTGGCGCCAAAATTATTCATGTGGATATCGATCCGGCGTCGATCGCCAAGATCGTGCCTGTCGACATCCCAATTGTTGGGCCAGTGGATACCATTCTTGAGGAGTTGGACAAGCAGGTTGCGTTGCAGATGGAGAGTGCCGAGCGGGTATTGCCCGACCCGGAAGCGCTAGAGCAATGGTGGCAGCAAATCGACAGTTGGCGCGAGGCGCACGGCCTTTGGCACGGACGTCAGTATGGCGAGTCGGCATCGATCATGCCCCAGGACGCTATCTGTGCCTTGTACGAAGCGACCAATGGCGAGGCTTACGTGACATCAGATGTCGGGCAGCACCAGATGTTTGCCGCGCAGTACTACAAGTTTGACTACCCGCGCCGATGGATTAATTCCGGCGGCCTCGGCACCATGGGATTCGGCCTCCCTGCGGCCATGGGCATCAAGATTGCCCTGCCAGATGCCGATGTCGCTTGTGTCACAGGGGAGGGCAGTATTCAGATGAACATCCAAGAGCTCTCTACCTGCAGTCAGTACGGCTGCCCGGTGAAGATCATCAACCTGCGCAATGACTACCTCGGTATGGTCAAGCAGTGGCAGGACATGCAGTACGAGGGCCGTTATTCAGAGAGTCACTACGCTGCGTCGCTGCCTGATTTTGTCAAGCTTGCGGAGGCTTACGGGCACGTTGGCATGGAGGTCAAATCTCAGTCTGACCTGCTGCCTGCGATGAAGGAGGCCTTTGCCCTGAAAGACAAGCTGGTCTTTATGGATATCCATATCGACCCTGACGAGCACGTGTATCCGATGATGGTCGCGCCCAATGGGGCGATGAAGGATATGTGGCTCAGCAAGACGGAGAGGACCTGATATGAGGCGGATACTCTCAGTACTGCTGGAAAATGAGTCCGGTGCGTTGTCGCGGGTAGTGGGGCTATTTTCACAGCGCGGCTACAACATCGAAACGTTGAATGTTGCGCCCACTGACGATCACTCTTTGTCGAGACTGACGGTGACCACGACGGGTGATGACCTTAAGATTGAGCAAATCACCAAGCACCTGAACAAGATTGTCGATGTGGTGAAGGTGGTGGATCTCACAGAGGGTGCGCACGTTGAGCGCGACACCCTGCTGGTGAAGGTCCGCGCGGTGGATGCGCAGCGAGACGAAGTCAAGCGTACCGCCGAGATCTTCCGTGGGCAGATCATCGATGTGGGCCCCACGACCTACGTGGTGCAGCTTACGGGACCCTCGGAAAAGCTAGACTCCTTCTTGCAGGCGCTCGGCGAAACCGAAGTGCTTGAGGTGGTGCGCTCTGGCGTAGCGGGTATGGCGCGCGGGGAGAAAGTGCTGGCGCCATAGATAACACTGTTCCCTCTCAAAGTATTTCAATATGAGAGTGACCCAGAGCATTAGGAATAGCTAAGAAAGACCGAGCACAAAAAAGGGGCCTGACAGCCCCTTTTTTATTTCGTGATAGTGATCAGAGTAGCGGTGCAATCACCAGGCTGACAATCGCCATCACGTTGATCAGGATATTCATCGATGGACCAGAGGTATCCTTGAAGGGGTCACCTACGGTGTCCCCAACGACGGCCGCGGCGTGGGTGTCTGAACCCTTGCCACCGAGGTTGCCCTTTTCGATGTACTTCTTGGCGTTGTCCCAGGCCCCGCCCGCGTTGGCCATCATGAGCGCCATTAGCACGCAGCCCAACAGGCCGCCCGCTAACATGCCACCCAGTGAGGTCGCGCCGAGCCCAAAGCCCACGACAACCGGCGCCAGCACAGCAATTGCGCCGGGAACCACCATCCGCTTGAGTGCAGCCGTTGTCGCAATATCTACACACCGTGCAGTATCTGGCTCAGCGTTGCCTTCCAACAGGCCAGGAATCTCACGGAACTGCCGCCGGATCTCGTTGATCATGTCGAAAGCGGCTTCGCCCACGGCGGTCATCGTGATCGAGGCAATCAGGAACGGAATGGTGCCGCCGATGAAGATGCCAATCAGCACCTCGGGATCAGAGAGCTGCAGATTAAAGTCCGGGTTGTTGACTGTGACGGTTTCAACAAAAGCAGCGATGATTGCGAGTGCCGCCAGCGCGGCCGCGCCAATAGCAAAGCCCTTACCAATCGCCGCGGTGGTGTTGCCCACCTCATCGAGGCCATCGGTAATCTCGCGCGTTTCGGGACCCATGCCAGCCATCTCTGCGATACCGCCCGCGTTATCAGCTACCGGGCCGTAGGCGTCGATTGCCATGGTGATACCGACTGTGGCCAGCATGCCTACTGCCGCAATGCCCACACCGTAAAGCCCCGCCAGGTTGGTTGAGACAAAAATAATCGCGGCCAGGAACAGCACGGGTGCTACGACTGACTGCATGCCCACCGCAAGGCCGGTGATCATGACGGTCGCGGGACCGGTCTCACCAGACTTGGCGATGGTGCGAACAGGCTTGCCACCCGTGTAGTACTCGGTGATGAGGCCAATGGCGATACCGCCCACCGCACCCGATACAACGGCCCACCAGGTATTCTTATCGATGCCCATGCTCTCTGACAGGAACCACGCCATAGCAATGAAGATAACAGGTGCCCCCAGGGTGCCACTGCGAAGTGCCGCCTCAGGTGCAGCGGAGGAGCGCGCGCGCACAATCAGGATGCCGGCAACTGAGGCCAGTAAGCCAATGCTGGCGAGGGCCAAGGGGAACGCCATCATGGCGCTCTGCTCAGCAGCGGTCAGCGCCATGGTTGAGGCAATCGCAATACAGGCGATCATGGAGCCGCAGTAGGACTCAAAAATATCGGAACCCATGCCGGCGATATCACCGACGTTGTCGCCAACATTATCCGCAATGACGCCCGGGTTACGGGGGTCATCTTCAGGGATGCCTGCTTCGACTTTACCGACCAGGTCAGCACCGACGTCGGCTGATTTGGTGTAAATGCCGCCGCCGACTCGTGAGAACAGCGCTACCACTGAGCCGCCCATGCCAAAGCCATGGATCGCATGCACTGTGTGGGGATCACCACCAAAGTAGTAGTAGAGACCGCCGAGGCCTAGTAGTCCCAATGACGCCACGCAGAGCCCCATGATAGAGCCACCATAGAAGGCGATATTCAGCGCCGCGGCCGCGCCCTCGGTATTGGCCGCAACCGCAGTCCGGACGTTGGCTTTGGTCGCTGCGTACATGCCGAGATAACCCGCCGTGGCCGAAGAGACCGCGCCTGCCACAAAAGCAATGGCAGTGTTCGTGCCGAGTGGGGAAACCAGAATGCCCACAATCAAGACTGCGGCAAACACCAGCAGCAGCTTGTATTCACGGTGCATGAAGACCATTGCGCCGATATGGATCTGCTCGGCAATACCGCGTTCTTTTGCTTCGCCATCAGGGGCGCGAGACATCACGGTGTAAATCACGAACGCAATTACGAGTCCGACCACCCCAAGAATGGGCGGCAACATCAGATTAAAGCTCATAGGAGTTCCTGGTGAGTACGGTTCAAAATTCGGTGGGGCGCAAGTCTAACGGCCGACTCGGTCCCTATCAATGGCATTGTTATGCGTTGACCTACGTTACCGGCGCTAAAGTCGCTCACTTGGCGTCAGTCGGCAGAGGAAATGGCCTTCATTCCGGTCATGTAGCCACGCAGTCTGGCGCCCACGACCTCAACAGAGTGTGAGCGGATCTCGGCGTTGACGTCGATCAAACGACGGTTATCCACGGCGTTGCCATCGGGTATGCCCTTGCCAATCACGTCTGCATCCAGACCTGCGACAAAGGCCTTCAAAAGGGGTCGTGCCGCTTGATCAAACAGGTAGCACCCGTATTCGGCGGTGTCCGAGATCACCACATTCATCTCGTACAGCTTCTTGCGCGCAATGGTATTGGCGATCAGAGGCGTCTCGTGCAGCGATTCGTAATAGGCTGATTCTTCAATAATGCCTGCAGACACCATGGTCTCGTAGGCCAATTCCACTCCTGCTTTGACCATCGCCACCATCAGGATGCCCTGATCGTAGTAGGTCTGCTCGTCGATGGCGTCACCCGTAATGTCTTGCAGTTCAAACGGCGTACCGTTGGTTTCAGCGCGCCATTTAAGGAGGTTTGTATCATTCGCTGCCCAGTCGGCCATCATGGTGCTCGAGAAGTGGCCCGACATGATGTCGTCCTGGTGTTTTTCAAAGAGCGGTCGCAGGATGCCCTTCATTTCTTCGGCTAAATCGAAAGCGCGGATCTTGGCGGGGTTAGACAGGCGATCCATCATGTTGGTGATGCCGCCTTGCTTCAGGCCCTCTGTGACCGTCTCCCATCCGTATTGCACCAATTTGGCGGCATAGGCGGGATCAACGCCCAGCTGCACCATGCGGTCGTAACACAGCAGTGAGCCCGTCTGCAGCATGCCGCACAGTATGGTTTGCTCGCCCATCAGGTCGGACTTCACTTCTGCAATGAATGAAGACTCCAGCACGCCGGCACGGTGCCCGCCGGTGCCCGCTGCATAGGCTTTGGCGAGTTCGAGGCCCTGACCTTGCGGATCATTCTCGAGGTGCACGGCAATTAGGGTCGGCACGCCGAAGCCACGAAGGTATTCCTCTCGCACCTCGGTGCCCGGGCACTTGGGCGCAACCATGATCACAGTTAGATCTTCGCGGATCTTCATGCCTTCTTCTACAATGTTGAAGCCGTGGGAGTAAGACAGGCACGCGCCTTGCTTCATCAAAGGCATCACTGACTCAACCACGTTGGTGTGCTGCTTGTCTGGTGTCAGGTTCAGCACCATGTCGGCGTCAGGAACCATTTCCTCATAAGTGCCAACCTGAAAACCCGCTTCGTTGGCTTTAACCCATGAGGGGCGCTTTTCCTGAATCGCTTCTTTTCTCAGCGCGTAGGCAACGTTCAGCCCGCTGTCCCGCAGGTTCAGGCCCTGGTTAAAGCCTTGCGCGCCGCAGCCAATAATCACGAGTTTCTTACCCGCCAGTGGCTCCACGCCCGCATCAAATTCAGCCGGGTCCATAAACCGGCACTTGCCCAGCTCCTGAAGCTGGGTGCGAAGCGGGAGAGAGTTGAAATAATTACTCACTGGCGTGTCCTCAATTGGGGCCCGAAAAAAGGGGGCGTATTGTGTCGGACATCGTGCCCGGGGTAAACGCCGCTGGTACAATTAATTACGAGGCGCCGGAAAGGTGAAGGAGAGCAGTGGGCATGTCGTCAACAGATCAGACATCGGATACAGACGAGCTGGAGCGTGCAGCGGGGCAAATAGAGGCCCCGTTGGCGGGTTTGGTCGGTGATTATGAGGAGTCTCAGTCAGACTCTGCCGCTCAAGCCAAGGGCATCTTTCTGCTACCGAATTTGTTTACCTCCGGAGCCCTGTTTTGCGGTTTTTACTCAATCATTGCGGGCATGCAGGGTGATTTTTACGCTGGTGCGGTGGCCATCCTCGTGGCCATGGTCTTCGATGGCCTCGATGGTCGTGTTGCCCGCCTGACCGGGACAAATAGCGCGTTTGGCGCGCAGTACGACAGCCTCGCCGACATGGTGAGTTTTGGTGTCGCGCCGGCCTTACTGACGTTTAATTGGGCACTGAGCGATTTAGGCAAGGTTGGCTGGGTCGCGGCCTTCATCTACACCGCTTGCGTGGCTCTAAGGTTGGCGCGCTTTAATGCGCATCGAGAAAACGATGACACCACGCACTTTACTGGCCTTGCTAGTCCGCCCGCGGCCGCTACGGCAGCTTGTTTGGTATGGATGGGTCCGACTCACGGTTGGACTGGGACGGCCTTGGATTGGGTGCACGCGCTGCTCTTGACTGCGCTCGGTTTCCTGATGATCTCGCGCTTTCCCTATTCCAGCTTCAAGAGCATCAACTTTGATCGCCGCGTACCTTTCGTCAGAATGCTGTCTATTGTAGCGGTGCTGGGGTTGATTGCTCTTGATCCGCCGCTCGCGATTTGGAGTATGGCAGTGGTCTATGCCTTATCGGGACCTGTGCAGTATCTCCGCCAATCGGATAAGGATAGCCAGGAGGGCGCCTCCCACCATGAAAAAACGGACTTACACTGACCATAGCATCGCGTCTTCGGACATCACGCCCGAGCACATCTTTCTCAACCGTCGGGGCCTGATCAAAGCCTCTGCCGGCACAATCGCGGGGGCGCTAGCGACGCCATCCACTGCCCTAAGCGAAGCCAGCGCGCAAAGCGCCCTGAGCTTCAGAGCGGATTCTGATCGATCGCTGGTCGATGAGCAGACGCCTTACGAGGCGGTGACCACCTACAACAACTTTTACGAGTTCGGTACCGACAAGTCTGACCCCGCCCGTCACGCTCATGCGATGACCACCGACCCATGGACGGTCAAGGTCGGTGGTCTGGTTGATCAGCCAGGGTCGCTACATTTAGAGGATGTGCTCTCCGGGTTTGATCTGGAGGAGCGGATCTATCGTTTTCGCTGCGTAGAGGCATGGTCGATGGTGGTGCCTTGGGTAGGGGTCCCTCTGGCGGAGCTCTTGAGACGGTTTGAGCCAAAATCCGAAGGCAAGTTTGTTGAGTTCAAGACCCTTTATCGGCGAGGTGAGATGCGCGGCACGCGCTCGTTCACCAGCATCATTGATTGGCCCTATCGAGAAGGTCTGCGTATGGACGAGGCCATGCACCCGTTGACGCTGGTAGCGGTGGGCCTTTATGGCAAAACGTTGCCTAATCAAAACGGGGCCCCGCTGCGGCTGGTGGTCCCGTGGAAGTACGGTTTCAAAAGCATCAAGTCGATCGTCGAAATCAATGTCACCGCAGAGCAACCGCAGACCAGCTGGCAAATGCTGCAGCCCAGCGAGTACGGGTTCTACGCCAATGTGAACCCTGAGGTGGACCACCCGCGGTGGTCCCAGCGATTTGAGCGCAAGTTGCCTTCCTCTATTTTCAAGCCCAACCGGGTGCCCACGCTGCCATTCAATGGCTACGAGGAGCAGGTGGCAGGCCTGTATCATGGTATGGATCTGCGGAAGTTTTACTGAGCCGCCGAGCATATCGGCTGGCGGTGATTGATCGAGCCTATCCGTGTTAACCAGAGTGACAGTGCCGCCGTGGTGCATGATTTTCGTGGTGACCGCGATCTGTTTGCTGCCTCTTGCACAACTCGCTTTTCAATTGGCGTCAGGCGACTTGGGTCCAGACCCGGCCAAACGGCTGATGCAGGGCACGGGCGAGTGGGGCTTGCGAGGGCTTGCGATTGTGTTGCTTGCCGCACCGCTTGCCCAACGGGGTTGGCGAGGACTGTTCCGCTACCGGCGTATATTGGGCTTGTCGCTGTATCTCTATGTCAGTCTGCATCTCCTGCTCTTTGCTCAGGTGTATGTGGGCTGGAGTGGGGCGCTACTGGCTGAGGAGCTGAAAGAGCGGCCTTATATATTCGTCGGGTTTTCGGCATGGCTAGCTATGTTGCCGCTTGCCCTGACTTCCACGGACCTCGCCCGACGTTGGCTGGGCCGGCGTTGGAAGCAGCTGCACCGCTTGATCTATCCCGCTACTGTATTAGCCTGGCTGCATTTGTTTTGGCTGGCGCGCTCCGATGTGGGTGAGGCGCTTGTTTATGGGGCGGTCTTCGCGGCGCTGCTGTCATGGCGAGTCCGCCGCGCCCGGCTGCGACCCCGCTGAAGGTGAAACGGCGGTTATTGGGTTGATGCCCCAAACTGCCCGAAAATACTGAATTCATTAGCTTGCGGGCGAGTTGGGCTGTTGTTAAGATCGCCGCCCCGCGCAGCAGTTTCGGACCCGTTTCTGCTGCCGCTCTGGGCCCTAAAACTTTTTTTCAAAAAAGGCTTGCACGGCTTCAAGCGGTACGTATAATGCGCGGCCTTGGCGGGGGTATCCCCTCCGGCCAGAGGCCTGCCCGAGCGGCAGGTTTGTTGCTTAACAATCAGATAAAGACAGATGTGTGGGCACTTGTTGGGATGGTTTTCACGAACCATTCAGACACAACAAGTGACTCATTAATTCAATGATTTCGAATTGTGTCTGAGCTGAGATTTTGGATGGTAAAGCAAGCTTTGCGTAACCATCCCCTCTTGACTTCGGTCAGAGGTTAAAGATCTTCAACTGAAGAGTTTGATCATGGCTCAGATTGAACGCTGGCGGCAGGCCTAACACATGCAAGTCGAGCGCGAAAGCACTTCGGTGTGAGTAAAGCGGCGGACGGGTGA
>JADHQF010000142.1 GCA_016778085.1 Luminiphilus sp. | reverse complement strand
TAAAAAGGGCGCCGAAGCGCCCTGTTTCTCCTGAGCCTGATCAGCTTTTGATCTGCGCCTTAATGTTCTTTTCGGTGGTCTTGCCATAGGGGGGCAAAATACCGCCCAGCTTGGCCACGTTGAACTTCAGCGTCTGGCTGTAAACTGACTTGGCGTGGCTGAAGGTCTTGAAGCCTTCAATGCCGTGATAGGAACCCATCCCTGAAGGGCCAACACCGCCAAAGGGCATGTCTTCCTGCATGATGTGGAAGATCACATCGTTGATGCAGACACCCCCAGAGGTGGTGCGATGCAGGAAGGTCTCTTCCTCGCCTTTGTCAGTGCCAAAGTAGTAAGCCGCCAGTGGCCGCGGATTGGCATTGATATAGTCGATCGTCTCACCGAAATCTTTATAGGTGCGAATGGGCAACAGCGGCCCAAAGATTTCTTCTTCCATACACAGGGCATCAGTCTCTGGAGAGACAATGAGCGTGGGCGGGATCTTGCCCGTGCCGTTGCTGAAGTCCTCATTAGCCGGGTTCAGCGGAATAATGCGACAGCCGCGCTGCTCGGCATCTTCGAGATAGCTACTCAAGCGCTTGTGATGGCGCTCGTTAATGACCGACGTGTACTGGTCATTGTCGCGCAGGCTGGTGTACATCTCGCTCACGGTTTTGGTTGCCAGCGAAATCACTTCCTCGAGCTTTTCCTCGGGCACCAGCAGGTAATCAGGCGCGAGACAGATCTGACCGGCGTTCAAGGTCTTGCCGACCATTACCCGCTGAATCGCCTGCTCGAGATCTGCTGAGCGCGAAATGACAACCGGTGACTTGCCACCGAGCTCCAGCGTGACGGGTACCAGATTGCGCGCTGCGGCGGTCAGGATATGCCGGGCAATATTGGTTGCACCCGTGAAGATCATGTGGTCAAAGGGCAGGGCGGAGAACGCCTGACCGACTTCGGGGCCGCCAGAGAATGTCGTGACCTCGGTGGGATCAAACGCTTCAGCAACGATTTCTTCGATGACCTTGGAGGTTTCTGGTGTGTACTCAGAGGGTTTGATCATGGCCCGGTTGCCCGCAGCCAGAATGCCCGCCAGCGGTTGGAATACCATTGCCACCGGGAAGTTCCACGGTGCGACAATGCCCACCACGCCCTTGGGCTGATATTGAATGTGAGAGCGTCCGCCGAGCAGACCCAGTGGGAAGGTGGAGGAGCGCTTCTCGTCCTTCATCCACTTCTTCAGATGCTTGCGGCAGTGCTTCATGGAGCCAATCGACGCGGCGACATCGGTCATCAGGTTGATCTGATCCGGTCGGCAAACAAAATCTTTGTTGATGGCTTCGCTAATGCGATCGGCATGTCGAACCAGCACATCAATAGCGCGATTCAGGCGGTCGATGCGTGTCTCTGCTGAGACATAGCCTTCCTGCAGGTAGCTCTCACGCTGTGCCTTCAGGGCATCCTGCATTTTGATTTCGATATCGGGGCTTACTACAACTTGCTGCGGGGCATTCATTGGTCTTCTCCACGGCGAGGGTTGAGGGGCGGAGTATACACATTTGCCCGTTCAAATCCGATTTGGGAATGAGGCTACACGGGTAAGGGGTACTCAAACTTCTATCGGTAGGGCTTGCGCGTCGAATCAGCCTGCAAAACGGCGCGGCTGTTATGCTGTGGGTCGATATGTTGCGGGAAGGAAACCGATGAAATGGCTGCGCTTGCTGGCATCGTTGTGCGTTGCACCCCTGCTTTACGGACTTTTATGCCTGCCGCTGCTGGGATGGTGGTTGAGCTTTTTTCCCAATAAAGTCAATGATTTGGGCGGCACTTTTCACCTGCCATTGGTGGTTTCCGTCGAGGCATTGCAAGCTGTTGTGTTGCTGCTCTGCGGGATGGCAGTGGCCATGGTTGGCGGTATTGGCCCGTGGCAACGGGTGTGTATGGTGGCAGCGACCCTGGATATGTTGGTTATCGGCGTCATGGTGCAACGCCAGTTCTGGGAGGCCTTGCCGCTGTGGCACCATTGGATCTTCTTCTTGTTGATTCTGGTCATGATGCCCCTCGGAGGCATCGTAACCCGGCATATGCGGGCGAAGCTTGGCGGCGCCTCATCTCCGGCGGGGTTGAATTAATGAGTTTCGAGTTGGTCACAGGCCCAGCCCATTAGGCGGGTGGGCAATGCGCCCGGGTAGCGATCCAGAAACCACTCCTCCGCAGCAAAAGCCATCATTGTGGCTTTGAGGCCGAGTCTAGGAAACGGTTCGGGCTCCCAGCGCTTCAGCTCTTCGATTGAACGTCGCTGCACCCAAGGCATTTGGGTGCGCTCGGTATCTTGCTCTGTCAGCAAGTCAGCCAGTGTTTGACCAAATAGAAAGCTGGCGCCCACACCCTCACCCACGTAGCCACCCGCTGTAGCAATCCCTGACTCTCGATTTTGTCTGATATGCGGGTGCCATTGTCGCGGTACGCCCACACTGCCCCCCCAGTTGTGAGTAAAGCGCACACCGGTCAGCTGCGGGAAGAGGCTCAGCGCGATCTGCTCACGGTGTCGACCAATCGTCTCGAGATCGCCCAGCGCGTGCTGGGGTTTGCCACCCGGCAGATAGTGGCCCCGTGCGCCAATCACCAATCGATGATCGGCCGTCCGTTGCAGGTAGGTGGCCGCGCGGGTGCAGTCGGCAAAGGTCTCGCGATCGGCAAAGCCGAGGCTAGACCATTGCGCGTCGCTTAGCGGTTCGGTTGCGACCATACCCGTCTGCACGGGAATCAGTCGCCGGTGCAGTGGATTGCCGGCTTCGGAGTAGCCTTCGGTGGCAATCACGATTTGCCCGGCGCGAATCGTGCCCCGGTCGCACTGGATGACACCAGACTGAATCGTGTGCGCGCGGGTATGCTCAAACACGCGAACGCCCTGCGACTTGACCACACGGGCTAATCCCGTGACCAGCTTGGCTGGCTGTATCCGCGCTACATGAGGCGTGAACACCGCGCCACCCGGATTCGCCACCTGAATGCGTTCGCTGAGCTCGCTCGGTGTCAGCCAGCGGTAGTCGTCCTCCCTGAACCCGAGACGATGAAACCCCTCGAGGGTCTTTTTCGCTCGGCCAATCTGCGCGTCGTGCCGCGCTGCGGCCATGACACATCCGCCATGGTGAAAATCGCAGTCGATGTTTTCTTTGGCTAGGGTTTCGCCTGCGCGTGCCACCAGGCGAGTGAGCTGCTCGCGGGCCGCAATTGGCAATGTCCCGCTGTCGTCAGTAAAAGCATCGCAGCCCTCTAGTGCCCCCATCAGCCAACCGCCATTGCGCCCTGAGGCGCCGTGGCCGATGTGCTTGGCTTCGACCAGCACCACGTCGAGTCCGGGTTGAATGTGCTTCAGAAAATACGCGGTCCACAGGCCGGTATAGCCGCCGCCCACGATCGCGATGTCGGCACTGGTGTCGGTCTCGAGAGGAGGCGAGGTGCTATTGCGCTCGAGCCCATCCCACCACAGGGAGCGGCTGGGCGCTTGTTGGGTTTCCGCGTGCGAGGTTGCGGAGGACATTAACGCGTGGTCGGGTCGGGTAGTAGCGGTGCGCGGAGTGGCTCAAGCATTCAAGCGGCGTTCCAGTTCGACATGAAAATGACGCAGTCGCTGCTCCTGTTCGCCCCAGAGCTGACCCTTGAAGGCCTTACTGCGCATGCCTTCTTGTACTGAAGGCAGAAACGCGGCGTCTTGGCTTAATACCAAGCCGAGTCCGGGATCCTCGTCGATGGCATAGCTCTCGGTCTCGGGCCGCACGCTGCCGGTGACGTCAGTCCCCTCCGGCAGACCCATCCACGCGGGTGGGCAGTAGTTCGGGTCGTTCACCGGGAACATCAGCGTCATGGTGTCGTACCAAAAGCGTTCGGGATCCGTATCGTGAGGGATGAAGCGCATCAAAAAGATGGCCTCAGGATGGCAGCCGATTTGCACGTTGGGGAAGATCCCGGTCGCCCAACTGTCTGACAGTTGGCCATCGGTGAAGCGCTCATAACCCAATCCCAGCCGATCAGACCGCTCGCGCTTGGCCTGCTGAATTGCCGCGCGCACATCAGCAGCGGTTCCGGAGAAGCTTGCGGGATCCACGCCGGCCTCTTGCAGCATATACTGTAGCCCTTCGTTGACCGTGGTCTGGTCCGCCTGACGCGGGCTGGGTTGCCCCAGTGGCACAATCATGCGGCTAGCGCCGTTGGGGTAGCAGTCGTACTGCACGTTCAGGTCGCCCATGACACCGCGGGTTTCGGGGTGCACGGCGTGCAAGTGATAACTTTCGTAAAAGGCTTCGACGCCGACTTTCCAGTTCGAGCCCCATTCGCTGCGGACATGGCGTACCACGCGCATCTGGTCAATCTGGTAGTTCTCGAGGTAGCCCTCGGGGAGACCAATGGCCTCTTTGAGCGGGGGCGGGGTGTCAGCCATGCTGACGAAGATCAGCCCCGCGTGCGCTTCGCAGGCCACCGCCGTGAGTCCGGGTCTGTGGCAAATCACGGGCTCCTGAAAGGTTTCCTCGTCGGTGATGGTGCGCAGCTCCCCGTTATTGCGAAAGCTCCAACTGTGAAAGGGGCAGACAAAGACTTTTTTATTGCCGCGCTCCTCGGTTAACAGTCGGGCACCTCGGTGGGGGCAGACGTTATAGAACGCTTTGATCCCGTCCTCGGTGCGGGTGACGATGATCGATTCACTGCGCACGCGGAACAGAAAGTAGTCACCGACTTCCGGTAGGTCGGTGCTGACCCCGGCAATGAGCCAGCTCTCGGTCCAGACTTTGTCCCATTCGCGCTGCATGTGTTCGGCGCTGAAGTAGCCGTCTTTGCCGTAGATCTCGGCGCCATTGTTGATGGCGGGCTGTTTGGCCTCGAGGCTCTCAGCCGGTGCATCCGGGTTAATCACGGCAACGGGAATCATCTTGCTATTCATTTCTCTCGTCTCCGGTGGGTGTCGCCTCTAAGAAGCTCCATCATCCAGTGCTGGGTGTAAACGAAATACGGGCAGTGTGATGTCTTCTGACCACGCTGCAAAGTCCACTCGGACTGAGCTACCCACCGCGAGGGCTT
>JADHQF010000141.1 GCA_016778085.1 Luminiphilus sp. | reverse complement strand
ACACCTGCCATTTTTGCTCGAACATCGTGCGCGTGAGCCGGCGCGCAAAGCTCAGTCGTGTCGGTGAAAACGACCCCAGCCGCTCAAGATCCATAACAGTCGCGGGTGATCGGAGCGACAGCGTGGCGTCTTCAACAGTGTGGGTCAGCTCAGTCATGGCTCGGCGCCGCTTTCCAATGAAGCAAGCGAAGGCTGCGCGGCACGCTCGAGCAGGTCGACCCAGTTGCCGCCCATGATCAAGCCGAGCTCTTCCTCAGAAAAACCTTTGGCACGGAGCGCACTCACGATGCCCGGAAAATCCCGATTATCCGCAAACCAACTGAGTGGTTCGGGCCAGCCGGCGTTAGTAGCCGAACCCTCACCGTAATCCATGACCTTGGACCAGCGGCCGACGCGCATCCATTCTAACACTGACTGCGGCTGGGCCTGACAGAGATCAGAGCCAAAACCGATGCGATTCACGCCCATCCGATCAGCGGTCCAGGCAACCATGTCAGCGAAGCTCTCCAGCGTGCACTGCGGCCCATCCTTGAGATGGAAGGGGTACAACGAGAAGCCGAGCAGCCCCTCATTTGCCGCAACCGCATCGAGTACCTTGTCAGACTTATTGCGCAGCGCCGGATGAAAGTGACTCGGGTTCGCGTGGGAAATAATAACCGGCTGCTCTGAGTAATCGATAGCTTCCAGTGTGGAACGCTCGGCGCTGTGCGACATATCCACCACCATGCCGACCCGGTTCATCTCGCGGATCACCTGCTGCCCAAAACGAGTGAGCCCACTGTCCTCTTCCTCATAACAACCACAGGCGAGCAGGCTCTGATTGTTGTAGGTGAGCTGCATGATCATCAGGCCGAGCCGACGCATCACCTCCACCAGACGGATCTCGTCTTCGATCGGCGAGCAGTTCTGCGCACCGAAAATAATGCCGATGCGCCCTTCTGCCTTGGCGCGGTCAATATCAGCCGGCTCATACACGGGCCGGATCAGATCAGGGTAAGTCTCGAAGCGCTGGTTCCATTCCCCAAAACGCGTCAGGGTCTCGCGGGTATTCTCGTGGTAGGCAATCGTAACGTGGACTGCATTGAGACCGCCCTCGTGCATCTGCTCGAAGATCTCGCGCGACCACGCCGAGTATTGCAGGCCATCGATGACGTTCCAGTCTGGGTTCACAACTGCTCCTGCGTCACGCCTGAAGGTAGGTCGTTTTGACCGTGGTGTAGAACTCTCGTGCGTACTGGCCTTGCTCGCGCGGGCCGAAACTAGAATCCTTTCGCCCGCCGAAGGGCACGTGGTAATCGGTTCCCGCCGTTGGCAGGTTCACCATCACGCAGCCACTCACCGCGCGCTTTTTGAAATCAGACGCCGTCGCCAGTGATTGCGTCACGATGCCGGCAGTCAGGCCAAAGTTCGTATCATTGAGTATCGACAGCGCGTGCTCATAGTCTTTTGCGCGTATCACGCAGGCGATCGGTGCAAAGAGCTCCTCGCGATTGATCGCCATGTCGTTGTCGGTATCGATAAACAGCGCAGGGGACATGTAGTAGCCGGGCGTGGGCATCTCCAATGGCTCGCCACCACAGAGCAGTGTTGCCCCGTCCTTTTGGCCTCGCTCAATCCAGGCAAGGTTCTCTGCAAGTTGCACTTCCGAGGCAACCGGGCCCATATCGACCCCCTCTTCCAGTGCGTGCCCGACCTTAACGGCAGCCAACTTGGCCTGCAATTTTTCGACAAAAGCATCGTGCACACTTTCATCTACAATCAGGCGCGATGACGCAGTGCATTTTTGGCCAGTGCCACTGTAAGCGCCAACAAATGCAGCGTTTACCGCCACCTCCAGATCAGCATCAGCAGCCACGATTAACGCGTTTTTGGAACCCATTTCGAGCTGACACTTAACCAGATTCGCAGCCGTCGCGGCCGCGACTTGCTTGCCGACCGGCAGCGAGCCGGTAAATGACACCGCATGAATCTGGTCGCTGTGAATGATCTGGTCACCCACAGAGCTACCCCCACCCATCAATAGGTTGAACGCACCGTCGGGTAGAGCCTGCCGCGAGATAATTTCGGTTAGCGCCCAGGCACTGGCAGGCACTAAGTTTGCCGGCTTGAATATGACCGCATTACCAAAGGCCAGCGCGGGAGCGATTTTCCACACTGCCGTCGCCATGGGGAAATTCCAGGGGCTGATGATCGCCACCACACCCACGGCTTCGCGCCGCGTCTCAATTTCAATACCAGGACGCACCGAATCAGCCCGGTCGTCGATTTGGCGATGAACCTCGGCAGCAAAATAGTGGAAGAACTGTCCAGATCGGTAGACTTCGCCGACACCCTCTGCGCGGGTTTTGCCCTCTTCGCGCGCCAGTAATTCGCCGAGCTCGCCACTGCGCTCGATCAACTCGTTGCCAATCGCCATCAGCACCTGATAACGGGACTCCATTGGGGACACGCCCCACTCAGCGACCGCACGACTGGCTGCCTCAAGCGCCATACTGACTTGGTCGGCATTGGCCTGCGCATACTCACCAATGACATCGTTGACGTCAGAGGGACTTCTGTTGGTGACCGTATCGCTGGTGTTGATCCATTTGCCGTCGATGAACAGGCCGTATTGATCCGCCATAAGAGGCGCTCCTGAATGCTGACTAATAATGAGGTGCTGGGCACTTGTAGCCGCCGATGATGCTACTCCCAGAGACCCACAATTGATATCACCCAGGCTACTCCGGAGGGGTTATAAACGGTCATAATATCTATCGGATGAAAGGTACCAATGGAGCAGGCAGACCAAGCCTGCCAGAGCCTTGCAGCGAAGCGACAAACCACCAAGGCGACGCGCTGTTGCGCTACTGTCGCAGATGCGCCTCCAACCGAAGCCCTGCGGGGGAATGGAAGATCAAACTCGCCCGGGATTGAATCAAACTACCGTTGATCGTCGACACAGAGTGACTGACACCATGAGCACTCAGATGAGCAGCGAGAGCCTCAATGTCGTCCACCTGCCAATTAAGGTGTGTAACGCCTCGTGCCCCAGGCCGAGCCCGTGGGTAAAGATCCGCACCATCAGTCCCCTGATAGGTCACCAGCTCCACCTCGCCCAGGGGCTGCCCCGGTTCGGCCCAAATACTCACCTCTAGCGCACAACCCGCGGGCAACCCAATCATCTGCTCGATGTCGGGTCCCGAGAGAATATTATCGTGGGAGAGCTTGAGCCCGACCACCTGCTCATAAAAACGTTTTTCCTCCTTGGGCTCCCGCACGATACAGACAAGCGGGCCAACGCCAGAAAATCCTGTGGGCGGGATCAACGTGTCGCTACCTATGACCTGTAGGAGCACGATATTGATCTCATCGTGGCCCGCCAAGTGGATCTCTCGGAAGTGCACCCCGTCGGGTGAAACGGCCTCGCTGTAGTGCTCATTGCGGAAAACCACCCCTTGATCCACTAACTGGGCCATTCGAGCTGGAAGATCATCGACGTAGATATCGAGGTTTTTAGGGCAGAGGTCAAAAACCTGAGCGTTTCCACGAACTGATTCAGCCGGCTCCGCCCACTCCACTATGTGCATGCCGCCATGCGCAGCTGCTGGCGAGCGCACCGTGGCCTGCCGCACTACGCATTGATCAGGCAATCCCCAATGCTGCCGCAGGCCGGGATCGTCCCCCTCCACTCGCGCCACACACTCAAATCCCAGTCGAGCTACCCAGAAATCCAGTGCGACCTCAAGATCTCTGGTGCCGATGCTGACCCAATGCCATGCACTAGCCATCGGTCACGCCAGCTGATGTCGGATAGCGTTCATCGACCTCGGCCAGCAGGTCATCTACCAGCATCCCCACGTAATAGTCGTTCGATTGCGCCTTGGCCTCATTCAGATAAGCCCGAAGGGCCTCAGGCGCAAGGGCCGGCCCACAGACCTCAAAGTCTCCGCGCAGGCTGTGCCGTGGCAGTGCGACCAATGCGGCGAGGCGGCGGTAGCGTGCAGCCCGCTGCCACAACTCATAGGTTTTACAAATATCGGGCTCGATGGTGCGGCCGATGGAGTACAAGTAGCCGATCACGAATAGCGACTGAGGATAATCGGCCTCCAGCGCCTTCAACCGGTACGGCATCGCCTCCTCACCCCGACCCGAATAGCCATACGCCCGACCGAGCTGATAATTGAGCCTGGGATTATCGGGATCGGCGGCGACCGCTTGCTGACAGGCCGCAATCGCCGCGGGCTTATCCATGCCGCTACTGCTTACAGCAGGCGCGACATGACCGGGGTCCCGACCGTGTGAGGCCAGGCGGTCGCATTCGGTGACTTCCTGCGAAAAGCGGCTGAAATCGTAGTCCTCAAAATCCACTGCGTGCGCGCTAGAGGCGGCTATCGCGACTACCCAGCCCAGTAGGCATAGCACTCTCATCTGACTACCCTCGTTTTTAATCATTATTGTGTGCATCAGCCTGCGCCAGACGCGACATTTTTTCAATCAAGCCGCACTGCGGTGACGACTGGCCCCGTGATAACCTGACACACAGACATCGGGCGCCATAGCTCGAGGGAAAGTGAACAGCGCAAAACTGCTGAGAGGTGTGGACGTATGAATGACGCTTTGGTTTTGGCGAACGCCGAAGACGGCATTCTGTGGCTGACGCTGAATCAGCCAGCGCGCCGTAACCCCCTCTCCAGCGACATGATCGCCGAGCTCTCAGACGCCATTGCCTCCGGTAACGCTGACCCCAGCACCCGGGTCATCGTCATCAAGGCCGCCGGCCCCGCTTTTAGCGCGGGACATGACCTGCGGGAAACACGGCGCCGCAACGACGAAGATCAGAGCGACTGGGAAGTACGAGTCGATCAGTTATTGCAGGATTGCGCTGCAATGATGACGAGCATCCTGCACACACCCAAACCCATCATTGCCTGCGTTCAGGGGATCGCCAGCGCCGCCGGCTGCCAACTGGTTTCTGCCTGCGATCTGGCCATTGCCTCAGAAGACGCCACCTTCTGCACACCCGGGGTCAACATTGGCACGTTCTGCACCACGCCATTGGTCGGTATTGGTCGGAATCTCTCACGCAAGCACGCACTGGAAATGGC
>JADHQF010000140.1 GCA_016778085.1 Luminiphilus sp. | reverse complement strand
TTGACGCGCACCTCGCGGTAAATCCGTTCAACCCGGTTACCCCTCATGTAACCGAGGCCACCTAGAATCTGCATGGCTTCGCGGGCGCAGAACTCCATCACCTCGCTCGCTTGAACTTTCAACAATGCGATATCGCCCGGGTTGGGCGTACCCGCTTCAATCGACTCGTAACAAAAGCGGATATAGGCCTGGGTGGCGTTAAGCTGTTGCTTCATTTGCGCGATTTTGTGGCGGATCACTTGATGATCAGCCAGACGCTTGCCAAAGGTTTTGCGCTCCGTCGCCCAGGCAACCGCTTCCTCAAGGCAGACTCTCGCATAGGCCTCCATGGCAGCGGCCATGCCCATCCGTTCACTGTTGAAGTTAGTCATGATGACCTTGAAGCCTTCATTCTCGGTGCCGATGAGGTTGTCGACCGGCACACGGACTTCGTCAAAGTAGAGGGTGGCGGTATCCGATGCCCACCAACCCATCTTGCGGTCCAGCGGTGTCCGCGAGAAGCCTTCAGCATCAGTTGGAATCAACAGCATGGAGACACCGCCCGCGCCCGATCCGCCAGTTCTGACTGCGGTCGACACCCAGTTGGCGCGCATACCCCCGGTAATGTAGGTCTTGCTTCCGCTGACCACGTAGTGGTCGCCATCGCGCACTGCGGTGGTTGCGAGATTCGCCACGTCTGAGCCACCGCCGGGTTCTGTAATCCCCAGCGAGATCCACTTCTCACCTTTCAACACCTGCGGCGCAACCTCCGCCTGCATCCACTCCGGCCCCCAGTTAAGGACTGGCGGCAAGCCGATACCATGGACCATGAGAGAGGCGCTGATACCACCCGCACCGACCCGGGAGAGCTCCTCATTCACAATCCAGGAGTGCCAGCTGTCTGTAGGCGTGCCGCCGAACTGCTCGGGATAGCCCAACCCAAGAAGACCGACTTCAGCCGCTTTTGGCCACAGCTCAGTGGGAATCGCACCCGCCTCGTCCCAGTCATCCGCATAGGGCATGACTTCGGTATCGATAAACCTGCGCAGCGCCTCGCGCCATGCGTGATGTTCTTCGGTGAAATGCGGGTTGGGCAACCGAGCACTGTCAAAATCGAGACTCATGGTCAGCTCCTATTATTGCCTTGTGAGTACGCCGCGATCGGGCCCGGCGACCCCTCGTTTTACGCACTGATCAGAGACGAGTCAATTCGCGTATAAGGTACAATCGCGGCCCGTGTGATCTCGCGCTGGGGCGCGCAAATCAAGCCAACAGCGCTCAGGAACCCACTATGAAATACCTCGGCCAGTCCGATTATCAGCATGCGACCGTGCCGAGCATTGGCGTCCTGCTGACGAATCTCGGGACACCTGAGGCCCCGACCGCCAAGGCACTCAAACCCTATTTGAAGCAGTTCCTGTGGGATCCTCGCGTTGTAGAAGTGCCGCGACCCATTTGGTGGCTGATTCTGAACGGCATCATTCTCAATACGCGCCCCAAGCGCTCGGCCGAAGCCTATTCTGCGGTCTGGAATGAGCGTGGCTCACCCTTACTCGCGCATCTGGAGGATCAGGTAGCCGGCGTAGCGGAGCAACTCAAAAGCCAACATGGCGATCGTTTTGTGGTTCGGGGCGCGATGCGTTACGGCTCACCCGCAATCGCCGATGTGCTGACCGAGATGTTTGAAGCGGGGGTGCAAAAACTGGTGGTACTGCCGCTCTACCCGCAGTACGGGGGGCCCACCACCGGCTCAACATTTGACGAAGTCAGTAGCGACTTAACGCGGCGACGCTGGCTCCCCGCCCTGCGCTTTATCAGCTCATACCATGACGACCCGCGCTACATTGCCGCCGTCGCAGACAGCATCCGCACCTACTGGGCAGACCACGGACGGACAGACAAACTGGTGCTCTCTTACCACGGTATGCCCAAGCGGTATCTGGTCGAGGGCGACCCCTACCACTGCCAGTGCCATAAAACTTCTCGACTGATTGGCGAGAATTTAGGGTTGTCAGAAGACGAGATGATCACCACGTTTCAATCGCGGTTCGGGCGCGAAGAATGGTTACAACCCTACACCGACGAAACCCTGGAGGCGCTCCCGGGCCAGGGCGTGACAGCGGTGCAGGTGGTGTGCCCGGGCTTTTCTGCCGACTGCTTGGAAACGATTGAGGAAATCGGCATGGAGAACCGGGACATTTTTCTTGAAGCCGGCGGTACGCGTTACGAATACATTCCCTGCCTTAATGCCCAGGACGGTCATTTGGCTGCCCTGACGGATCTCATCAACGATGAACTGAATGGCTGGCTCGCCATCGAGTCGGACCCCCAGCGCACCGAGCAGTTAGCTAAGAAGTTGGGCGCAGAGCGCTAGAAAACTTTCAATGCGCGGGTTCGAGCCAGCCCAGCGCAAACGCAATGCCTACCCCCAGCAAAAAGAGTAGTGTGAGCCGCAGCCGGTCATGGCTGTGAAACTGTACCTCGGGCAATAAGTCACCCAGCGCGATACAGATGAAGGCACCGGCGGCAAACGCGAGACTGGCAGGCAGCAAGCCCTCATAGGGAACGAGCGCCGACGCACCGAAGTAAAAGACGGCTGCGGTCAGCGGGCACAGCAGCGCGAAGACCGTACCAGCAGTCCAGCGACTGATTGAGGACCAACCCCTCGCGCCCATCACCGTCTCGATAGATAACGCATCCAGCGGCTTGTGGAGCAATATCGCCAGGAACACGCCTACACCCGCCAATGCCGATCCCTGCACCGCCCCGATAAGCACCGCGCCAAGGGCAATGCCATCGACCACCGTGTGCACGCACAGCCCCGCGAACAAGCCAACAGCGCCCAGCGCCTGCTCAGGCAAGTGGGCATGATCGTGGGCATGCGCGTGATGATGTTCGTCGGCTGAGGTCAGGTCGCAGTCCGCCGCAGCGCTCGCAAAATCGTGCTGATGAAAATGAAACCAGCGCAATAACAACAGCATAAAAATCAGACCGGACAGAGTCCAGACCATGACCGTGTCAATGGCCTGACCGGCGGTGAAGGCATGCGGGATTAAATGCATCAAAGCGACACCCAGCATCAGTCCCGATATCAGGCTCAACACCATCTGGGTGCGCGTGTGGGTCATGCGAAATAGCCGCGGCAACCCGCTCCCGAGGAGCGAGGCGGCGAACAGCGCCGAGCCATACAGCGCAAGTAGCGACGTGCCGTCCATGATCCTAGCTCCCCACCAGATTATCTCGGTGAATCAGCTCTTCTTCGCCACGGTAGCCCAACACTGACTCGATGTCGGCGGAACCCTTGCCCGCCAGCGCCTTGGCTTCTTCACTTGAATAGTTCACGAGACCCCGCGCGCGCTCCCGACCGGCGCCGTCTAGACAGGACACCAGATCACCGCGCTGAAAGTCCCCCGCAACACTGACAACGCCGATAGGGAGTAGCGACCGGCCCTGATCCGAGACACCTCTCACCGCGCCGTCATCCAGCACCAGACTACCCTGGGCGTGGAGCAAACTGGCCAGCCACTGTTTACGCGCGCTCTGGGGTTGGCGTTGGGTCTGTAAGAAAGTACCCAGCAATGCGCCCCCGGCCACCTGAGTTATGGCATCGGGCAGGCGTCCGTTAGCGATGACTGTCGCGGTGCCTGATCTGGCGGCGAGGCGCGCCGCACTCAGCTTGGTCGCCATACCTCCACGACCGAGCGCGCTGCCGGCGCCTGCAATGGCATCCAGCGAGCTGTCGTGGACATCTGCTGTCTGAATGAGCGCCGCGTCAGCACTCTGCCGCGGGTCGCTGTCCATTAATCCGTCCTGGTCCGTGAGAATCAGCAAGGCGTCGGCATCGACCAAATTGGCCACCAGTGCCGCCAGCGTGTCGTTGTCTCCGAGACGAATCTCATCGGTCACCACGGTGTCGTTTTCGTTCACGATCGGCAGCACATTCATGGCCAATAGCGTGCTGAGCGTGCTTCGTGCGTTGAGATAGCGATCCCGGGCACGCACGTCTGCGTGACTCAGCAGTATCTGCGCGGTGGTCACACCATGCGGACTGAGGTGCTCCTCATAGGCGCGCACCAGTGCGGACTGCCCAACCGCCGCGGCGGCCTGGGACAAATGCACTTCATGGGGACGCTCTGCGAGATTCAGACGCGCGAGGCCCGCCACAATCGCACCGCTGGACACCAACACGACGTCGCAGCCCCCTGAGCGTAGCGTGGCCAGCTGATCTGCCAGCATCTTGACCACTGACGCGTCCAGACCGCGTCCGTCATTGGTCAGCAGAGCGCTGCCTACCTTAACGACCCAGCGTCGGGCATCGGCAAGCCGCTGCCGGTCAGTTTGTTGAACCGCATCGGTCAATGTCGGTACTCCACTTCCATTTCGCTGTCGTCGTCATCAAGCCCGTCGCGCGCCCGCGCCCGCGCGGCCGCTCTGGCTGCCTGCAGTGCAGCAATACGCTCACGGGCTTCTTGCTGCATCTGCTCTTGTACCGCGTGCTCCGCCTGTTCCGCCTCTGGATTGTCTCGCAGCGCTTCGGCCTGGGTCTCCAGATGGGTCATCAGGTCTCCGCATAGCGTTTCCGTGTGCTGCCCCGCGACGGCGGAGATCTCATACACAGGGCCTTGCCAATTCAGGGCTGCCACCACGCGCTCCCGACAGCTCGCGACCGCTTCGCTATCAAGCAAATCAATTTTATTCAGCACCAGCCATCGGGGCCTCGCGGCCAGTGCCGGACTGAAACGCTCCAGCTCACGTACGACTGAGCACGCGGCGTCAGCCGGATCACTGCCGTCAATCGGTGCTATGTCCACTAGGTGCAGTAGGACCCGGTTACGCGTCAGATGCTTGAGGAAGCGAATACCGAGGCCAGCGCCCTCTGAAGCACCCTCGATCAACCCCGGGATATCCGCTGCCACAAACGAGCGATGCGCATCCACCTTCACCACGCCCAGACTCGGTATGAGCGTCGTGAAGGGATAGTCCGCCACCTTGGGTGTCGCCGCGGATACAGCGCGGATAAAGGTTGATTTACCGGCGTTGGGCAGCCCCAGCAGACCCACATCGGCGAGCACTTTGAGCTCTAACTTCAGCTTCCGCGACTCACCCTCTGT
>JADHQF010000139.1 GCA_016778085.1 Luminiphilus sp. | reverse complement strand
TCCGGCCGCGGGGTTCCATTAATTCTGCTACCTTGGATTTGTTCCCTTCCAGCGTAATCGCGTCGGCATGTCATCGCGTCTTCCGGTAACCCGTCTGCACACGGGGTCTACGCAACGCGTGCCGAGGGCACCGGGTATCCGGCGATCTTCAACATCACCCGCGATCCGCGCGAGGAGATGAACGTGGTGGGCACCGAGGCCTGGGTCATTGGTGCCTACATGAAAATCATTGGCGCTTATCAGGCGAGCATCAAGCAATACCCCAATCCGCAGGGATTCTCGTTAACCACATTCCCCAAATAGTAGTCGCCCGACCATAAAAAAGCCCGGCAAGTTAGCCGGGCACAGAGAGCACATCTCGAGGTCCACCCCCAGGTGGACCGTTAGGTTAGGCGCTTTTCATGACCGAGTAATGAACGGCTCATGACAGTGCGATGAACACAGGTTTGAGGCCACTGCTCCGCCGCCCGAATACACGCCAAGCCAAGGCCTCTGTAGCGCCTTGCTACGCGGCTTTTTGATTTAGCGTTGCCTGTAATTCTGTGAGTCGTTTGCGGGTAATGGTCGGCACGCCACTGGTTTGCTGTCCAAAGCACTCGGGATCCAAAGCCAGCCAGGGAATAGTCGCGACCGTGTCGCGCTCCTCATTGAGTGCCAGTACGGCGGCGTCTCGCGCCTCATAGAATTGCCAAGCATCAGGTAGCGGCGACGCTCGCTCAAACAGTTCCCGGCCGCGCTCCACGCGGTCGTAGAGATGAGCGCGAATAAGCCCGTGGGTAGGGATCATGCGCCGCCGTGTCTCGACCGCAGCCCGGGTTTGTAGGATAAACCAGGCCTTGGGGGTGATGCCCACAATGGGCCACCACTGGTAGTGCCAGTCGGGACTGCGCTGTAGAAAAGCCTCCAACGCTAAATATTGTGCGCTCAGGCAGGCGCCCGTTTTTTTGCCCAGGGCAAACTGTGCCTCGTACACCGATTGAAAATATGCTGCCTTGTCCATTCAGCCTCCTTGCCGAGTGGTCGCTGCTGTGACGGCGCTCGTTCCTAAAAAAAGGCCCCGCAAAGCGGGGCAAAGAAGGAGCCACTCAAAAAACCGGCAGATCGGGTGTTGGCCTGAAGGTCAGGGCAACTCAGAGGTCGCCGATCTGCCGATGAACCCAGTATCGGTGGGTAGCAGTGAAAAGAATTGACTGCATGCGCCAAGCGGTTGGCAGAAAGCGCCAACTCAGCGGGCTAGCGCATGACTAAGGAGCGCTAGTCGCTGACTGAATGGCGGAGATGGGTCTGGGAAAGGGGGTCAGCGCTAGCGCGCCAACCCCCCGCTGATTCGCCTTACGCCGTGCCGTCGATTTCCTGATAGTAGGCCATCAGAATCTCAGCCACCTCAGGGCGCGAGAACTCGGGCGGTGGCGCAATGCCCTGGCCCAACATCTCGCGCACCTTGGTGCCCGAAAGCAGTACGAAGTCCTCAGGACTGTGGTCGGGCGCGTCGCGCATCATGACCACGCGCTCTAATTTTTTGCTGAACGCGGTATGGTCGGCGTGATAGATCTCGAGCGCCAATGCGCCCTCGGGCACTTCCTCGTCAAAGATGGTTTGAGCATCAAAGCCGCCGTAGTAGCTCCCCACCCCTGCGTGGTCGCGACCCACAATCAGGTGGGTACAGCCTGCGTTCTGGCGGAACACGGCGTGCAGCACTGCCTCGCGGGGTCCGGCGTAGAGCATGTCAAAGCCATAGCCGGTCACCATCACCGTGTTGGGGGGAAAGTACAGGTCGACCATTTTACGGATCGAGGCGTCGCGCACGTCGGCGGGGATATCGCCCGGCTTCAATTTTCCCAGCAGCATATGAATGAGCACGCCGTCGGCCGAGAGGTCTTCCATCGCCATACGGCACAGCTCTTCGTGGGCGCGGTGCATGGGGTTTCGGGTTTGGAAGGCGACTACGCGCTCCCAACCCCGCTCGGCAATCTCGCTTCGAATCGCCATCGCGGTGCGGAACGTGTCGGGGAAGTCCTCCTCAAAGTAGGAGTAGTTGAGCACTTCGATAGGACCTGAGATCACGGTGCGGCCCTGCGCGGTGAAGGCCGCCACGCCGGGATGCTCGGGGTCATCGGTGCGGAACACTTTATCGAGAATGGTCGCCAAGTCGTCATCCGAAAGGGTCTCGATAGCCTCAACCGTCATCACTGCCAGCAGGGGGTGGCCTTCGCAGTTGGGGTCGGTAAGCGCGAGACGCTGACCGGCCTCTACCGGGCAGCTCTCGGCCAGATTGACCACGGGTACGGGCCAAAACAGACCGTCGGTCGTGCGCAGTTTCTCCGCCACCGAAAGCGCGTCGGCGCGATTCATATAGCCGGCTAACGGCGTGAAGTAGCCCGCACCCATCATCACGGCGTTGGCCGCGGCAGCTGAGCTCACCATTAGGGAGGGGAGGGTGAGTGCTTCGGCTTCGAGTTCGGCGCGCCGCTTGTCATCAACAATCAGGGGGCGCAGCTCGTCCGCGCCGTGGGGTGCAATCAATGCCATGGTATCTCTCGGTTACAGGGCTTTATCAAGCGGCTGCTGGAATCAGCCCTTGCGTTTCCAACAATGCGATCAGGTGCTCAACTTCTTCTGCCAGCGATTGCTGGTCGGTATGCAAATGCACCTCCGGCGCCTCGGGAGCCTCGTAGGGGTCATCGATACCGGTGAAATTCTTGATCTCCCCCGCGCGGGCCTTTTTGTAGAGCCCCTTGGGGTCGCGTTCCTCTGCCGCCTCGAGGCTGCAGTCGACGAACACTTCAATGAACGGCATGTTGTCGGCCTCGTGCAGTTCGCGCACGATCTGGCGATCGACCAAGTACGGGCTGATGAAGCTGCTCAGTACAATCACGCCGCCATCGACAAACAATTTGGAGACCTCACCCACACGACGAATGTTCTCGGCGCGATCCTCAGCGCTAAAACCCAGGTTCTTGTTGATACCGAGACGAATGTTGTCACCATCGAGTCGGTACACCAGCACGCCGCGCTGGTAGAGCGCCTGCTCAAGCGCCACTGCGATGGTGCTCTTGCCCGAACCCGACAGGCCGGTAAACCACAGGGTTGCGCCGCTGTGACCCAGTAATTGGGCGCGTTCGGGGCGATTGATCTCACCGCCGTGCCAGTGCACGTTGGTGGCTTTTTGCTCACTCATGGGGGTGGTCCTCACTACGGAGGCGGCATTCTACGCGGCGGGTGCGGTACAGAAAAGGGTGAAGACAGATTTACTCTTGGGATTCCCGCCAGTCAGCGTAGTGCAAATGCTGCTAGGGAGAGTGAGCATTGGGGTGCGACTGTACCCGTTCGCTGACGCCTAGCACGCCCACCGCAAGCGCGGCAGCCAGCATAAGCAGTGCCATCGCGCCATTATCACGATGCATGATGAATCCCCCCTTTACCGCAACACCGCGACGATGATGCCGCTGTGTACGGTGTAGGTGGCGCCGCGCAACAAGTAAGTATCCGTCATCTGCGTGTTGCCGCCGACCTCGTTGCGATCGCTCGACAGGTGCAGCGCGTCGGAGCAAATGAGCGCACGCTCCGAACCACCCAGCATCGGAATCAGCGAGTCACCGCAGGGTGCAGTGGCTGTCAGATGCGCGCGCCAATCGCTATAGCGCGCAAACTCCTCACGCTGGGGGTTATCCAGTGCGGCAGATTCTTGGCTGAGCGCCAGCATGGCGACCCAGGCGGCGACGCCCGCTGCGGTGCGGACATTTTTCTCGGTTTTGGTCCTCATAATTTTGCTCTCCCATTTAAAACTGCCTTCCATGGCAATGGGATCATCCTTGAAGTTGATCGCCGGGTTCGGCTGCTGCTGTCTTGCGACGGGCTTGGCTACTCCCCTGCGAACACCTTCAGTATCAGTGGGGGGCTGGCGGAATGATTGGCTCGATACGCCAAGGTGTTGGCCAAATCGGCCAGCGACTCAAGACAAGCCAACACAATGTGTGACCAGCGTTAAGCGGGTAATGAATGGGGAGCAAGAGGGGCGCGCAGCGGAACCTAAGGCTACGGGGAGCCAATTACTGGAAGAAGTGGGATTTAACGCTGGAAGAGACGCTAAAAGAGGTGAATCTGAGAGAGGAGCATGGGAAAGCCGCTGTTTAGAGCGGCCAAACCAGCAAAATCATCGGAATCGCTGTTGCGACCACCAGAATCTCGAGCGGCAAACCCATGCGCCAGTAATCGCCAAAGCCGTAACCGCCCGGACCCATGATGAGGGTGTTGTTCTTGTGGCCGATGGGTGTCAGAAACGCGCAGGAGGCGGCGACGGCAACCGCCATCAGAAAAGGATCCGGGCTCACCTGCAGCCGCTCGGCCACGTCGAGGGCAATGGGTGCGGCAATCAGCGCGGTGGCGACATTGTTGAGCACATCGGAGAGGGTCATGGTCACCAGCATGAGCGCCGCGAGAATCAGCATCACGGGCCAGCCGTCGGTGCCCCTTACAAACAAATCGGCGAGCAGTTGGGTGCCACCGCTCGCCTCCAGCGCCACGCTGATCGGGATCATGGCGCCCAGTAACACCACCACCGGCCACTCGATCGACTCATACACCTGCGACAGCGGCACGATATCAAGCACGATGTACAACACCGCCACGCAGGCGAGTGCCATGGGAAGATAGATGAGTTCAAGGCTCGCCAGCACAATGGCGCCGGCAAAGATCAGAATCGCCCGGCGGGCTTTTTCCCGCTGAATCACGTCGAGCCCGCGGGGCGCCAATGGCAGGCATCCGAGCCATTCGATGATGTCGTCGAGGGTCTCCTCGGGGCCCAATAACAGCAGCAGATCACCGGCCTGAATTTCGACTTCGCGCAACCGCTCTCTTAGGCGCACGCCGTTGCGGGAAATACCCAGCAGAATGACGCCGCGCCGGTAACGCAGCCTCATGGCGCCCTCGGTGCGGCCGACCATGCGCGACGTTTGCGGCACGGCCACCTCGCGCATCACAGTCGTGCCCGATAACGCCTTTGAGGGCCGGTCTGAATCGGCGTAGCTGAGCGCCACCGTGCCCGCGAAAGCCTCGATGCCATCGGGTCCACCCTCAACGACGATGCGATCCTCGG
>JADHQF010000138.1 GCA_016778085.1 Luminiphilus sp. | reverse complement strand
GAGCCCTTCATGAACCTTTCACAATGCATTGCCATTGCTTTAACCCTTGTTATGACTGTCATCGCGCCGGGCTTGGTAGCGAATGAGGCGCTCGATGCCGAGGTCAAGGCGGTTTACGACAACAAACTCAAAGAGCTGTTTCTCTACTTCCACCAAAACCCTGAACTTTCGACCATGGAGCACAAAACGTCGGCGCGGCTGGCGGATGAGCTGACAGCGCTGGGTTATACGGTGACCCGTAATGTCGGTGGCACGGGGATCGTTGCGCTGCTTGAGAACGGTGAAGGCCCCTTGGTGATGTTCCGGGCCGACATGGACGGGTTGCCCGTGGAGGAAAAATCAGGGCTCGCGTATGCATCGCGGGCAAAGCAGGTCGATCCCAATGGCAATGAAGTGTTTGTCATGCATGCCTGTGGCCACGACGTGCACATCACCAGCTTGGTCGGGACGGCACAATTAATGGCGGAAAAGCGTGATCAGTGGCGGGGCACGTTGATGCTGATTGGTCAGCCGGCAGAGGAGCGAGTGCTGGGTGCCGCTGCGATGCGGGCCGATAACCTTTGGCAGCGGTTCGGGCAGCCGGACTACGCCATGGCGTTTCACGTCACCTCGGCCATGCCCACGGGAATGATCGGTGCATCGACTGATTCTCCGTATTCCGGAGCGGATACCGTTGATATTTACATCACTGGCGTAGGCGCACACGGTGCCTCACCGCATCGAGGGGTCGATCCGATTGTCCTGGGTTCGCAGATCGTGATGGGGCTGCAGACGGTGGTCAGCCGAACCCTGCCGCCCAGACGACCTGGGGTGATTACCGTGGGCGCTTTTCACAGTGGCACCAAACACAATATCATTTCTGACGCCGCACACCTGCAGCTGACCGTGCGCAGTGAGTCTCCTGAAGATCGCACCCTGCTGCTCGATGGCATTCGCCGAGTCGCTGAAAATATGGGCCGGGTAGCGGGCCTGCCCGACGAACTCCTCCCGGAAGTCGTGGTGTCGGAGGAAAGCGTGCCGCCAACACTGAACGACAAAGTGCTCACGGAGCGCGTAATGGGGCTGTGGAACACACATTTTGGTGACGGTGTGTTGTTTTCAGGTGAGCGTCTGGGAATGGGCGCGGAGGATTTTCCCTTCTTCACGGTCGACCCTTATATTCCCAGTCTCTACTTTGCGGTGGGCGGCACCCCACCTGAAGATTTTGCGCGCGAGCAAGCTGGCGGTGCGCCGGTGCCGTCGCATCATTCCCCTCTCTTTAAAATCGAGCCCGATGCGTCGGTCACAATGGGTGTAGAGGCATCGGTTGCGGCGCTCCTCGACTTGCTCGGTTCGTGACTCGGTCTGGGGAGGCATCCGCGGCGCTGCGTTATCCGATCTGGGACCACGTCGTCCGCCTGATTCATTGGTATTTTCCGGTTGCAATTGCCGTGATGTGGTGGAGTGGGGAGCAGGGGCGCACCGATATCCACGAGAAGGTGGGCTATAGCATTTTTTGCCTCGTCGCGACCCGCGTTATCTGGGGGTTCGTGGGTAGCGAAGGCGCGCGCTTTCGCTCTTTCGTGGTCGGCCCTAACGTGGTTCTGCGATATCTCCGTGAAGGTGGGCAGTACGCCGGCCATAACCCCATGGGCGCGCTGTCGGTGCTGGTGTTGTTAAGCCTCCTATTGCTGCAGTCTGTTTTGGGCATGTTTAGTCGCGACGACCTCCTGTTTGAGGGACCTTTTTCGTATTGGGCAGGCAGCTGGTCCGGTACCCTCACAGAGTGGCACAAAACCAATTGGCTGCTGCTTCAGGGATTCATTGCACTGCATTTGATCGCAGTATTTTGGTACCAGTGGCGTAAACGACAGCCGCTGCTTCAGGCAATGTGGCGGGGTCAGGCCGGATATAAATCGGCATCGACTCGACCAAAGCCGCTTTGGTGGGCCCTGCTAACGCTAATGCTGACGGTGTTGGCGCTATGGTGGCTGATATCGCAGGCGCCCGAGGCGCCCAGTTACTACTAGCTACCGGCGCGAGTTAGCAAAACGCGACAACGGTAGTCGGCGCCGTTTACACCGCCTTACCTACTTTAATAGGGTGACTAGTTAACAGTGTTTGAGCATTGCCGGCCTTTGTAGGCGGTGAGCCTCAAACACACACAACCACAAAAGAGATAAGGGAAGAAACTACGATGTCAGAATCCAATATCGAAAACGTCGCCATGGTGGGCGCCGGCACGCTGGGTGGGCAGATCGCCTGGCACAGCGCTTATATGGGCAAGCAAGTCACGGTCTACGATATTTCAGAAGAGAGTCTTGAAAAATGTCAGGCCGCGCAGGCGGGCTACGCCACTATCTATTCAACTGATCTCAACGCCAGTGAGGCCGATATTGAGGCGACGCGCTCGCGGCTGACCTTCACTATGGACCTTGTCGAGGCAGCACACGCTGCCGACCTCGTGATCGAGGCAGTGCCTGAAGTGCCCGATATCAAAATCGATATCTACAAAAAACTCGCAGCTATCATGCCGCAAGAGACGATCCTCGCAACAAATTCTTCCACGCTGCTGCCATCCATGTTCTCTGCTGAAACGGGTCGACCGGATCGATTTGGGGCGCTGCATTTTGCCAACATGATCTGGGCTTTGAACCTTGCTGAAATAATGGGGGCGCCAGAGACCTCAGACGATACGCTGACCCGACTGACCGCTTATGCAGTTGAAATTGGTATGGTCCCGGTGCCAATTTCCAAAGAGCAAAATGGCTATGTCTGTAACAGCCTGTTGGTGCCCTTGCTTCAAGCAGCCCAATCTCTCGTTACCAAGGGCGTCGCTGATCACGAAACGATTGACCGCACTTACATGATCATGAATCGCGGCTGCACCATGGGGCCTTGTGGGATCATGGATGTGGTCGGCATGGGTACCCTGCGTGAGATCTTTACCTATTGGGGAACGCAATTGGGTGATCAGGAGATGCTTGCCAATGCTGAATATGTGAGTGAGCATTTTCTCGATACGGGGCGCACGGGTTTGCTCGCGGGCAAGGGTTATTACGATTACCCAAATCCCACCTTCCAACAACCTGATTTTTTGGACATCCCGCAGATGTCTGCTGTGCCTGCTCTGGCCGCCAAGGCAAAATTAAGCTGAAAAATACGGTCCAATGAGCGGACAAAAGGAGTCATCTAATGAGCAGTAAGGCCATCTCGCTTGTGCTGGGCAGCGGAGGCGCTCGTGGGCTGGCGCATGTCGGCGTCATAAGATGGCTGCAAGAGCAGGGTCATGAAATCAGATCGATATCGGGTTGTTCCATCGGGTCGCTTATTGGCGGCGCCTATGCCACAGGCAAATTGGACGCTGTCGTGGATTGGATGGAAAGCTTCACCAAAAAAGAGATCTATTCCATGCTCGATCTTTCCTTCACCTGGGATTCCCTGATGAAGGGCGACAAGATGATGGCCGCCATCCAAAACAAGATTGGGACGACTCTGATCGAAGACCTGCCGATCAGGTTTACGGCGGTGGCCGCCGATATAGCCTCAGAAAAAGAGCACTGGTTTCAGAGTGGCCCGATAGACCAAGCCATCAGGGCATCCGTTTCACTGCCCCTGTTCTTCACGCCATACACCGTCGATGGGGTGCAGTTGATAGACGGAGGCATACTGAACCCCACTCCCATCGAACCGACTTTGGGAGACGATACGGATCTGACAATTGCGGTGGACCTTGGCGGCCCCATGATGGAAGAGTTAATACCAGAAGTAGAAGAGGCGAAAAGCCCTTGGCAGCAGAAAATGGACGACTTTTTGGAATCTATGAGGTTTTCAAAGAGTAAGTCAACAGACCAATGGGATATGTTGTACATAGCAGATCAATCGTTCAATACCATGCAGAATGCTATTGCACGTATAAGAATGGCAGATAATCCGCCAGATCATTTGATCGCGATACCCCGCAATAAGTGCGGCACCCTGGAGTTTGATCGCTCCACGGAGATGATCGAGTATGGTTACCGGTTGGCAGCAGAACAGCTAGCCGGCAGCCTTTAACAGCATCCCTGTGGTCTTCTCAATAAATCATCTAGCACAGCTTTTGAACGAGACTAGTGAGCCGTCGGCCCCACCCAGAGGGGTTGATCGCATGCGACCCCTTGGAGAGGCCACGAACAGCGCCGCAGATCACGCCAGCGGTGCTCGGAGCCCAGCGAAACTCGGTTAGTACAGATAGTCCTGCGACTTGTACTCATCGTGACAGGCTTTACAGGTGCCGCCCGTTGCGACGAACTGCTCCCGACTCGCGCCGGCATCACCGGCTGCCGCGGTTTCGGCAAGTTGAGCCGCAGCGGCTCGAAAGTCAGCGAGTTTGCTCTGAAAGTCGTCCATGTTGGCCCAGATATTCGGTTTTGCCCGGGTGGTGCCTTTGTCAGTGCCGGGTGCGAAGCCTCTTTCAACGCCAAACTGTGCAGCATGATTGAGGTCATTCGCCCAGGTCGCAAACCGGTCGTCATTCCACTCGATCTTGCCTTTGACCATGTCGCCCATAGGAGCAAAGGTCATGCCCAGCAGCGCGAAGTAAGACTGGCGCAGCGACTGGAGCGGTTCAGACTTCTCGATGTGTGCTAGGGAGGGTCCCGCGAGTAGCGTGAGGCCGAGACCGACACTGAGGAGCGTATTACGTTTCATATCAAGTCTTCCTGCTTTGATTAACGACTGAGTCAGTATGCGTACCACCTTCAGGATGATCAAGCTATCCCAAAAAGGGGAGTGAGCCGCGCCCCTTGGTGGGTTTACAATTCCGCTTCAGAGGAGGCGACATGTCTGACCCATTACCGCTCGAAGCTTACTGGATGCCCTACACGGGCAATCGCCAGTTCAAGCGCGACCCGCGCATCATCGTTGCTGCACAGGATGTGTGGTTTACGGACGATCAGGGCAGGCGGATTCTCGATGGTCATTCAGGTTTATGGACATCCGGCCTCGGACACGGACACCCGGAGGTGTCGAGAGCGGTGACCGAGCAAATCGAGACGCTCGACTTCGCGCCGCCGTTTCAATTTGGTCACCCCGCTGCGTTTCAGCTGGCAGACAAATTGAAGCAGCTTATGCCCGGCGACCTCAATTACGCGTTCTTTACCAACTCGGGATCCGAGTCAGCGGACAC
>JADHQF010000137.1 GCA_016778085.1 Luminiphilus sp. | reverse complement strand
CGGTGTGCGACCACATCCTGAGGTCGCACAGGATATGTTTCTACCCAATAAAGCGCCGACACACCCCAGATGATGTTCGCGATCACCGCCAGCGACAAACCGGTCTTCAATTCTTGCGCTGTGTACTGCGTTGTCATAAATGCTTTATCTCACACCGGTTGGCGTTGCACTGTGGGCACCTGCCCCAGGAGGTTACACCAAGCAAACCTGCCAACAGACCGATTGCATAACCTATTCTCCGGGCATTTGGGGATGCTATGTTGCCCGACCGCGACCCTATTCGGCATCACATGCACCTCGCCCTGCGTTTACTCGTCACCATAGCCTTTGCTGCGGCCCCCCTCTCGGCCACCGTGACCGCGCCCTCTGCTGATCCACGAAAACCCCTGCTCGAGCATGTTGGTGGATGGCAGCGCGCACTTTTCCCACTCAGCATTCCCGTCACTCGACTGACTGAGGGGCGAATGCGCCAATTCAACGAGCACTGCACGGCAGTCGCCGTCACACCCGGCCCCAACAGTATTTTCGTAAGCGCCTGGCACTGCTTTGAGGACTACCGCTCCACCATCATGCCAATACAGCTACTCAATCCTCACAGCGTAACGCCGGTGCCCATGAAGCTACTCGAGACCGGGGGCTCCATGCAGGAGGACTGGGCATTACTGACGCCGGTTTCATCCCTCACCGTCGACACCTGGATCCCAATTTCGACTACCCCCCATCACATCGGGCAGCCGTTGATTGCCGCGGGCTTCACCCCGCACCAAAATCAAAGCACTGATGACACTGCCGACCGCTATCTTCTGGCCGATATCACCTGCTCAGTGATCGACGCCAGCACTCATCCACCCGCTTCTGATTGCGTGGCGAAAAAAGGCGCCTCTGGTGGCGCCATGATTGCCTTAACCGACAGTGGCAGCGCGAGGCTTCAGGGCATTATCTCGGCGGGAGACGGCGAGGCGGTGAGCTACTTTTATCCCGCTCCGTCACTCATCCGTCGACTGGGAAGGCAGCGTTGACTCACCGCGCGTCTGTCGCGCAGGTGGCGGTCCGCCAATATGCTGCTCTCCTCGCGCGGCAGCCAGCTCCACCTGCTTCTGACGTTCCTGAAAGCGCGCCTGCCTGGTCGCTGTGAGGTCACCGTAGCAACGGGGGCAGGAAACGCCTTTCTCATAGTGCACGGATGCCTTATCCGCCTCAGTGATGGGATGGCGACACGCATAACATTGGTCAAAACTGCCTCTTTCAAGCCGGTGATTCACCGCAACGCGAGAATCAAAAACGAAGCACTCGCCCTCCCACCGTGATTCTGATTCGGGGATGTCTTCGAGGTACTTCAAAATACCGCCCTGCAAATGCCAGACATCTGCAAATCCTTGGGATACCAAATAAGAGGTCGACTTTTCGCAACGGATACCTCCGGTGCAAAACATAGCCACCTTAGTGTGACGAACCGGGTCGAGATTGTTTTGGACCCACTCAGGAAAATCGCGAAAGCTCTGTGTGCTGGGGTTGACTGCACCCCGGAAGCTGCCGATAGCCACTTCATAATCATTCCGTGTATCGATCACCAAACACTCCGGGTCATCGATCAGCGCATTCCATTCGGAGGGCGTGGCATAACGGCCGACGCAGGCCGTCGGGTCAACGTCCTCCACGCCCATCGTGACGATCTCCCGCTTCAGCTTCACTTTCATGCGATGAAAAGGTGCCGCGGCGTGATAGGACTCCTTCCAGTCGAGCGCATGAAGGCGGGGATCTTGACGTAACCAAGTAATCACGGTGTCGACCCCCGCGCGGCTTCCGGCAATGGTGCCATTGATGCCTTCTCGTGCGAGCAATAGCGTGCCCTTGATCCCCGCCTCTGCACACACTGCCAGCAGAGGCGGCTTCAGATCGGCGAAGTCGTCGAGCGCCACAAATCGGTAGAGCGCCGCAACGACCTGATCAGACTCTGATTCCTGCGACATTACTTGCCGGTACCGCCACGACAGTCGGGTGAATCAGGTGCAGCTAACGTCTCTGCCCACTCTTCCGGGGTATAGGTGTGCAGCGCCAGCGCGTGGATCGGCCCCGCAAGCCACTCGGCGAGTACTCCGTAGACCCGCTGGTGACGCTTGACGCTGCGCTCACCAGAGAACTGCTCTGTCACCAGTACTACTTTAAAATGCGTTTCGGAGTCAGGCGGGACGCTATGCCGGAAGCTCTCATTTTCCACAGAGAGCTCACGCGGCTGGAACGCAGCCTCGAGCGCTGCCGTGATTTCAGACTGGACTGTCATACGCATGTCCGCTTATCAGGGCGTGCTATTTTACTTTGAAATAGCGCCCGAATGTTTTGGATCAATAACACCCCATGAACGTCTCCCCTTCCCTCGATCAAGACCTCCCGCCACCCCCTCTCTGGCGACATGGGATGGCCATGCTCTATGACACATTGCTGGTCGTACCGCTATTCATGGCCGCAGCGGGGGTCTGGGTGGCCATCCTCGGGCCAACGGATTCCCTTAACGATCCCGCTGTGCCCGCCGGCCTGCAGCGACTGAGCTGGCTGCTGATCCTGCTCCTGTTTTTCGGGATTTTCTGGCGACGCGCCGGGCAAACCCTGGGCATGCAAGCCTGGCGAATCAAGTTGGTCACCGATTCGGGAGGCTCACCAACCTGGCGGCAAGTGGCGGTGCGCCTGCTGGGTGCGCTGCTCTCGGCTTTGAGTCTAGGGGCCGGCTATTGGTGGCGTTTCGTTCCGCCGCATCGCCGGTACTGGCACGATCGCCTGTCTCAAACCTATTTAGTGCTGATACCGAAAGATCGCTAGCCCCATCCCGCCAACAAAGTCGGGTCAGGCGCGACGCCACAAGAGCCATGTGCCGCCTAACCAACACACCGCTATGGGAACCAGTGCGGCCACTAGGGGGTCGTAACCGAAAATGAGGCTGGCCGGACCGAAGAAATCCTGACTGATCCGAAACACTACCCCGACGATAACGCCAACGAATATTCTGGCGCCCATGGTGCCCTCTCGAAGCGGGCCAAAAATAAATGACATCGCCACCAACACCAATCCGAGTGTGGCAAGGGGCTGTAGCAACTTGCGCCAAAAAGCCAACTCGATATCAACAAACACCATACCTTGTTGCTTCAGATACTGCGCGTAGGGCCATAGCTCCAGTACGGGTAGCGTCTCAGGTTCAACGACGTCCAATGTCAACAACTGTGGTGTGATGGCGGTGTCCCAACGCCACAGAGTCGCCTCCTCGGTAGCAGTGCGATCTGACTCAAGTCGTGTCAGCTTCACCTGCTCGAGCACCCAGTGGTCTCCAGCGTGGGTGGCCCGCTCAGCCATCAACGTGCTTTGTAGCCGGCGGCTGTCATCAAAACTCAGCAGCGTCACGCCGTAAGCGACGCCGCCACGCTGCACAGCGTCAACATGCACAAACGTATTACCGTCTCGGTTCCAGGCACCAAATCGTCCCGCCACCGCTGACTCAGAGCGTTGAGCCAAAGCCCGATGACTCATGGCCAACTGCTCGGTGTGAGGTGCAATAAACTCCCCTACCGCGAACCCCACTGCCGCCATGAGCAATGCCGGCTTTAGCACCATTGTCGCCATGGCGAACATCGATACGCCCGCGGCGCGTATCACCACCAACTCACTCGAAGCGGCAAGCCTGCCAAGCCCGATAAGAGCGCCGATCAGCGCGGCAAACGGCACGAACTCATGCACTCGCCTGGGCAGGGTATAACCCACATAGATCAGGATATCGAGAAAACTGTAGCCGTCTCGCATGTCATCGGTTTCATCGACAATCGATGTCAGCGCATCCAGACCCACGAGAAGCAGCAACACTCCCAAGGTGGCCAGAAGGACGGAGCGCCCGACATACAAATCGAACTTACCCACGGGCCACCCTCCAGCGTTTGCTAATGCGCTCCCACTGCAACAACACCAGGGCCAACAGTGCAAAACCAACATGGACAGCCAGCATTAGACTGGGGCCCTGGCCCGACTCAATGGCACTGCGGCCCTGCGTCATACCGAGGAAATACAGAAGCAATACAACCATGGCGGGGCCTATCTTTGCGTAGCGCCCACGCCTCGCGTTCGTGCGGCTTAGCGCGAGCGCGATCACGGCAATGGCAGGCACCATGACCGGCAACGACAGGCGCCACCAAAGGGCCCCCCTGAGTCGAGGGTCCTCACTAACCCAAAGGTCAGCGGAAGCCACCGATTCAACTTTACCGCTGCGGCGAAGACTATTCTGCGACTCGGGAATCAACTCCCCGTAAAGATTGAATGTAATCTCCTCCAAGGCCCGCTCGCCCGGTTCACCGCGATAACGACTGCCGCCCCTTAATTCCAGGTATCGGCGACCACTCTCCTCAGCGAGAACGATCGCCCCCTCACGGGCAAACGTTGCGGTGAAAAGGTCCTCTGTCGAGCCCGGCGTGCGCTCAAAAACGAAGATGTTGTGCATCAATCCGTCGTCATCGATGCGCTCCGCGTAGGTGACGTAATCGCCTCTGCGTTGTTTGCGAAACCGACCCTCGTTCAGCATGTGCAGGCCCTCGGCAGAGCGGGGATTGTCCAGTAGCACTTGCGCTCTGGCGGAGCCTTCGGGCGCTATAAAGAGGGAGAGTGCTGCCACAGCAAGGGTTACCACCATAGCCGGCACCATCACAAAGACAGCGAGCTTGCCAGGACCCACGCCACAAGCGCGCAAAACCACCATCTCGCTTTCAGCGTAGAGCCGCCCCAGGCTGAGCAAAATTCCAATAAAAAGACCCAGCGGGAGGATCATTTCAAAGAACCCCGGGAGCTTGAATAACATGATGGGAAGTAGGACATCGCCGGTTAATGACCCGACTGCCGCCTCCGCGAGGTAGCGAATGAAGCGCCCAGCAAAGACGACCAGAAACAGCACAAAGCTGACCGCGACCGTGTGCACCAGAATGTCTCGCGTCAGGTATCGAAGGATCCGCATGAGGTCAGATAAACCGCGCCAAAATCATAAAGGGTTATTTCGTTAACGGCGTCGCCATCATACACTAACGGCCCGCTTCAAAACTCAACAACCTACAGGACCACCAATGGCTACATTGAGCATTACCGCAAGGACCGCAGGATCAGCTGAACTGATCAAAACCCAGGCACTGGCCGTTCTGATGCCCGAGAGAAAAACGCTGTCTCC
>JADHQF010000136.1 GCA_016778085.1 Luminiphilus sp. | reverse complement strand
ACCCGGTCCGAAATAAGCGGTCAGCACCACTACCCCGGGCAGCGTGGCCAGCAGGACATCCCGCATGACCGCGGATACTCGGCTCTGGCCTGAGGCGTGAGGCGAGGTGACCTTGAGTAGACTCAAGGCGTCTGCTCCGGTTCCGAACCCTGGTCCGCTTTGCGCGCTTTGGCGCGCTCGATGGCGGCCTGAATGGGATCGACCCCGTCTTCGGCTGCTTTACTCTGCGCTGCGGCCTTGCGGGCAGCGCGTTTGGCTTCTCTCTCGGCGGCCTCAGTTTCCAGTCGCACCTGTCGCGCTTCAAATCGTTCTCGTGAATTATCCGAGCGCTGCTTTTCCTGCTCGCTATCGCGAATTTGCCCCTTGGCGGCGCGGTAGTACTGCACCAGCGGGATCTGGCTTGGGCAGACATAGGCGCAGGCGCCGCATTCGATGCAGTCAAACAGGCGGTGTTCTGTGAGCTGCTCCTGATCTTTGGCCCGCGCATACCAATAGAGTTGCTGGGGCAGTAGCGATGCGGGGCAAGCCTCGGCGCAGTGGCCACAGCGGATGCAGGGCTTGGCAGGCTCGGGTAACGGTAGCTCTGCAGGCGTGGGGGCAAGCAGGCAGTTGGTGATCTTGGTGATTGGCGCGCGCAGATCTGATACGGCAAACCCCATCATGGGCCCGCCGTGGATGATGCGCTGCTGTGATTCGGCATTGAGGCCTGCGTGGGTCAGGAGTGCTGTGATCGGCGTACCGAGGCAAGCGGTCACATTCTGTGGCGAGGCCAGCGCCTCGCCAGTCAGTGTGACGATGCGATGCGTCAACGGCGCGCCGTCAATAATGGCTCGCTTGGCGGCGACTGCCGTGCCCGGATTCACGCAGACCAGTCCGATATCGGCGGGAATTCCGCCTGATGGCACCTGTTGGCCGGTCAGGATCTCGATAATCTGCTTTTCTCCACCTGAGGGGTACTTGGTGGGGAAGGTCGCCAGCTCGATTTCTGCGCCTGATCGCGCGATGGCGGCCCCGACACTGGCGATGGCGTCAGGCTTGTTGTCTTCGATGCCGATGAGGATCGACTCCGCCGAAACAATCTGCGCCAGAATCTGGGCGCCCTCAATGAGTTCGTCTGCCTGGCACTGCATCAGTGTGTCATCGGCGGTGATGTAGGGTTCACACTCGGTGCCGTTGAGCAACAGCGTCTCAATCGGTCGTGCAGGCCCCGGACTCAGTTTGACAGCGGTGGGAAAACCGGCGCCGCCCATGCCCGCAATGCCGGCAGCCCGCACCCGCGCTACCAGTGCGGTCGCATCAAGACCCCGCCAGTCGGCGATGCCGGTGAAAGAGAGCCAGTCATCCGCTCCATCGGTCTCGATCACAATGCATTGGTCTTGAAGCCCGGATGCGTGGGCAATGGGTCGCGCTTCAATCGCCGCCACGGTGCCAGACGTCGGCGCATGCACCGGCACACTCATCACGCCCTGCGCCTCGGCGATCGTTTGCCCGCCTAACACACGGTCTCCGACATTCACGACCGGCTGCGCCGGCACGCCAAGGTGCTGGCGCAGAGGCAGCACCAAAACAGCTGGAATAGGCGCAGTGCCCAGTTCCCCCGGCCGAGACAACGCTTTGCGCTCTGGCGGATGGATGCCACCGTGAATATCGTGGATCGTTCTCATGCGGCGTCTCGAGTCGCCGCATCGGTCGCGATCACGTCGAAACGCGGCGCCCGGTCTTCGGGCAGTGGCCAGTGCCAGAAACCGATGCCTTCTTTGCGGGGAATGAGGTCAATGCAATCGACAGGGCAGGGCTCGATGCAGAGGTCGCACCCTGTGCACTCGTCCGCAATTACCGTATGCATGACCTTGGCGGCGCCGAGAATGGCATCCACCGGGCAGGCCTGAATACACTTCGTGCAGCCAATGCATTCATCCTCTCGAATCCACGCCACCACGGGTTCTTTTTCCACACCGTGCTCGGCATCAAGCGGTTGAGGCTCGACGTCCAATAAATCGGCCAGCGCCTGGATGGTCTCTTCACCCCCCGGAGGGCACTTGTTGATCGCATCGCCATCGGCAATCGCCTCGGAATAAGGCCGGCAACCCGGATACCCACACTGACCACACTGGGTCTGAGGTAACAGCGCATTGATCTGCTCGCTAATGGGGTTGCCCTCTACCCGGAACCGAATGGCGGCAAAGCCCAGTAAGGCGCCAAAAATCGCGCCCAGTCCCAGCAGTGCGCTGAGTGCAGCTAACAGCGGTTGATCGCTGAGTAGGGCCAGCATCAGATCAACCCCGCAAAGCCCATAAAGGCAAGTGAGGCGAGTCCCGCGGTGATCATGCCAATCGCCGCGCCCTGAAAGGGCTCGGGCACGTCAGCAACGGTTAATCGCTCGCGCATGGCCGCAAAGAGCACCAGCACCAGTGAGAACCCGAGTGCAGCACCCAGACCATAAAACAGCGACTCAATGAAATTATGCGCCTGATTGATATTCAGTAGCGCCACACCCAATACCGCGCAGTTGGTGGTAATCAGCGGCAGAAAAACGCCCAGCACCCGGTGTAGCAAGGGGCTGGTTTTACGCACCACCATCTCGGTGAACTGCACCACCACAGCGATCACCAGAATAAAGCTGATGGTCCGCAAATAGGCGAGATCGAGGGGGACCAGCAGGTAGTTATAGGTCAGGTAGCTGCAGACTGACGCGAGCGTCAGGACAAAGGTTGTCGCAACCGACATGCCCATGGCGGTCTCGAGTTTGTTGGACACACCCATGAACGGGCACAGCCCCAAAAACTGCACCAACACGAAGTTGTTGACCAAGACCGCGCCCACCAAAAGCAGCGCGATATCACCCAGCATGTCATCCCCCTGCGGCGGACTGAAATCGACTCAAAACCGCAATAGTAAGCAATATATCAGGTGTCTGGCAGGAAGTATCTGCGGACTCAGGCGCCGCTTTTGCTGGCCTCGACCATCGCGGTGACCACGTCGGCATCGACCCGCTGGAGCAGCGGCTCAAAAGGGGCGAGTTCATGTGCGATCAGTGGCGCGTCAAGGGCCGTCCAGTCGATAGAACACCTTAGGAAAGCCTCTGATTTCTCGGCCATCTTGGGCAGCACGGGCTTCAGATATGTGGCCAGCACGCGGAACAGATTGATACCAACAGAGCAGACTGCCTGTACTTCGTCCCCAAGGGCCTCATCCTTGGCCATCACCCAGGGCTTTTTGTCATCAATGTATTGATTGGCCCGGTCGGCGAGGGCGATGATCTCGCGCATGGCGCGATTGAATTCCCGCGCCTCATAGAGCGCGGCAATCTCGTCACCCGCGTCAATAAATGACTGGACCAGTTCCGGCTCCGCGCAGGTATCACTCATCTGGTTGTCAAACTTCTTGCGAAGGAAACCTGCGCAGCGGCTGGCGATGTTGACGACCTTACCGATGAGGTCCGAATTGACGCGTTGCACAAAGTCATCAAGGTTGAGGTCAATGTCGTCGACGCCGCCGGAGAGCTTGGCCGCAAAGTAGTAGCGCAAATACTCGGGGTCGAGGTGCTCAAGGTAGGTATCTGCCAGAATAAAAGTGCCCCGACTCTTGGACATCTTGACCCCGTTTACCGTGAGAAAACCGTGGGCATAGACGGCCGTCGGTTGCCTCAGCCCCGCGGCGTCTAGCATCGCCGGCCAGAACAGGCCGTGAAAGTTCACAATGTCTTTGCCAATGAAGTGATACAGCTCGGTGTCACCTCCGGGCAGCCAGTAGGCGTCAAAATCATCACCCTGTTCGCGGCACAGTACCTCGTGGCTGGCCATGTACCCGATCGGCGCATCGAGCCAGACATAAAAGTACTTCTCGGGGTACCCGGGGATCTCGAAACCAAAGTAGGGGGCATCCCGACTGATGTCCCAGTCTTGTAGTCCGGCTTCGAGCCATTCTTTCAGCTTGTTGGCAATCGGGGGTTGCAGTTGGCCGCTGTTGATCCAGTCAGTCAAGAGCGCTTCGAAATGGCCGAGTTGGAAAAACAGGTGGCTAGAGTCTTTATCAACAGGCTCCGCACCCGAGAGCGCCGAGACCGGGTTAATCAGGTCGGCCGGGGAGTAGGTGGCACCGCAGGCCTCGCAGTTGTCACCGTATTGGTCCGGGGCTTTGCACTTTGGGCACGTGCCTTTGATGAATCGATCTGCAAGGAACAGGCCTTTCTCGGGGTCAAACGCCTGGGTGATGTCGCGCACGGCGATGTGTCCGCCTGCCTCCAGTCGCTCGAAAATGGTCTCGGACCAGCGCTGATTTTCGGGCGAATGGGTTGAATGGTATTGGTCGAACTGGATCAGGAAGCCTGCCGAATCTCGCTCGTGCTGGGCCTGAATCGCGGCGATGTGTTCTTCCGGCGTGCGATTCGCGGCTTCAGCCGAGAGCATGATGGCCGTGCCGTGGGCATCGTCAGCGCACACGTAACGGCAGTGATGCCCGCGAGATCGCTGAAAGCGCACCCAGATATCGGTTTGCGCCTGCTCGAGCATATGTCCGAGATGCAGGGGCGCATTGGCGTAGGGCAATGCCGACGTCACCAGTATGTTTCTCGTGGTGGTACTCATGAGGCGCGCGATCCGGCGTGAAACGGCGCGCAGTCTACCGGATTTTCGGCCTTTTCGCTGTGGACGGTGATCGGAAGGTGGTGCCGGCGCGGTATACTTACCCATTAGCTTTGAACAAGGATAAAAGTGGTGTCATCACCCCACCACGTGGTCGCTGTGGCCTCGGGAAAAGGCGGCGTCGGTAAGTCGACGGTCACCGCCAATCTGGCCGCCGCCCTCAGGCAGCAGGGGCTGTCTGTTGGCTTGCTGGATGCCGATATCTATGGGCCGAGTCAACAACTCATGTTGGGCGTCTCTGACAACGTCACCCCCGACCAGCAAGACGGTGAGTTCCTCCTGCCGGTGGAAGCGCATGGATTGAAAACCATGTCGATGGGTTACCTGAGCTCCGCCAAGACCCCCATGGTCTGGCGCGGTCCCATGGCCAGTTCGGCGATGGCGCAACTCTTGGAAAAAACCCTATGGGGCGACCTCGACGTCTTACTGGTTGATATGCCGCCGGGCACGGGGGATATCCAGCTGACTCTGGCACAACGGGCGACGCTCGCTGGCGCCGTGATCGTCACCACGCCCCAGGACATCGCGCTCCTCGATGCGCGCAAG
>JADHQF010000135.1 GCA_016778085.1 Luminiphilus sp. | reverse complement strand
ATGATCTTGAGCAGGCCAAGGTCGCGCATCGCAAAACCTACCGAGTCGAGGCGAACTGGAAGCTGGCGATCGAAAATTATCTCGAGTGCTATCACTGCGCCACGTCACATCGGGCCTACGCCAAAATGCACACCTTGAAAGATCTCGACGAAAAATCGGCGCCGGTTGTCGCCAAGATGCTGGAGAACGCCGACGAGATCACGGGCATCCCGGGGATCTCCAAAACCCACACCGAGATCTATCTGGACGCGCCGAGCTTCGGCGCCTGCGCGCATACCATGCGCTACGGGTTATTCGAGGGGTATGTCACCGGCAGTCAGGACGGCCAACCCGTCGCACCGCTTATGGGCAACTTCAAAGATTACGACGGTGGCGCGGGGGATTTTCAGATGGGCCCCGTGACCTTCATGCTCAACTATCCGGATCACTGCGTGCTCTATCGCTTTATTCCTCGATCACTCACCGAAACTGACATGGAACTGGTGTGGTTTGTCCGGGAAGATGCCGAAGAAGGCGCGGACTATGACTTGGATAAAGTGACCTGGCTCTGGCACCACACCACGCTGGAAGATGAATACATCATTACCCGCAACGCCGCGGGCGTGAACTCCCGATTTTTCGAGCCCGGCCCCTATCACCCGGAATTCGAGTTCACGCTACAACAATTTGTGCACTGGTACCTGCATTCCCTGGAAGCCAGCCTGCACTGACGTCTCGCACCTACGTTATAGATCCGTGCTAGCGCTCAATGCTGACGGTCCGGTCTATACTGGGTATGGCAGCACATCCCGACTGATGATTATCTCTCTGATCCGGCTACGCTTGTCATCGCTGAGCGTAAAGGGGGCTCGGATTGCAACAGCGCACAGTTAATCGCTACCCGAGGCAAACATGAAGCGTACCCGCGTGCCGCTGTTCAGCGCGTTCTTCATGATTTATATCTTCGTGTCAGGCGGTTCGTTTGGTATCGAGGAGATGATCGCCTCCTCAGGACCGGGGCTAACCTTACTACTGCTACTCACATTACCCATCATTTGGGCGCTCCCCATGGCACTTATCGCCAGCGAATTAGGCTCTGCCATACCCGACGGCGGCGGCTTTTACGTCTGGACACGGCGAGGACTGGGCAGATTTTGGGGTTTTCAGGCCGGGTGGTGGTGGTCGCTCGCCCTACTCGTCGACACCTCGCTCTATATCGTGCTCAGCGCCACCTACCTGCAAAACCAAATCGGCTTTAGCGATGGGATCTATTACGCGATCTGCTGGTCCGTCATAGGCGTGTGTACCGTCGTCAATGTGCTGGGCATCAAGATCGTTGCCATGGGTTCTAGTCTGTTTGCGATCCTGATCATCTCGCCCATTGTCGTGCTCGCCTTTATTGGACTCGCCAATTGGCAGTTCAACCCGTTCACACCGATGACACCCCCCGATACCGATCTACTCGGCACCGACGGCGCACTCATTGTGGGACTCAGTATCGGTATGTGGTTTTACTCGGGCTATGAATCCATGTCGACGCTGGCAGGAGAGATCGAGGAGCCCCAGCGAATCATTCCTAAAGCCTTGATGCTAGCACTACCCTTTGTCGCCTTGATGTATCTCCTACCCACCCTCGCGAGCCTGGCCGCCTTTGGAAACTGGGAGCTGTTCTCGGTCGATGGCACAGACGGCACCGTGTCTTTCGTCGATATCGGCCGTGCACTGGGTGGCACAGCGCTCGGTCACGCCCTACTGGCGTCGGTGGTGTTGGGCAATCTCGCGCTGTATCTGGATTACATGGCCTCAGGCGCGCGCCCACTACAAAAGCTGGCGGCAGACGGCCTGCTGCCAAAACCCCTCGCCTTAATCAGTCAACGTTTCGGTACACCGGTGGTAGCGCTTCTGCTTATTGCGGGCGTCAACGCGGTGCTGGTGATCGGCCCCTTCCAGAGTCTAGTGATCATCGATGTACTGCTTATGGTGGCCTCGTACGCCCTGATCTTTGTCGCAGCGGTGCGGCTGCGGATGAAGGAGCCAGGCCTGGTGCGGCCCTTCAAAATAACGGGCGGCACCCTCACGCTAAGCATCCTCATCTTTCCACCGCTTTGCCTGATCGCCTTCATGATGAGCATCACCATCACGGATCACAGTGTGAGTCTTTGGGGGCTGGACCGTTTCGACTTACTGGGACTGGAGATCGGTTGGTACGGAATCGCGGGTCTCGTGGCGCTTCTGTCCGGCCCATTTCTTTACCCGCTGCTGGCACGAAACCTCCGCTCAGCTGCATGAGCGGCAACTCCTGTTTCGCAGCTACGACTTGGATCTAGCGATAAGGTGACAGCCTCTCAGGTCTCGTACCAGAGCCCGTCAGGATCCTCAGGCCATACCCCCAAGTAAGGTCCGTGGGCCTGAAAGCCCAACATACGTCGCATCTCGTCTGATTGAGCGGCAACCTCCTCTCTGGTCAGCGTCAGGTACTGATTTTCTTCCTGCCGCAACCATCCCAGACAATAGGTGTTGACCACTGCTTTTCGCGGGGCGTCACTGCGGTTCGCTCCACCGCCGTGAAGGGTCGATCCCAGATAGATCACCACCGACCCCTTGGGCATGACAGCCTGCACAATATGCTCTTCTCGTGCGTCGTCCGGACTCTCGATACCCATCTCTCTCGGCACCACCCGTGTTGCGCCATTTTCAATGGTGAAGTCATCGAGCGCCCATAAAGCCGAAATCTGCGCCTCAAAGGGCAACAGACCACTGGGATAACAGGTGTCGTCGGCGTGGAGCACCTGTGCCTCTTCGCCTGGCAAGATCTCAATCGCAGTGGTGCTGCCAACCTGATATACCTCACAGTGTGGCTTCAGAATGGCATCGGCAATGGCCAATACGGTGGGGTGCAAGAGCAAAGCGGGAAAATGGGCAGAGTACTTGGTCACGCCGCCTACACGCAGCGTCCGGTGGCCGTTAAAGGTGTTTTGATACAGGTGGCCCTCCCGATCGAACTCCGGGCGCAAATCGGCACATAGTCCCCGGGACACGCCCTCGGGCAACACTGAATCAATGACGACCGCCCCGCTCCGCTGGAGGGCAGTCACCATGTCCTGAATGTCATCCGTTGCGGCAAAAGTCTGCAGTGTCATATCGGCGCCTCCAAGGATATAACCCAGCCCGAGTATACCGGGCCCAGCTGCTGCATATCGTCATGAGCGGGGGCATGCGGTCAATAACCCGTTGAGGGGATCATCCACGCTTGCCCTTAGAACAGTCACCCTGGCGGCGTGCGATGGTATCCTTAGCGGATCCTGTCTCGGACACCGCACAACATGGAACAGCTTCGCTCGACATCATCCGCGGCCATATCATCAGTGAGCCACCGCCAAGAACGAGCGGATCTTGCCGCCGCCTTTCGCTGGGCCGCACGGCTCAACTTTCACGAGGGGGTGGCGAATCACTTCTCGGTGGCCGTTAACGAGGCCGGTACGCAATTTTTGATGAACCCCAACCAATCACATTTCTCGCGCATCAAGGCCTCTGACCTGATTCTGGTCGATGCTAACGATTCGGAAACGATGAACCGGCCCAACGCACCAGACCCCACTGCCTGGGGTCTGCATGGCGCCCTGCACCGTCAGTGCCAACATGCCCGCGTAGCGCTCCATGTGCACTCGATTCACGCGACCATCCTGTCCACACTGCGAAATCCACGGCTACCGCCAATCGATCAGAACTGCGCCATGTTTTTCAACCGCTACGCTATCGACACCGAATACGGCGGGCTAGCGTTTGAAGAAGAAGCCGAGCGCTGCTGTCAGCAACTGTCAGACCCGAATAAAAAGGTACTGATCATGTGTCACCACGGCGTCATGGTCATTGGCGAAGACGTGGCAGATGCGTTTAATCGTCTTTTCTATTTTGAGCGCGCGGCAGAGACTTATATAAAAGCACTGTGGACGGGCCAGCCGCTCAACGTGCTATCCGATGAGGTTGCGGAAAAGACGGCGAAAGAATTGGAGGGCTATCCCGGTCAAGCACAGCGGCATTTTGCAGAGCTGAGAGCAATTTTGGACACCGAGGAGCCTGACTACGCAACCTGAGTGTCTTCATCAGTTCAACAGGGACAGCGACCCCGCCCACCATTCACGATGCCAGCACCGCCTCGAACGCACTCAAGCAACGATTGATATTCACAGCATGACTGCTGGAACCCATCAGCCCAATGCGCCACTGCTTGCCCGCGAGTTCGCCCAAGCCGGCACCCACCTCAAGGTCAAAATCCGTCAACAACCGCGCCCGCGTGTCCGCATCGTCCTTGCCGTCAGGGATCGACACGGCATTGAGCTGCGGTAGCCGCCACGCCTCAGCAACGGCCAATTCGAGGCCAAGTTCTGCGAGTCCGGCAGCCAGTGCAGCATGATTTCGGCTGTGACGTGCAAAACTCTCCTGAAGGCCTTCCTCTTCTAACATCAGCAGAGACTCGTGGAGTGCGTAGATCGCATTGACCGGCGCGGTGTGGTGATAGGCGCGCTTGGCACCCTCACCCCAATAACCCATGATCAAATTCATGTCCAGAAACCAGCTCTGCACCTTGTGCGTGCGCGAAGTGATCGCTGCGACCGCATCAGGGCTAAAAGTGATAGGCGCAATGCCAGGCAGGCTACTGAGGCATTTCTGCGTGCCGGAATACACGACGTCGGCACCCCAGGCGTCGACTTGCAGATCGATTCCCGCCAATGACGTCACGGCATCCACAATCGTCAACATACCTGCTGACTTTGCTAGCTGGCAGAGCTGCTCCGCGTCACTGCGCACACCCGTCGAGGTCTCGGCATGAACAAACGCCAGCACTTTGGCATGGGGGTTGGCCTGAATCGCCGCAGACACTTTTTCGGGGTTTACCGGGTCGCCCCAGCGGTCTTGCACCATCACCGCCGTGGCGCCACATCGCTCGACGTTCTCCTTCATACGGCCGCCGAAAACGCCGTTCTGACACACGATGGCCGTGTCGCCCGGCTCCAGCAGATTCACAAACGCTGCCTCCATTCCCGCGGAACCGGGTGCAGACAGAGGAATGGTCAACTCGTTTTGGGTTTGAAAGGCAAACTGCAGCAACCGTTTGACGTCATCCATTAGCCCCACAAAGGCAGGATCCAGATGGCCGATGGTCGGGCGGGCCGATGCCGACAAAACCCGTGGAGAGACGTCGGACGGACCGGGCCCCATCAATATGCGCTGTGGAGGGTGGAATGTTGAGGACACTAGCGACTCCATGAAAAGCTTACGGCTGACGCCGTCATCGCGCCATGATGCCAAACTAAAAAAACCACCCAAAG
>JADHQF010000011.1 GCA_016778085.1 Luminiphilus sp. | reverse complement strand
CAGCTCGTGGGCTTTGGCGAGGCGGCACGGATCGCCAAAGCTGAGATGGCAGACGAAGCAGAGCGTTTATCGGCACTGCGTCACCGGTTCTGGGACACGATCAATGATATTCCTGAAGTCCACATCAACGGCGATCCTGATCAGCGGTTGCCGGGGGCGCTCAACGTCAGCTTTGCGTTTGTTGAAGGAGAGTCGCTCATCATGTCTCTGCGAGATCTGGCGATCTCAAGTGGCTCGGCTTGTACCTCGGCCAGCCTTGAGCCGTCCTACGTGTTGCGGGCTTTGGGACTGAATGACGAGCTGGCGCACAGTTCATTGAGATTCAGTTTCGGGCGTTTCACCACCGAGGCAGAAGTGGACCATGCGGCGCAGTCTGTCCGACACGCGGTAGAAAAACTGCGCGAGTTGTCTCCATTATGGGACATGTATCAGGACGGTGTAGACCTCAATACGATTGAATGGGCGGCGCACTAGCGCCGTCACTAAAGCCTTTGGGAGAGAACCATGGCATATAGCGACAAAGTAATTGACCACTACGAGAACCCGCGCAACGTCGGCAAGCTCGACGAGGGCGACGACAACGTCGGAACCGGCATGGTCGGTGCGCCGGCCTGTGGCGACGTGATGCGCCTGCAGATTCAGGTGAACGACGACGGTGTCATCGAGGATGCCAAGTTTAAAACCTATGGCTGCGGCTCGGCCATCGCCTCGAGTTCACTCCTGACTGAGTGGGTCAAAGGCAAGAATCTGGATGAAGCCGCATCGATCAAGAACACCGAGATCGCACAGGAGCTGTCACTGCCGCCGGTAAAAATTCACTGCTCGGTGTTGGCCGAGGATGCGATTAAAGCCGCTGTTCAGAACTACCGCGACAAGCAGGACGACTAAGATGTCGATTAGCCTGACCAGTGAAGCGGCGGAGCACGTGAGCCGTCAGCTTGCCAGTCGCGGTAAAGGCGAGGGCATTCGTATCGGGGTGAAGACCTCGGGGTGCTCGGGTCTCGCTTACGTTCTGGAGTTTGTCGATCAGGTGGAGCCGGAGGACGCTTTCTTTGAATCCGACGGTGTCAAAGTCTTTGTTGACGCTAAGAGTCTTGTCTACCTCGATGGCACGATCGTAGATTTTGCGCGTGAAGGTCTGAACGAGGGCCTGGAGTTCCGCAACCCCAATGTTGCGGGAGAGTGCGGCTGCGGCGAAAGCTTCACGGTCTGAGCGTGAACGCCACCGCGGGCGCGACGGCGCGCGACTATTTTTCGTTGTTTCAGTTAGAACCCGATTTTGCGCTGGACGAGACGGCGCTTGAACGGGCGTATCATGCCCTGCTGACCCAGTTTCATCCCGACCGCTACGCGGGCAAACCTCAAGTTGAGCAGCGGGTGGCGGCGCAATTTTGCGCTGACATTAATAGCGGCTTCCGCATCCTCTCCGACGAAGTCTCCCGTGCCGAATATCTGCTGCAACAAGCGGGTGTTGATCTGGTCGCGGCGGAACGCGCGGGTGTTGAATCCACTTTTTTGATGACACAGATCAGTTTGCGAGAGCAACTGGAAGAGCTGGCCCCGTCAGACGCCGCGGGCCGCCAGGACCTGACTGCCGACATTCAGGGTCATTACACAGCGAGTCGCGATCAGTTCGCCAAAACCCTCGCCGCTAATGCCTATCTGGATGCGGCGCGCCATTGGCAGGAAATGTGCTACCTCTCCAAACTGCTTAGCGAACCGAAGTTGCGGGTGAGCTGAAGATGGCGCTGTTACAGATTGCTGAACCGGGTGCCACGCCTGAGAGTCATACCGAACGTCAGATCGGCGTTGGCATCGACCTTGGTACCACCAACAGCTTGATAGCGCACTTCGACGGGACAAACTTGAATGTGCTGACGGGTGACACCGGGCAGGCATCGTTGCCCTCGGTGGTGTATTACGGCAAGTCGAAAACTTTGGTCGGCGCAGACGCGGAGCAGCAGGCCAGCGCTGAACCGGGTAACACGATTGCTTCAGCCAAGAGGATGTTGGGCCGCTCACGTGAAGAGTTTGAAGAGGACCCCTATATACAGTTGGCCGCAGGCGAGAGTCTGGCGTTTGCGACTGATGCAGGTGCCAAGACCCCTGTTGAGGTCTCGGCAGCGATTTTAGGTGCGTTGAAAGACAGAGCCGGGCCGCGGTTGAGCGGGCCTATCGCCGGCGCCGTGATCACCGTGCCGGCCTACTTTGACGATGCGCAACGCCAGGCCACCCGCCAAGCGGCGGAGCTGGCTGGTATCAAAGTGCTGCGCTTACTGAATGAGCCTACTGCAGCGGCGGTGGCTTACGGTCTCGATGAGCAGGCTGAGGAATCATCCCTATTGGCCGTGTATGACCTGGGCGGTGGCACCTTTGATATCTCGCTGTTGCGCATGCGCGCGGGCTTGTTCGAGGTGCTTGCCACAGGGGGTGACAGTGCGCTGGGCGGTGATGATTTTGATCGCGCATTAGCGGCTCATTTGTTCGCTGAGCTGTCGATCGGTGAACCCACAGCGGTTCAACGACGGGTCGCGCTGTCACTGGCCCGGGACGCCAAAGAGCGCTTGAGTGACACGGCGTCGGTGGACCTCGATGTGAGCGGGCTGGATGCAGTCACCGGCGAGATCACGGTATCTCGATCGACCCTGGAAACGCTGCTTTCGCCCTATATCGAGCGCACCCTCGACGCCTGCCGCCAGACCCTCGCAGACGCCAGCATCGATGCGGTTGATCGCGTGGTGTTGGTAGGGGGGTCGACCCGCACGCCGGCCGTGCGTCAGGCGGTCGCAAACTGCTTTGGTCTGGAACCCCTCTGCAATCTTGATCCGGATCAGGTCGTGGCAATGGGCGCCGCTCGGCAGGCGGACATCCTGGTGGGTAACCGGCAGGGCGATGAAGCGCTGTTGCTCGACGTCATCCCGCTTTCACTCGGCCTCGAGACCTACGGCGGGCTGGTAGAGCGTATTGTCGACCGCAACAGCACGATCCCCGTCGCGCGGGCGCAGGAATTTACCACCGCCCGGGATGGCCAAACCGGGCTGGTCGTGCACGTGGTGCAGGGTGAGCGGGAGCGCGTGGAGGACTGTCGTTCCCTGGCCCGCTTTGAGTTGACCGGTATTCCGTCAATGGTCGCGGGTGCTGCCCGCATTGAGGTCACGTTTCAGGTTGACGCGGATGGCATTCTCGCTGTCTCGGCGGTGGAGCAGCAAACCGGTGCGCGCAGCGAGATTGTGGTGAAGCCGGCCTTTGGTTTGGATGAAGCACAGATTACGAACATGCTCAAAGCAGGCTACGAGCATGCCGGCGAAGATATGCTGGCGCGGAAGCTCGGTGAAGCCCGGGTCGAGGCCGAGGCCCTACTCGACGGATTGCAGGCCGCGATGACAGTCGATGGTGATTTGCTGTCCGAGGACGAGACCGCTGCGCTGCAATCCGATATGCAGAGTCTTGAGACCGTGATGGCGGCGAACCAGTCCGATGATATTCGAGAAGCAACCGAGATCCTTGGCAAGGCGAGCGAGGTCTTTGCCGCGCGCCGCATGGATCGCAGTATTCAAAAAGCGCTTCAGGGGGTCGCGCTCTCGGAGCTTGAATCTGATGTCGCAGAGGAATCCACACCGTGACAGAAATCGTTGTACTCCCCCACCACGAGATCTGCCCCGACGGGGCAGTGGTCGAGGCCGAGCAAGGTGAAACCGTGTGCCAGGCGTTATTGCGCAATGACATCGATATTGAGCACGCCTGTGAGATGTCCTGTGCCTGCACCACCTGCCACGTCATTGTCCGAGAGGGCTTTGAGTCACTGGCGGAGGCCGATGAGCTCGAGGAGGACTACCTCGACAAAGCTTGGGGTCTGGAGCCTGAATCCCGGCTGTCTTGTCAGGCGCAGGTGAGTGATACCAATCTGGTGGTCGAAATCCCGCGCTACACCATTAACCATGCCTCGGAGAGACACTGAATACGGTGTAATCCGGGTGGCATTGTTGCCATGACACTGCGGGGTAAAACCCCTTATACTCCGCGCCCGCGAGGCAAGAGCCTCGACTTCATTAGTAGAAATCGGAGAGCAACATGGCGGTGGAATGCACCTTATCGATTATCAAGCCCGATGCGGTAGCGAAAAACGTGATTGGCCAGATCATCAGTCGTTTTGAAGAGGCAGGACTGACCGTGGTAGCAGCTAAAATGCTGCATCTCTCGGACAACCTTGCCGGCGGTTTTTACGCCGAGCACAAAGAGCGCCCCTTTTACCCGGATCTCGTCAAGTTCATGACCTCAGGCCCCGTGGTTGTTCAGGTGCTTGAGGGTGAGGATGCGATCGCCCGAAATCGCGAGCTGATGGGGGCAACTAATCCTCAGGAAGCTGACGCCGGCACCATCCGCGCCGATTTTGCCCAATCAATCGACGCCAACGCGGTGCATGGTTCCGATTCCCCCGCTTCTGCTGAGCGTGAAATTGCCTACTTCTTTGCCTCGAGCGAGATCTGCCCACGCTGAGGCATGGCCGGCTCTGATGCCATGACCGCAGCAGACCAACTCATCGCCACCTCACCGGTAACCGATCGGGTCAACCTACTGGGTTTGACCCGGCAACAGCTTGAAACCTTCTTCACTGATCTCGGCGAGAAGCGATTCCGCGCCCAGCAGGTCATGAAGTGGATCCACCACCGTGGCGTGCGCGACTTTGAGGAGATGACAGATCTCAGTCAGTCACTTCGAACGCAGTTAGGCGAAATAGCCGAGATCACGCCGCCGAACATCGCCGAGCAGCACGACTCACAGGATGGCACTCGAAAGTGGGCCATCGCGGTTGAGGGAGGCAGTTTGGTCGAGGCGGTTCTGATACCCGAGGGTGATCGCGCCACGCTGTGTGTGTCCTCTCAGGTGGGCTGCAGCCTCGACTGCACATTTTGTTCCACAGGAAAGCAAGGTTTCCAGCGCGATTTGACTGCGGCCGAGATCATTGGTCAGGTGTGGTTGGCCATTAACTCCTACGATGCCTGGCAGTCCGGCAAAGGCCGTGTCGTGACCAATGTCGTCATGATGGGCATGGGAGAGCCGCTGCTCAACTTTGATAACGTCGTATCTGCCATGAGCCTGATGTGTGACGATCTGGCCTACGGGCTCTCCAAGCGCAAGGTGACGCTGTCGACATCGGGGGTAGTGCCCAATCTGGATCGGCTCGCCGAGTGGGCAGATGTCAGTTTGGCGGTGTCACTCCATGCGCCCAATGATGCGCTGCGTGATCAAATCGTGCCCATTAATCGGAAATATCCAATAGCCCGATTGCTGGCCTCCGCCAGGGCTTATCTGGACGCGCAAACCGACAAAAAACGGGTAGTCACTATTGAGTACACCTTGCTCGCGGGGGTCAACGACAGCGTCGAGCAGGCGAGAGAACTCGCCGCCTTGCTGAAAGACTATCCCTGCAAGATCAACCTCATCCCCTTTAACGATTTCCCCAATTCGGGTTATCAGCGACCCAGCGGCAATGCAGTCAGTCGGTTTTGGCAGGTGCTGACCGACACCGGCTTTGTGGTGACAGTGCGCACCACCCGGGGCGATGACATTGACGCGGCCTGTGGCCAGCTGGTGGGTGAGGTTGTAGACCGAACCCGACGGGCTGAACGCCACCGGGCTGGACGTGGCGATCATAGCCTGTTGGAATCAGGCTGATGAAAGTGGATGACGTGCGACAGAACCCGTCAGAGTATGGCTTCCGTATGAGCCGATCGGCGCAGCGCTCCCGGCTCAGCCTGTTGCGCGGTGGTGCGCTCATGATTCTGCTGGGTCTGATGGCCGGTTGTGTTACTGAGTACAGCGGTGGGACACAGATGTCCTCTGACCCCGACGCTACGCTGGACAAGCGTGTGGCACTCGCCCGGCAATATATCGGTGTGGGTGACTGGGAAAACGCCAAGCGCAATCTCGAATTGGCCCGGGAGGTGGATCCCGAGAATGCCGAGGTCTTTGAGGCCTTCGCGCTGGTGTACCAGAGCACCGGCGAGTTCGAGATGGCAGAGAATCAATTCCGCGCTGCGCTCAAGGCAGAACCGACCCTATCCAGAGCGCGCAACAATTACGCGGCTTTTCTGTACTCTCAAGGGCGCTATATCGAGGCGGAACGCGAGTTTTATCGTGTGACGGAGGATACACTTTACAGCGGACGCCCCATGGCGTTTGTGAATTTGGGGCTGTCTCGACTGCAGTTAGATGACAATGCGGGTGCCGAGGCAGCTTTTACCCGGGCCCTGTCGATGGATCGACGGAATCCGGTGGCGCTTTTAGAGATGGGATTTCTGCGTCTTGAAGCGGGTGATACTAATGAAGCCGCGCGGTATCATGAGACCTACAGGACGGTCTCTCCACAGCAATCGCCGCGGGGGCTGCTACTCGGTCTGGAAATCGCCGATCAAACAGGCGACCAGGATGCCTTGGGTAGTTATGAGTTGGCATTGCGTAATCTGTACCCGGATTCTTTCGAGTACAGGGCCTGGACGGAGCGTTAGAGTCGATAACAAGTATTCGGTCTGAAAGCCGGATACGGGAGGACAGTGGCCATGAACCAGCCTTCGCCCATAAAGCGCCGCGTAAGTAGACAGATTCAGGTGGGTAACGTGCCGATTGGCGGCGATGCCCCCATCGCCGTGCAGAGCATGACCAACACTGAAACCTGTGATGTCGAGGCAACGGTCGCACAGATCCATGCCATTGCAGCGGCGGGTGCCGATTTGGTTAGGGTCTCTGTGCCCAGCATGGAAGCTGCCGAAGCTTTTAAAGAGATTCGCCCGAGAGCGGGTGTTCCCGTCGTGGCAGACATTCACTTCGATCACAAAATAGCGCTCAAGGTCGCCGAGTACGGTGTCGACTGTCTGCGCATCAATCCTGGCAATATCGGTCGCGAGGCCAAAGTGAGGGAGGTCATTGCGGCGTGCCAGGACCGGGGTATTCCGATTCGTATTGGTGTAAATGCGGGGTCTCTGGGTAAAGAATTACTGCGCAAGTATCCTGAGCCAAATGCCGACGCCCTAGTGGAGTCCGCGCTGAGAAATGTGGAGATACTGGACCGTCACGATTTTCAGGACTTCAAGGTGAGCGTGAAGGCCTCGGAGGTCTTCATGGCGGTAGAGGCCTATCGCAAGCTGGCTGAGCAAATTGAGCAGCCGCTCCATTTGGGTATTACCGAGGCGGGTGGCACGCGTGGTGGCACCGTGAAGTCTGCGGTGGGGATCGGCATGCTGTTGATGGAAGGCATTGGCGATACGATACGTATCTCATTGGCCGCCGATCCGGTGGAAGAGGTCAAGGTGGGCTTTGAGATCTTGAAGAGCCTGAAATTGCGCGCCAATGGGATCAATTTCATTGCCTGCCCGAGTTGCTCGCGCCAAAACTTTGATGTGATCAGCACGATGAACGAGCTGGAAAACCGTCTTGAAGATATCCGCACGCCCATGGATGTGGCGGTGATTGGTTGCATTGTTAACGGGCCAGGCGAGGCGCGGGAAGCGGATGTTGGCCTCACAGGTGCCACACCCAACAATCTGATCTACATCTCCGGAGAGCCCGACCACAAAGTCAGCAACCAGGACTTTGTGGACCATCTTGAGTCGGTGATTCGCGATCGCGCAGAGGCCCTTGAAGTCGCGCGCTCGGAGAGGGAAGCCAACATTATCTCCAGCACACACTGACGTTCAGATCATGACAACTTTTCGAGCGATACGCGGGATGGTCGACATCCTGCCCGAGGACACCCCGCTGTGGCAGTCAATGGAGACGGCCGCGCTCGAGGTGTTGTCGAGCTATGGCTATGCCGAGATCCGCTTGCCCATTATCGAGCCGACTGATCTATTCGCCCGCTCCATCGGTGAGGTCACCGATATTGTTGAAAAAGAGATGTACAGCTTTGCGGATCGCAATGATGACAGCATGACACTGCGCCCGGAGGGCACGGCGGGGTGCGTGAGGGCGGTGGTGCAGCATAACCTTGCTGTGACGCCTCAACGCTTGTGGTACATGGGGCCGATGTTTCGCTACGAGCGACCCCAAAAGGGCCGCCAGCGCCAGTTTCATCAGCTGGGGGTCGAGGCCTTCGGCGTGGCGACACCTGATCAGGACGCCGAACTGATCGCGCTAAGTCGACAGCTCTGGCGACGCCTAGGCGTGGACGACGCCCTGCAGTTGCAGATCAACAGCATTGGTTCCGCAGCTGATCGTGCGCGCTACCGGGAGGCCCTGGTGGGCTATCTCGGCCAACATCGTTCCCGTCTGGACGAGGACAGCCAGCGCCGATTGGAGACTAACCCGCTCCGCATTCTCGACAGCAAGAGTCCTGACACGCAGGCGGTGCTTGATTCGGCGCCGGTGCTGTCTGACTATCTCGATGCCGAGACCCACGCTGAATTTGCCGAATTACTCAGCCAGCTTGATGCGCTCGGTATTGCCTATGTGGTGAATCCCAGACTGGTACGCGGCCTCGATTACTACAATAAAACGGTGTTTGAGTGGACCACTGAGCATCTCGGTGCGCAGAGCACGGTATGCGGCGGTGGGCGTTACGACACCCTGGTATCGACGTTTGGCGGTAAACAGACCCCTGCAGCCGGTTTTGCCGTAGGTCTAGAGCGACTGATCTTGCTCATGCAGGCGTTGGATATTACAGTCTCGGCCCCTGCGGACCTGTATATTGTGACGGCAGACGAAAATGCCTATCGACACAGTCTGCCGAGGCTGGATGCCCTGCGTCGGCAGTTCCCGGACCTTGATATGGTGCAGCACCTCGGTGGTGGCAGTTTCAAGAGCCAGTTCAAGCGTGCTGATAAAAGTGGCGCTGCCTGGGCTCTGGTTTATGGTGACGCCGAAGTCGCAAATAGCCAGGTCACGCTGAAGCCCTTAAGGGTAGAAGCCGAGCAACAGACCATAGCGGATGCCGAGCTGGAGTCGTTTCTGGCCAACTATCTCGCGGCGACACACAGCGCCTGATAAAAGGAGTCACGCGTGGCAGAACATATGCAGGATGAGGCGGATCTCGCGGCACTTAAACGGTGGTGGGATGAGAATGGAAAAGGCATCGTCGCCGCAGTCGTGGTGGCCGTGCTGGGAACCGTGGGCTGGCAGCAGTATCAGAGCTTCACTGCCTCTAAAACCGAGGCCGCCTCGGATCTCTATGCCAGCATGCTCTCCATCCAGCTCGAAGAGGATGGCCCCGAGCAATTAGCAGCGCTCGCAGCGCAGTTAAAGGAAAACCACAGCGGCTCTACCTATGCGCGATTCGGTGCCATGCTGGAAGCTAAGGTGGCCGTTGAAGCCGGTGACCTTGCTGGCGCGGAGTCCGCGTTGCGGTGGGCGCTGGCCGCCGGCGACACCCGCTCTGATATTGGGCAACTGATTCAGCTGCGGCTGGCGCGGGTTATTGCGGCACAGGGTCAAGAAACCGAAGCGCTGGCGATACTCTCCCAGGGCAGCGACGCCTATCCCGTGGCCTATGCTCAAGCTGAGGGCGATATCCACTTGGCGGCGGGCCGCACGGCTGACGCCTTGACGGCCTATCGCGAGGGACGGGATCTGGCCACAGAGTTGGGTCAGTACAGCGTCGTACTGGATAATAAGGTGCGTACGCTCGAGACGCGCCTGCCTGCCTCACCTGAGGCCGACGTCGCCGAGGATGCCAGCTGATGAGACAGCTCACGCGCACAGTGCTGGTGGTGAGTTTCGCGCTCAGTGCGGGCTGCAGCACGATTACGGGTTGGTTCAGCGATGATGATTTCGATCCGCGTGAACCCGTAGAACTGCAGAAAATCGACGAGCAGGTCAAACTCAAGAGCCGCTGGTCCCGCGGGGTGGGTGATGGTCAGGGTGAAGGCCTCTACAAGATCACTCCCATCCTCGTGAATGACAGCATTTATGTCGCCTCCTCTGAGGGCAAGCTCGCCTCGGTCGATGCCGAGACGGGCCGTGTGCGCTGGAAAAGTAATCTGGATTTGGCATTGTCTGGCGGTGTAGGGCACTACGGGGACTCCATTTTCGTCGGTGCCTCCGAAGGGCTGGTCATGCGCCTGTCGGCCGACAGCGGCGAGGAGATCTGGCGCGCGGTGGTCTCGGGTGAGGTGCTATCGGCCCCTCAGGGTGATGGCCGCTATGTGGTGGCCCAGACCTATGACGGTAAGCTGATGGGTTTCGATTACGAGACTGGTGAGACCCGCTGGACCTACACCAGCGATGTCCCCGTGCTGACCCTGCGCGGTACCGGCACGCCGATGATTCTCGGCGATAACGCGATTGCTGGATTCGCCGATGGCAAGGTGGTCGCCGTCAATCTGCGCTCGGGCAATGTGGCTTGGGAATCCCGGGTGGCGATTCCGCAGGGTCGATCTGAAATCGAACGCATTGTTGATATCGATGGCTCCATGGCGCTTCAGGGCAGCGAGCTATATGTCGCGAGCTATCAGGGCCGTTTGGCGGCCATCGACACGCGTTCCGGTCGGCGGCTCTGGCAGCGCAATGTGTCGTCGGTATCGGGTGTGGGTGTGGGCTTCGGCAACGTGTACGTGGCTGACGACGATGGCACGGTGAGTGCGTTCCTGCGCAATGGGCAGGGTGTGCGCTGGCAGAATATCGATCTGGGCTTCCGCGAATTGTCGCGTCCGACGCCGGTCAACAGCTACGTGGCAACAGTTGATTTCGAGGGATACCTGCACTTGCTGTCGCAGGTCGACGGGGAAATCGTCGGCCGCACCAAAGTCGATTCAAAGGGCGCGCGAGCCGACATGATCGCGCGGGGCAACCGGCTGTTTGTCTACACCAACGACGGTGCCTTGAAAGCCTACGACGTCGAAGCGCGAAACTGACGTCATGCTGCCCGTGCTCGCCTTGGTGGGCCGTCCCAATGTCGGCAAATCCACTCTCTTTAACCAGCTGACCCGCAGTCGGGACGCCTTGGTCGCCGATTTGTCGGGTCTGACCCGCGATCGACAATACGGGCAGGGGCGGCTGGAGGAAACAGCCTTTATCGTCATTGATACCGGTGGCATCTCGGGAGAGGAAGAGGGTATCGATGCGGCAATGGCGAGCCAGTCGATGGCAGCCATCTCCGAGGCGGACGTGGTCTTGCTGTTGGTGGATGGCCGCGCCGGTCTGCACCCGGGCGACGAGGCTCTGGTGACGCATCTGCGCACCGAGGGCAAGCCCTTCCATTTGGTAGTGAATAAAATCGATGGCGTGGGTGAGGACATCGCTGCCAGTGATTTTTATCAGCTTGGGGTTGATCATCTGCACACGATTGCGGCCTCCCACAATCGCGGCGTGCGCAAGCTCATTGCCACCGTCCTGACGCCCTGGTTAGAACAAGCCGATGAAGAAGCGCTGCCAACAATCGAGGGCGCCATCCGCGTTGCAATTGTCGGCCGTCCCAACGTGGGCAAATCGACGCTCGTCAATCGACTGCTGGGTGAGGACCGGGTGGTGGTCTACGACCAGCCGGGTACCACCCGGGACAGCGTCTATATCGACTACGAGCGCCGGGGCCGGCACTACACGCTCATCGATACCGCTGGGGTGCGCAAACGCAAAAACGTCCGTGAGGCTGTGGAAAAGTTTTCTATCGTCAAAACGCTGAAGGCCATCGCCGATGCCCAGGTTGTGATCCTGACCATGGACGCCCACGAAGGCTTGGTGGAGCAGGATCTGCACTTGTTGGGCCAATGCATCGAGGCGGGTAGAGCGCTGGTGATTGCTCTGAATAAATGGGACGGCATTGAGTCCGATGAGCGGGACTGGATTCGCTCGGAGCTGCGCCGCCGACTGCAGTTCATCGATTACGCCGATATTCATTTTATCTCGGCTCTGCACGGATCTGGGGTGGGCAAGCTTTACGGTTCGGTTCATGCGGCCCATGACGCAGCGACCCGAACCTTGAGCACGCCGCGCCTCACCCGGATCCTTGAGGACGCGGTGGCGAGCCATCCGCCACCCATGGTGAACGGACGACGGATCAAGCTCCGCTATGCGCACGCCGGCGGCCAGAATCCCCCCGTTGTAGTGGTTCATGGCAGCCAGACGGATGCGCTGCCGGCGAGTTATCAACGCTATCTGGAAAAGATCTTTCGCCGCGAACTGGCCTTGCATGGCACGCCCATTCGCATCGAACTGCGATCCGGCGATAACCCTTATGCAGGAAAGCGCAACAAGCTAACGCAGCGCCAGGTGCAACGTCGCAAACGCATGATCAGCCACATCAAAAAATCAGAGAAGAAAACGCGCAATAAAAAGCGCGATAGATGAGGGCGCGCTACAGCGGCTCCCCCTCGGGATACAGGGCCGCTTCCAGTTCAGCAAGGCGCTGTTGTAGCCGAGCGCGATCCTTAGCCTGCACATTAATGTGACCCACTTTTCGGCGGCTGCGGACAGACTTCGTGTACCAATGCAGATTCACATCCTCCGCCTGTAAAAGCGTCGCGTCGGGTTCTCGGCCCAAAAGGTTCACCATGCCCGCATAGAGCGCAGGTCGAGTGTTGCCAGGACGCGTGTCGGTAATGGCGCGAATGTGGTTGCTGAACTGGGAGGTGACGCCCGCATCCTGAGACCAATGGCCACTGTTGTGGACGCGGGGTGCCAGTTCGTTCACGCGGAGCTTGCCTCCCTCATCAAAGAGTTCAATGGAGAGCACCCCTACGTACGACCACTGCTCGAGCAATGTGCGCGCAATGTGGTGGGCCTGTGCCTGAGTCTCCTCATTGATATTGGCCGCCGGTACCTCCGAGGTGAGCAGAATCCCCTCACGGTGACGATTCTCGGCCAGCGGGTAGAGGGCGGTCTCGCCACTCACAGACCGCGCCGCAATCATCGATAGCTCTCGGTCAAAGTGAACGGCGCCCTCAACGACCAACGGAGGGAGAGAATCCATTTGTGCTGCAAGCGCTTCCAGCGATTCGGGGTCGCGCAGTAGCCATTGGTTCTGGCCGTCATAGCCCTGCTCACAGGATTTCACGAACGCCGGGTAGCCCAGCGCCTCCACCGCCGTAATCAATGAGGGACCATCCTCTACCAACTGGAAAGGAGCAGTACTGATCCCAAGGTTCTGCAGTGCGGTTTTTTCTCGGCCGCGATGTTGGCAAATGCGAATCGCTTCGGGGGAGGGCGCGACCAAACAGTGCTCGGCGAGTCCCTCTAGCAGGGCCACGCTCACGTGCTCTTTCTCGACGGTGACAATGTCGGGACGTCCCAGCGCCTCAAGGAGCGCCGCTGGCTCGGGGTGATCATCTCGGGCTACGACCGGCCCCAGGCCGTCAACACAATCCGTGCCCTCGCCCGGATCGGCGATGAAGGAGAAGCGGTGGCCCATTTCCCAGCCCGCAAGGGCCAGCATTCTTGCCAATTGGCCGCATCCGGCGATGGCAATCCGCATCAGTCGACGGCGTGGGGAACGTTGTCAGTTTGCCGGGCTCTCCAGTCTTGAATCGCTTGTGACAGCGCAGGATCAGAGGTGGCTAGAATCTGAGCCGCCATCAAACCCGCGTTGAAAGCGCCGGCTTCACCGATCGCCTGGCAGGCCACGGCTACCCCTTTAGGCATTTGCACCATCGAGAGCAGGCTGTCCATGCCCTTGAGTTGTTTGCTGGAGACCGGCACGGCGATTACCGGCAGGTGGGTCATAGACGCTGCCATGCCGGCCAAATGCGCGGCGCCACCGGCGCCCGCAATGATGACCTTCAGGCCACGCGACGCAGCGCCTTCGGCAAATTCCACCAGCCGCGCGGGCGTGCGGTGCGCTGAGACAACCCTTGTCTCGAAGGGCACACCCAGCTCGGTGAGCACGGTGGTGGCAGCTTGCATGGTTTCCCAATCTGATTGGGATCCCATGATGATGCTGACCAGCGGTTCGCTCATGCTGTTTTCTCCTGACCGATAGCGCAGAGGCGTGGGCAAGGGCCGGAGTCTAGGGGCAAACGCGGTGACTTTAAAGGGAAGCCTTTCACGGCCGGACAATTCACGGCAGCACGAGATATTTAGGCTATGAATGGTAAGTATGAGATCTATTTGGTTTGAAAATAATGAAGCGGCACCTAGACTGCCGGCGTGTTGAAAATGCTGCTTAGGCAGTGCGAATGAACAGGAGAGACGCCATGTCGACATACGCAGAGGCCATCAAGGTGATGGAAGCCAGTTGCGGACAATCCAATAACTGGTCAGATATCAGCCCTGAGTACGTTGCCCGGATGCGCTTGCAGAACCGCTTCAAGACCGGACTCGATATCGCCCGGTACACCGCAGCGATCATGCGCAAAGATATGGCGGACTACGACAGCGACCCGGGCCACTACACCCAGTCTCTGGGCTGCTGGCACGGCTTTATTGGGCAGCAGAAGCTGATCTCGATCAAAAAGCACTTCGGTACCACCGACAAGCGCTACCTGTACCTGTCAGGCTGGATGATCGCCGCGCTGCGCTCAGAGTTTGGTCCTCTGCCCGATCAATCGATGCACGAGAAAACCTCGGTCTCGGCGCTGATTGAAGAGCTTTACACCTTCCTGCGACAGGCCGATGCCCGCGAGCTCGGTGGCTTGTTTCGCGCCCTCGATAAAGCCCGTGAGAGTGGCAACGACGTTGAGGTGCAAAGCATTACCAAGCAAATTGATGAGTTCCAGACCCACGTGGTGCCGATTATCGCTGACATCGATGCCGGATTCGGCAACGAGGAGGCCACCTACCTGCTGGCTCGACGCATGATCGAGGCGGGCGCCTGCGCTATCCAGATTGAAAACCAGGTCTCCGACGAGAAGCAGTGCGGACACCAGGACGGCAAGGTAACGGTCCCCCACGCCGACTTTATCGCCAAGATTCGCGCGATTCGCTACGCCTTCCTGGAGCTGGGCGTGGAAGACGGCATTATCGTGGCGCGCACCGATTCGCTTGGCGCAGGCCTCACCAAGCAGATTGCGGTGACGCAGGAGCCAGGTGATTTGGGTGATCTCTACAACGGTTTCCTCGACGGCGATTACATCGACAACGCCGATGACATTGCCAATGGTGACGTGGTGGTCAAGGCCAACGGCAAGTTGTTGAAGCCGGCGCGTTTGGCATCCGGTTTGTTCCAGTTCCGCAAGGGCTCGGGAGAGGATCGGGTGGTACTCGACTGCATCACCTCTTTGCAGAACGGTGCTGATCTCCTGTGGATCGAAACCGAGAAGCCGCACGTCGGCCAGATTGCCTCGATGGTGAATCGTATCCGCGAGGCCGTGCCGGACGCCAAGCTGGTCTACAACAACAGCCCATCGTTTAACTGGACACTCAGCTTCCGCCAGCAGGTTTTCGACGCCTGGTCCGAGGCGGGTCAGGACCTGTCGGCTTATGATCGTGAGGCACTAATGGACGCCAGCTACGACGAAACGGACCTGGCGGCAGAGGCAGATCGTCGCATTCAATCCTTCCAACGCGACGGATCCCGCGAGGCAGGCATCTTCCATCACCTTATTACGCTACCGACCTACCATACGGCGGCGCTGTCCACCGATAACCTCGCCAAGGAGTACTTCGGTGAGGCGGGGATGCTGGGCTATGTGGCGGGTGTGCAGCGCAAGGAGATCCGTCAGGGCATCGCCTGCGTGAAGCACCAGAACATGGCGGGTTCCGACATGGGCGATGACCACAAGGAGTACTTCTCCGGTGACGCGGCGCTGAAAGCGGCGGGTGACGACAACACCATGAACCAGTTTGGCTGAATCACAACCGAGTTAAAGGTGAATTGGCGCGGGCACTTCGGTGCCCGCGCTTGCGTTTGGCGTCCGTCACGCGCACTCTTTCAAGCATGAAGTGGGACGATATTGATCAACAGGTCTGTTCAGTGGCTCGGGCACTTTCGGTGCTGGGCGAGCGCTGGACCTTGCTGATCATCCGCGACGCCTTTCGCGGCACTCGGCGTTTTGACGACTTTCAGCGCAGCCTGGGCGTGACGCGACACCGCCTCTCGGAGCGACTCGGCAAATTGGTCGACGAGGGTGTGCTGACCCGGGTGGCCTATATGGAGCGCCCCACACGCTACGAGTACCGATTGACCCGCAAAGGCCTGGCGCTCTATCCCGTGCTCATGACGCTGAGCCAATGGGGTGATGACTGGATGGATGACGGTAACGGCCCGCCCCAGCGGTACCGCCACAGCTTGTGCGGCAAGCAAACCCGGGCGGTATTGTCCTGCGATGAATGTGGTGACCCGTTGCGTCCGGAGGAGGTCTCAGCGCAGGCGGGTGAGGTATTGAGTGCGTATGCGGCGCACTTGAATGCGCAGGGCGAGCCGCTGCCCTCGGAGGGTGAGTTGGCGCGCGAGGCGGCACAGTATTGGCGCGAGAACAGGAGTGAGCAGGCATGAACGAGCAAGTGAACCAGTTGGTGATGAACGCGGATCTGGCAGCGATGCCCGGAGAGGGTCTTGACCCGGCAGCCGAGCAGTTGCAGCGCAAGCAGCGCCTCGCCGCGGCACTGAGAATCTTCGGTAAGTTTGGTTTTGACGAAGGGGTCGCCGGACACATCACCGTTCGTGACCCGATCAATACCGACACCTTCTGGGTCAATCCCATGGGTCGCTCGTTCAAGCTTATGCGGGTCTCGGACCTCATCAGGGTCAGTCATGAAGGCGACATCGTTGAAGGTGAGGGGCTGCTGAATGGCGCGGCGTTCACAATTCACAGCCGCATACATCAGGCCAGACCGGAAGTCACCGCCGCGGCCCACGCCCACTCGATTTACGGCAAGACCTGGTCTTCTCTGGGGCGATTGTTAGACCCCATCACACAGGACGCCTGCGCGTTTTATGACGATCTCGCTTTGTTGGACGACTACACCGGTGTGGTGGTGTCGATGAGTGAAGGGGAGCGTCTTGCCGAGGCACTCGGCGATAAAAAAGCGATAGTGTTGAAGAATCATGGTCACCTGACGGTGGGGGAGTCAGTGGATGAGGCGCTGTGGTGGTACGTCACCTTTGAGCGCAGCTGTCAGGCTCAGCTGATGGCTGAGGCGGCGGGCACAACCCAGCCCATTCCCCACGAAATGGCGCTGCACACGGCGGGGCAGGTGGGCAGTACGCTGGCCGGTTGGTTCAGTGCCCAGCCACTGTTCGATGTCATTCTGAATGAGCAGCCTGATCTCTTGGATTAGTCGGCGGAAAGACCCGGTTCATCGCGGATCAGCGGGGCGCTGTTGGCTAGCTGATCCCGATTAAAGGCCCGCCACAGGGCAACCACCACCAATACCTCGACAACCGCCAGTACCCAGTGCAGGGAAATCACCTGCTCGACCCGTCCATCGATCGCCGCAAATTGCTCAAGGCCTGCATACACCGCCCACGCACCTCCCATTCCTAGTAAATAGCCGGCCTGTTTCGCCACGTCGAGTTTGCGCAGCTGCTCCACCGAGACCATCAGCAGGGTCTCGCAGCGCACCAGGTAATTGCCCAGCGAGAAGGTCACCTGATAGCCGAGGTAAACGAATAGCGCGAGGGGGAGCTCCAGAGGGAGAAGGAGCACTGCCGCCACGCCACTGAGCGTAACCAGCTCCACCCCGAGCGACAGCCGAAAAAACCAGCTCGGTGCCAGAATCCTTCGGTACTGGGTGGCGACTATCAGGGTACCCAACGCGAGTCCGATCCCGCCTGCGGAGAACACCGACGGTGACAGTGGTGTGTACAGCACAAACACCGCGCCGACAGACAGCCCGAGAAAAAGCGCGTTGAGAAATTTGTAGCGGATGAAGGCGGCGGGGCGGATCGCCGGGTGCGCGCCCATTTTTAGTAGTCCACACCCTGTCGGGCGCGAATGCCGGCGCGATAGGCGTGCTTGACTTCTTTAACCTCAGACACGGTGTCCATGGCCTCCCGCAGGGCCTGACCGCCCCCACGACCAGTGACTACGACGCTTTGTGCTTCGGGCCGCCCGGTGAGCGCACTGATCACCTCGTCTTCCGGGAGATAGTCGAACGCCAGCATGTATGTGAGCTCGTCGAGCACCACCAGATCGTAGCTGGCGTCGCCCAGCATCGCCAACGCGTGTTCCCAGGTCCGTTTGGCGGCGGCGATATCACTCTCCCGGTCCTGCGTATCCCAGGTAAATCCCGTGCCCATCTGGTGGAGGTCCACACCGGGCAAATGGTCTCTGACAAAATTTTCTTCACCTGAGGCCTGCACGCCTTTAATGAATTGCACGACGCCTACCTTTTGGCCGTAGCCTAGCGCCCGTATTACCATGCCAAAGGCGGAACTGGTTTTGCCTTTACCATCACCGGTGAGTAAAACCGACACCCCGCGCTCGACATCCGCCTTGGCGATGCCCTCATCCACGGCGGCCTTCTGCTTGGCCATGGCTTTGTTGTGTTTGGTGTTGCGGTCCATGGAGTGTTCCTAGAGTTTCACGCGCACGCCGGCGTAAGCCGTCATCCCCGGAACATAATAGCCGGGTAGCTGCTGGTCATCGTGGTCTGTGACGTTGAGGACCCTTGCTTCTAACGCCCAACGGTCCGACAGATCCCACTGCGCGCTCAGGTCGATAGTAAAGGTGTCATCAATCGAAGTCATGAAGGGGTCGGTTGCTTCTCCGGTATAGCGGCCGGTGACTCGGGCTCGCAAATCATTGCGCGTCCATACGATGCTCACCTGGCCCGTTTGATCTGGTCGATAGGCGCGATCGTCACCGTTTTGCTGCGTGGCATCGAGCGAGGTGAAGTTACCCTCAATGCGCCATCGCTCGGACAGGGGCAAGCTGGCGATGATTTCCAGGCCTTCGGACTGACTGGTCCCTGTGGTTTGCAGGTAGCCACTGTAGCCCGCAAGGTCAAAGATGATCTCATTGTCGATTTCCTGATCGAACCAGATCAGCTCGAGATCAAGATTGCCTACGGCACCAATCAGGGCGAGTTCCCAGCCTTCAGACTCTTCCTCCAAAAGCGGCACGCTGCTGGCAGGAGGATAGGCAAAGGGGCCGTTGTTGTAGGCGATCTCGTAAAGACTCGGTGCACGGAATCCGGTGCCGATCGCGGCACGCAGTGCCCATCCCTCGGCCATACCGTCCAGATCGTAGCGCCCGCTGATGCGCCAGCTGTCGAACTCACCAAAATCGTCGTTGTCATCGTGACGCCAGCCAAAGGTCACAACGCCAAGGCCAAAGCGCTGTTGGGCCTCTAGATAGATGCCGGTGTTGTCTCTGGACCAATCGGTACTGGCATCAGAGAGCGCCTGCTCTTCGTGATCGACACCGTAGGTGAGCCGGGTGTTGTCTGTGAGCCGCCATGCGCCGATGAGGGACGTCGTATCTGTCTCGCCCTCGGTTTCGTAGGACAAAATGCCAGCAGAGAAAAAGGCGCGCTCGGTATCGCTCGAGGCATAGCTGAGCTCAACGGTGTGTCGCTCAGAGGCGTAGCGCAGGGCGCCGCGCCAGGCTTGTTGCTCATAGTCATCGTCACAGTCGTGAATCAATGCAAATGTTGCGGTGTCGTAACAGCCATCGTATTCGTTGTCGCCGGAAATATCGGTTGCCGCAACCTGCAATGAGATGGCGTCGCTGATCGCCCATGAGAGTGCGCCATGAGCGGTCGTGTTCTCGTAGCCGTCCCGGTCTGGGTCGACGCTATCAATCTCCCGCGCGTTGAAGCCGTCGGTTTCTAGTTGCGAGAGTGACACTGACGCAGTCAGCTGATCAGTGCTCAAGACGCCATTGATGGCACCCTGATAAAAATCGTCGCTGCCCGCCTCTAAATAGCCTTCCACACCCGACGCGGCTACCGTATCGGTAGTCGACATCAGAATCACGCCACCGGCATCTGCGCCCCATAGCAGTCCTTGTGGACCGCGCAGGATCTCTACTCGAGTCAAGCCACTGCTCACTAGGTGCTCGATACGGGGACTGACTTGGGGGGAGGAGGGGTCCGCGATATTGATGCCGTCCAGCACAATGCGTGTGCGGTAGCCTTCCTCGCCCCGGATCCGAACTGCCGCCGCTTTGCCGTAGCCGCCATCCATGGTCACGGTGACCCCCGGTTGGGTATCGAGCAGCGAGGCGAGGTCGGGATAGCCCAGGGATTGCATCGTGTCCTCATCGAGTACGCTGACCGAGACGCCAATCTGATCAATCAGATCCGGTGTCCGCGATGAGACCACGACTTCCTCCACCTCGACGACATCCGTCGACGCGGTGGCAGAGGGCTCTTGCGCCATAGTGACGCACGAGCCCGTTAGGGCCCCTAAGAACAGGGCAGCAGACCGAAGAGCAGCTACCAAAGAGTGCGCAGGAAACGATGCTGCAGTGTTGCTGACATCCGAATTCAGCTGCGGACTCTGAATGGCTAACCAAGCTTCTGGCTGAATCTGTGCCTGATCTGCTGGTGAGGCTATCGAGTGATTGCCGTGAGAATGTGAAACTGTCATCCCTTCCCCTATTGGTGTCGTAGCCGTCAATCCGGCGTTCGGGGCGAGGGGCAGGAGATGCATGACACGGCGTGACAGCTTATGCCACGGGTGTCGAGCGCATCCTGTAGGAGCCCTCCGCTCCACATGATGTGTGTTGATCAGGCAGGTATCGGGCTCTCACCTCAGTGATGACCGTTGCGGGGGCAGCGCCGGACTTGCCAAAGCTCACCGGACTTCCCTTTTAACCTGCCCAGATCGTGAGACCGGCAGGCACCTGATGCGCGGAACCTTACTCGCACTCGGTACCAGGGTCAATCGATCGCGGTGTTAACATTTGCTCATGCAGCCTGACCATCACGACAAGCCCCTCTCCGCTGACCAGCTTTCTCGCGTTGCCGCATTGCTGGGTCGAGAGCCCCGGGGACTGCGCGCGATCCCTGTGGCGGATGAACGCGGTGAGCCGTTGGTCATTCGTGTGGCCTCGGTAGTCGATGGCAAGCCTTTTCCCACGCTTTACTGGTTGGTAGGGGCGGAGCTGAGCCTGCGGATTGATCGGCTTGAAGCCGCCGGATGGATTGCGCGATTGCAGGATCGAGTGGATGCCTCGACCGCGCTCCAGCAGGCAATGAATGATGATCACGCGCGACATCGGGAGGAGCGATCGCGTTTCTTGTCCGATGCTGAGCGGCAGCTGCTAAATGAAAAAGGGATGCAGTCGGCGCTCGACGAGCGTGGCATTGGTGGCATCAGTGAGCCGACCCGCATTCGCTGTCTGCATACCTGGTATGCCGCTCATCTGGTCACGCCCAATATCATCGGGCAGTTGGTCGATGAGCTCCTTGCAGAAGGTAAATACTTGGCCACAGATTAATCGGCCGGCGGTGGTATCCTTCGGCGTTTATTGATATTGGTTAAAGCGGTAATCCATGATGTCTGCCAACACTGACGATCTTCGCATTCAGAATCTGCGTGAGCTGGTGGTGCCCGAGGCGCTCATTGCGGAGCTGCCGGCAGAAGGGCCACTGGCCGAACATGTGAATGCGTCTCGCGGGGTGATTCAGTCGATTTTGGAGCAGGCCGACGATCGTCTGGTGGTCGTGGTGGGGCCGTGCTCGATACATGACCCGGATGCCGCCATGGACTATGCCGCGCGACTTAAAACGCTGGCGGACGAGGTATCAGAAGATATCTTTGTGGTGATGCGTGTGTATTTCGAGAAACCCCGCACCACGGTTGGTTGGAAAGGCCTCATCAACGACCCTCACCTCGACAACTCCTTCGACGTCAACGAAGGCCTGCGCCGCGCGCGCCAATTGTTGCTGGATATCAATGGCGTGGGCCTCCCCACCGCTACTGAATATCTGGATCTGATCTCGCCGCAGTACATTGCCGATCTGGTCAGTTGGGGCGCCATCGGTGCCCGCACAACCGAGAGCCAGAGCCATCGGGAGCTTGCCAGCGGTCTCTCTTGTCCGGTCGGTTTTAAAAATGGTACGGGCGGGAATGTGCAGATCGCGGTCGATGCCATAGGTGCCGCGCAGCACTCGCATCATTTTTTGTCAGTGACCAAAGGCGGCCAGTCGGCCATTTTCGAGACCGCAGGTAACCCCTATTGCCATCTGATTCTGCGCGGCGGCCCCCAACCTAATTACGATATGTTCTCGGTGGACGATGCCTGTGCCATGCTCGCCAAGGCCAAGCTAGCCGAGAGCGTGATGATCGATGCCAGCCACGCCAACAGCCGCAAGCAGCCGCAGCGTCAGGTATCGGTAGCAGAGGACATCGCCACCCAGGTAGCGCGCGGTGATCGGCGTATTATCGGGTTGATGTTAGAGAGCTTCATTGAGGCAGGTCGGCAGGACGTGATCGACAAGAACAATCTGGTCTACGGCCAGAGTATTACCGACCCATGCATGGACTGGGCGCAGACGGTTTCCACCTTGCATGCCCTCGCCGAGTCGGTGCAGCAGCGGAGAACAGCGGCCTAAGCCTATGTTGCGACAACCCCGTACAAGCATGCTGTGCAGAGGGATGCGATCCGCTATCGCCGCTGTGTTGCTCTTGTGGGCTGTCGGTGTGGTGGCTCAAGAGGTAGAGGTAGACGTTGTAGGACCGCCTGCCGCCAGTGAACTAACTATTGCCCAGCTGTCAGACAAGGTCTCGAGAGAACTCGCCTCACTGCGCACATTCGAGAGCTACCCCATGCCCGAGTCTTTTGAGCGGCGACGCACGCTCGAGATTCGTCGCGATGAAAAAACGATCCACGTGCTGCGCCGCATTATGTCGCTGGCGGATCGGGTGTTGGCGCTTCCCGAGGATGCCCCCGAGCGCGACACGTTAGATCAACTGATGCGCGCTCGCGGTGACTTGATCGAGCAGGCGCTAGTGGACCGCTTTATCAGCCTAACCACGCGCCTGAACGAGTCGCTGGAGCTTCAGGCTGATCTCTCAGGGCCGGCTTTGTTGGCGGAGGAGTCCTTTGCTGAATTGGTGGACGGTCAGCGCCTGCAGTACTTGGAGCTGTCGACAGAGCAGGTGCTCCTCCTCGTCGCATTGGACATTGATGACACCAGCCTGCGCGAGAAAGTGGTGCGGACCCTGACGTGGTTTGGTGAGGAAATGATGGGCCTCATTCATCTTCACCAGCACGGCTTGAAAATGCTGGCAGCGCGACAGGCGACGGATGGCACCGACGCGGATCTGATTCAAGCGGCACGGTTTGAGTCGGAGCGGTTGCAGCTGTCGGTGACGCGGCTCAGAGGCGTGGTGGCGCAGCTCGACCGTTTGGGGGGCGACACCCTGGAAATGCGCCGCACGCTCATTGAGGAACGGGGCAGCCTCGCGTTATCGCTAGTAGACACGGACATTGCCAGCGTGCTCTATGCTGAAGCGACCACCAAGTTCAAAGATTGGCTCGCCAATCGTGGTGCCAGCACACTGCTCTCGGTGCTTCTCTTTATTGTCATTCTTATAGCGGCACGTTGGCTGGCGCGCATTACAAGGCGGGTCACCGAGCGCGCACTCAAACACTCGGACCAGTCTGTGTCGCAGTTGTTAAAAGAAATGTTGATCTCCATTTCCGGCACGATCGTGTTCCTGGTGGGGGTGCTGGTCGCCCTGTCCCAGGTCGGCGTGTCGGTCACGCCCATGATTGCCGGTCTGGGCGTGGTGGGCTTTATAGTCGGTTTTGCGCTGCAAGACACGCTGAGCAACTTCGCTGCGGGCGCCATGATTCTCGCCTACCGGCCGTTTGATACCGGTGACTTTATCTCGGCGGCTGACGCGGAGGGCACTGTCAAAAAAATGAACCTCGTGAACACAACCGTCGTGACGATCGATAACCGTGTTCTGATCATTCCCAACAGCAAGATCTGGGGTGGTGTGATTCTGAACTTCACCGGGCAGGACTTGCGGCGCACTGACGTGATTTACAGCGTCAGTTACAGCGATGATCTGGATCACGTACAAAAGGTGCTTGAGGACCTGATTGCAGGGGATGAGCGCTTCCTGACCACGCCGGAGCCCATTGTCAGAGTAAAACAGTTCAGCGATTCCTCCATCGATTTCCTGGTGCGGGCCTATGTGAAGACGGAGGAATTCTGGG
>JADHQF010000134.1 GCA_016778085.1 Luminiphilus sp. | reverse complement strand
GCAAAATCGGCTCCGCGCCGCTCGTTGAACTCAGCGGCGGCCGCGGCCACGAGATCAGGCTGGCGCAATAGATCGATCGCCGTAGCGGCGAGCACTTCAGCGGCCAGCAGCGTGCCCTTGTGTGCCAGCGGTGTGCCGCCCGTCGCCACCGCCTGCCAGGTGTGCAGGCCAGTGCCGGGGATAAAAGTCGCCGTGCCCAGCCCTACCGTGGGCACGTTCCAGCTCACGTCGCCGACATCGGTAGAGCCCTTACTCTGCTTAATCGCGAAGGGCTCGATGACGCCTTCTGAGCCGGGCTCATAAAGCCCGCTGGGTAAGGTCTTGGCAATTTCGGCGGCGAACGCCTGATCGGCCTCGTCGTACTGCGGCCCGCCCAGTGCCACCAGATGATCGTAGGCCACCCGCGCCAGTACCTCGTTGGGCAGCACGCTGTGGTTGCCGTGGATCACCTCATACTCCAGCGTGGTGCCAGTGCCCAGTGCGGCGGCCCCGGCTGCGGCGATCACACGATCCCACAGGGTCGCCAGTACGCCGGCATTGGGGTGGCGCACGTAGTAAAAGCTCTCGGCAAAGTTCGGCACCACGTTCGGCGCAATCCCGCCCTCGGTGATCACGTAGTGAATGCGGGTCTCCTCGGGCACGTGCTCGCGCAGCAGATTCACCATAAAGTTCATGGCCTCAACAGCGTCGAGTGCCGAGCGACCGCGCTCAGGGCCGGCGGCCGCGTGGGATGACACCCCCGAAAACCGAAACTTCGCCGATTTATTCGCCAGTGTGCTCGAGGGGCTCGCCGTGTTGTCATCGCCGGGGTGCCAGTGCAGGGCTGCATCGACATCGTCAAAGGCGCCGGCGCGCACCAAATAGACCTTGCCCGATCCGCCTTCTTCGGCCGGCGTGCCGTAAAAACGCACCGTGCCGGGTTGGCCGGATGCTTCGAGCCAGTCTTTGACGGCCAGTGCCGCGCCGAGTGAGCCCGCGCCAAAAAGGTTGTGCCCGCAGGCGTGGCCGCTGGGTTTGCCTTCAACCGTTTCAGCGTAGGGCACGGCGGCCTGAGAAATACCGGGCAGGGCGTCAAACTCTCCCATGATGCCAATCACCGGTGCGCCGCTGCCAAAAGTGGCGGTAAACGCTGTCGGGATGCCGCCAATGCCCGTGCTGATCTCAAAGCCGGCGTCGGCAAGGGTGTTCTGTAGCAGGGCACTGGATTGGGTCTCGAGGTAACCCAGCTCCGCCCATTCCCACAGTCGGTCCGCCACGGTGGTCACGGTTTGCGCGTGCGGGCTGACTCGCGTAAGCGTTTTGTCTGGACCCCTCTCGGTATCGCCAAACGTACTCAGGGTGTGCGTCGCAAGCCAAGCGCCTAACAGGCCCGCTAAAAGTGGTGTAGCGGCTTTTTGGTGGCGTCTATCAGAGAGCGTCAGGCGCGGCATTGTCATTGTCATGGTTTAGGTCCAGCTGAGGTTCCAGATGAGGTTCCAGTTAAGGGTCCAGAAGGGTTTGGTCCAGAGCGTGTTCGTAAAGAGCAGTGTGCGTCAGAAAAATCGGCTCGAGCAAGCTGTGGTGTATAGCGTTGCTAAGGATCATACGCCGCCCGCTGCCTCGCGCGGAAGACGCGTGCTGACCAAAGCGACAGGGGATGCCGGGCAGCACTGCAGAGCGCCGAGCGAGGAAGGTAAAGGCGGAGATGTGCAGAGATACCACGGTACAGGGGTGAACAGAGGTACAGGCATAGAGGTGGAGAGGGTCAGGGCGTACAAGCGAGTGTCTATGCTGTATGGTGCGGATTTCATTGCGATAACGCCTTGTGCAGGGTGAACCGCTCTGGTTTGCTCGGCTTACAAAGCAATATCAAAGACATTCGACCAGTGGAGAGACGCATAACCATGAACCGACAATGGCTGTTGCACGAGCGCCCCGTGGGCATGATTGGCCCCGAGCATTTTAAGTACGTTGAGACCGATATCCCCGAACCCGGAGAGGGCGAGGTGCTGATTCGCAACCTGATGTTCTCTTTTGACCCCACCCAGCGTGGTTGGACCATGGACCGAGAGAGTTACCTGCCGCCGGTACAGATTGGTGAGCCCATGCGCGCAGGCTGCGTGGCTCAGGTAGTGAAGTCGAACCACCCGGATTTCTCGGTAGGTCAAATGGTGCAGGCCACCAACGGCTGGCAGGACTACGCGGTGGTTGACCCCGCGCACCCGCCCTCAAGCTTGAGGCCTATGCCAGAAGGCGCGCCCCCTGAAATGATGCTCTCGGTGTTGGGTGTGACGGGCCTGACCGCTTACTTTGGTCTTTTGGATCTGGGCGATCCGCAGCCGGGCGAGACCGTGCTGGTCTCGGGTGCAGCAGGTGCCACAGGCTCCGTCGCCGGGCAGATTGCCAAGATCAAAGGCTGCCGCGTCGTCGGTATTGCCGGCGGCCCCGAGAAGTGTGCCTGGCTCACCGAAGAGGCTGGCTTCGATCACGCCATCGACTATAAGCAGGGCAATCTCGATCAGCAGATCGCCGAGGCCTGCCCCGAGAAGTGGAACGTGTTCTTCGACAACGTGGGTGGCGACACCCTCGAGGCGGCGCTGAATCATTTGAATATGCGCTCACGCGTGGTCATGTGCGGTGGTATCGCCAACTACAACGCAACGACGCCTCAGCCGGGCCCCACCAACATCATGAACCTGGTCATCATGCGCAGCCGCATGGAGGGCTTTATCGTGCTCGACTACCTGCCCCGTGCAGGTGAGGCGATTAAAGACCTGCTGGGCTGGATTGGTGAAGGCAAACTCAAGTATCAGGTCGACATGCAGGAGGGGTTCGAGAACATCCCCACCACCTTGCAGCGCTTGTTTACGGGCAAAAACCTCGGCAAGCAGTTGCTCAAGGTCGCCGATCCCGAATAAGCCCGCGCCTGCGATCATCGCAGACGCTCGTTAATATGCTCCCATCTGAGCCGCTTTAGAGCGGCTCAAGCAGGGTTTTGCCCAGGTATAGACTGCGTTTTCACCGTTTTGCGCCGATCCGCGACCTCATGTCGCGCCGTATAGTTGCGTAATCACATGGAGACTTCACGGATGATTCACTTCACGCTCAACGGCGAGACCGTTCAAGCCGATGTCGACCCCAGCACCCCGCTCTTATGGGTGGTGCGCGACCACTTTAAGCTCAAAGGCTCCAAGTTTGGTTGCGGTGCCGGTTTGTGCGGTGCCTGCACCATGCATGTGGATGGCGCGGCCCTGAAAACCTGTGTGACGCCCATCGCGGCGGTGGCCAATAAGGCGATCACGACTATCGAGGGCCTGGGCACGCCGGAGGATCTGCATCCTCTGCAGGCAGCCTGGCACGAGCACGCGGTCCCTCAGTGCGGTTACTGCCAGTCGGGCCAGATTATGGCGGCGGCGGCGCTGCTCGACGCTAACCCCAGCCCCAGTAGCGACGAAATCGACGCCGCCATGGCGGGGAACATCTGCCGCTGCGGCTGTTACCCCCGTATTAAGCGCGCGATTCAATCAGTGAGTGAGAATGCGCTGGCCTACGATGCCATGGCGCAGGCGGAGGGCAGGACATGAACACGGTGAATGTCTCGCGTCGTCGCTTATTGCAAGCCAGTGCCGTGACGGGTGGTGGGCTCGTGGTGGGCTTTGCGGTTACCGGTTGCTCAAGCACGCCCGCGCCACTGCCGGTCGCCAGCACTGAGGGCGCATGGACACCTAACGCCTTCCTCCAGATTCTCCCCGACAACACCATTCGCTTTTATACCGCCCGCTCAGAGATGGGGCAGGGCGTCACCACTGGCCTGGCAACCTTGGTCGGTGAAGAGCTTGATGTGAACCCGCTCGACATGGATATTCGGCTCGCAGGCGTTCACGAGGACTACGTGAACCCGCTTTTTGGCATGCAGGGCACCGGCGGTAGCACCTCAATCCGCGCGCACTACACCCAGCTGCGCCAAGTGGGCGCGAACACCCGTGCGCTGATTCTGGAAGCGGCGGCGCAAGATCTGGGCGTATCGACCTCGACCTTAAGCACCGACAACGGTTTTGTCCTGAACGGTGACAGCCGGTATCCCTACGCCGCGTTTGTCGAGACCGCTCAGTCGCTCGGCATTGAGGCTGACGCACCGTTAAAGCCAGCCTCCCAGTTTGAGTACATCGGTCAAGAGAGCAAGCGGGTCGATGCGATCGCCAAGTCGACGGGCACAGCGCAGTTCGGGATCGACGTGGATATTCCGGATATGCACTATGCCGTAGTGGTGCGTGCACCCGTGGCCCGAGCCAAAGCGCAGTCCGTGAATGCCGCTGGCGCAAAAGCGATGCCTGGCGTTATCCATGTTTTCGAAATGAGCACCGGAGTGGCGGTGGTGGCCGAGACGTTCTGGCAGGCCAAGCAGGCCGCGGCTAAGGTCGAGGTGCTGTGGGAGTCCACGCCCCTGGAGGCAGTCGACACCGCCACTTTGCGGGCGGATTACACCGCGGCGCTGGATGCCGGTGATGGCGTTGAGGGACCCAACGAAGGCGACATTGGCGCCGCGCTTGAGTCCGCTTCGAAGACCCATGAAGCCGAGTACTGGGCGCCTTTGCTGTCACACTCGCCGATGGAGCCGATGAATGCGGTGGTGCGCATCGACGGTGAGGAGGCCGACGTCTGGACGGGCATTCAGTTCCCCTCGGCGGTGCCAGGGTTGGTGTCACGTGTGGCGGACATTCCGGCTGAGAATGTGCGCTTTCATCAAACCTACCTCGGTGGCGGTTTCGGTCGCCGGGGCTCGCCGTCCCATATCATTGAAGCCACCGAGATTGCCAAAGTGTCCGGCAAGCCGATTCAGCTGGTTTGGACGCGCGAGGACGACATTCAGCAGGGACCTTTCCGTCCAGCGTCACTGATGCGCATCAAGGCGGGTGTCGATACTGACGGCAACCTGATCGCTTGGGACGCCGCGCGTGCCGGTGCCGATATTTCCCCTGATACCTTCCGTTCGCTGTTGCCAGCTCTCTACTCTTGGATGGGCGATGGGATGATCGAAGGCGTCGCTAATTTGAGTGAGTGGTATTTCGAGAAATTTGCGACCGATGAGTCGAGTACCGAGGGGTTGTTTGAAGACTACGACCAACCCAATACGCGGGTGACCCACATGACGGTCGATCACGAGCTGCCCATGACTTTTTGGCGCTCGGTGGGGCACTCCTACACCGCCTTTGCCAAGGAATCGATGATCGATGAAATGGCCGAGGCCGCGGGTATGGATGAAGTGGCGTTCCGTTTGCAGAACACGCAGAACGCGCCGCGCCTCAATAACGTGATTCGGGTTGCGGGTGAACACATGGTCAAGATGAACC
>JADHQF010000133.1 GCA_016778085.1 Luminiphilus sp. | reverse complement strand
ATCCCCAGAGCGGGTGAACAGAAAATACCGGCCATGAACAGTCCAAGCATGCCGCCGACCCCATGTACCGGGAAGACATCGAGGCTATCGTCGATATTCAGGCGATTCTTGAGTGTAATCGTCGCGAAATAACAGATGACGCCTGCCGAGAGGCCAATCACCACAGCACCCGCCGGCCCCACTGAACCCGAAGCCGGTGTGATCGTGCCGAGCCCGGCCACCATACCCGTCACAATACCTAGCACAGAGGGCTTCCCGTGACGAAGCCACTCCATGGTCATCCAGGCTAAGGAGCCGCATGCCGCGGAGAGATGGGTCACCAGCATCGCCATGGCGGCACTGCTGTCTGCTGCCACTGCCGACCCGGCATTAAAACCAAACCAGCCTACCCACAGCATTCCCGCACCGGTCACTGTCATAGTCAGATTATGCGGGGGCATGGCCGTTGAGCCGAATCCCCTCCTCCCGCCCATTGACGTGGCCGCGATCAAGGCAGCGACGCCAGCCGTAATGTGGACAACCGAACCCCCGGCAAAGTCCTGAAGGCCCATATCGCCCAGCCAGCCCCCGCCCCAGACCCAGTGACAGATCGGCGCATACACCAAGACCAGCCAAAGAGAACTGAAAATCAGCATAGCCGAAAAACGCATGCGCTCAGCAAAGCCACCTACGATGAGGGCCGGAGTAATCACTGCGAAGGTCAACTGAAACATCACAAACAGGGTCTCAGGGATCGAGCCGCTCATGCTGTCCATCGTCACCTTCGCGAGAAACAGATTGCCCAAATCGCCGATCCAAGGGCCCTGCTCGACTCCCGATGAGCCAAACGCAAGCGTGTAACCCACGACAAACCACAGGACAGACATCAACGCCGTCAGCGCAAAACATTGCATGAGTACCGACAGCGCATTCTTTACTCTCACCAAACCCGCATAGAACAGGGATAGCCCCGGGATCGTCATGAACAGGACCAGCGCGGTCGAAGTCAGCATCCAGGCCGTATCAGCACCTGAAAAATCGTCTGCTAACACAGGGCTGCTGATAGAGAGAGGCAGGGTCAGAGCAATAAAATTCGGCTGGCGTGTCCAGACATCGGTATTTTTCCTTGGGAGATACTTTGGGGTCTAAACCGCTGAGTGTGCCACACGTCGATGCTCAAGCCCACCGGCCTGCGGACTGGACTCATTGAGAATCTCTGCACGCAGGATTATTCTCCTCCCTCCCTCACAGACTATGCCCCGCCACATGCACAAACTTCTTTGCCTGATCATCGCACTGACCCCCGCTCTGAGCGTTCATGCTGAAACCGCCGCGAGCAGCCGCAATCTGATTCTGATCATTGGAGACGGATTCGACGATCAACATGTCACCATGGGCCGCAATTACCTGGTCGGCATGAGCGGCAAGCTCACCCTGGATGCGATGCCGTATCGAGCCTCGGTACAGGTGGAAACTGTATCCGAGCAGGGGCAGCCACTGTACGTAGCCGATTCCGCCAATACTGCGACGTCTCTGGCGACCGGCGGCATCACGCAGATTGGCCGCATTGCGACCGACATTGAGGACAACGACCTGACCACCATTGCTGAACGGGCGCTGGACAGTGGCTTCCGGGTCGGGCTGGTCACCACGTCATCACTGACCGACGCGACGCCCGCGTCTTTCCTCGCGCATGTCTCGGCGAGAAGCTGTGAAGGCCCCGAGGAAGTACTGGGCAGCACCTATTACGGCATACCGCAGCCTGCCTGCCTTGATGACGCCCGCGACAACGGCGGCCCCGGCTCCATTATCGAACAGCTGGTCAACAGTGGTGCTCAGGTGCTGCTGGGCGGGGGCACCAAATTTCTGGAGCAAACCACCATCGATGGTGAGACCGTTGCCGCAATGGCGACTGGACAGGGCTATCGCATTCTGGGTCGCGAAACTGACTTGGGCTCAGTACCCCCCGGTAGACCGATCTTAGGAACCTTTGATGAGGAGACGCTGGAAGTCCGGTGGCGAGGCACTGATGCGCGGGTTGGCGAGGTGACCGAAACGAGCTGGCTACATCACCTATCGGATTACCTCGGCGACACTGAAGAGCCTGAACCCATGTCTTGCGAGCCCAATCCCGACTATGAGGGAACACCCGCCCTGGCAAGCATGACAGACCTGGCACTGCGACACCTATCTCAGGACAACGATCGTGGCTTCTTTTTGATGATCGAGTCGGCCTCGATCGACAAGCAATCCCACAAGCGCAATCCCTGCGGTTCAATTGGCGAGATTGAGCAACTTGAGGAGTCTCTTGCGCTGGCGCTCTCTTTTGCAGGGCAGCATCCGGATACCGCAATCCTCGTCACAGCAGACCATGCGCAGGCCGCGCAGATCCTGCCCGAGCCCAGTCTTTATTCGAGTTATCCGATCCCCATTTACTCGCCGGGTCTCGTAGCACGTATTGCCACCCCCGAAGGCGGCATGATGCGCATCAACTACGCGACCAATAATGGTTTCAGTGAGGAGCACACTGGCGCCAACATCCCTTTATTTGCCAACGACGTCGCAGCTCCATGGCTGGGTCCATTTCTCAGGCAACGTGAGGTGCACGATGCCATGAGCGCGTTTCTGTTGGGCACCCGAGAGATCAATACTGAGTGACCACAGCGCGGCGACTAAATTAACCAAGATTGGGTGGTGAGAACCTGAGGGTGTTGATGCGCTGAGGACCGATTGAGCGCGCCTCAGTACTCAGCTCAGGCTCGACCTCACAGATTCACCCAAGTATTCAGTGCGCGCAGCCTGAACGAGACGCCGTTCACCCGTAAAATAACGCTATCCACCAGAATATCTTCCACCGTAATAGCACCCGTCCGCTGACCCGGTCGCAAGCGCTGTCCGTTCAGTTCGACCAACGGCGCGGCGCCCTCAGCATAAATGTGCTCCGTGTAGACGATCGTTGGGATCTGGTCTTTCTGCTGCTGCGACAGATTTTCCAGGAGCACTGTCGGGTGAGGGACAAGACTCGGCTCACCCACCTCGCGCGCGGCGCGCTCGATCGCCGCCACCAAATCGATCGGCGGGGCGATCGAGGGAGAACTGGAGGAAGAAGTGGCGGGCGTCGATTCAATCAGCGTGGGCGCATCCAACTTTCCTGCGGCTGAGATTGGCGCGCCAGATGGGTCAGTCCCTTGACCTTCTGCAGCCCCGAGAGAGGCTGCATCGGACCACATTTGCTGGTGCAGCGCCGCTATCCGCTCATCCTCAGCTCTAGCCGCAGCCGATCCGGCGTTATTTTGCGGGGCCACGACGAATGATGTATCGGCTGCTGATGCGAGCGGAGTCGATGGCGATAGCTCAGGTTCAGGCGCAGAGGACATACCGTCATCGCGCACCAGTTCTGACGAGGTACCGCTATCACCCGATGACGGCGAGCCGGGCATCGGGGACACAACCTGTTCTTTCTCCATGGGATCAGTTGCACCACCTCGCATCATCCACCCTGCGGCAATACCCAGCCCGGCGCAGACCAATACGACGACTCCCAACCATTTTTTACCCAGTCCCCCACCCTGCTCCGATGGCAAGGGCGGCTGCGGGCTGGCAGCAACGCCCCCATTCTCTGAGCGCCGCAATGCGTCGAGGATCAAAGACATGCGGACACCTCCCCCATCGTCTGAGCTCTCTCAAAGGTCATGGCCAGTGTGGGGCTGACACCCAGCGCGTCATTCAGCGCCTGCAGCGTCCTGACCCCAATCACACCGTCTACCTCTAGCCCCACAGATTGCTGAAACTGTTTCACCCGCTCGGTCAGCGCAGGAGTGAAAACATCAAGCGGGGGTGGAGGCAAGCCATCCAGACGAGAGAAATCAGCGACGATCTGCGTCACAACGGATCCCTGATCACCCTCGCTTAAGGGCCCGACCCAGCCCTGAGGGCTGCTCCAAAGGTAGCTCAACCCACCTCGCCAATACATTGCCAGTGACGCCAATGGCACTTGGCAGATGCCCTCACCCGCCCTTAAAAGCGCCACAGAGTCGCTCATGCTGACCAGCAAAACCTTTCCAGCGAATCCATCGGGCTGCCGAATATCGAGTATCGCAGGCCGGTTATTGGCTTGAGCGGCGTTCCAGGTGTCTGCGTCGCTGCTCGCACACCGTAGACCGGCATCGGGCGCCTGCTCACAGAGACCCCCCGTCAGAGCTTGCTCGGACCACAGCGACCACAGCGCGAGCTCAGCCTCTCCCGCATTGAGAATCCAGGGATCAACCCGGGCAACCAAAACCTCTGCTGTCGCTTCAGGCTGTTGGTCCTCGACCAGCACCTGCTGGTCGGTCGATTCGATCGCCGGAGGGCGCACTGCGTGATCTCGAGCAGGACGCTCGGTCTCCCCAACCCACAACACAGCTGCCACCGCCACAGCGGTTATCAGCAGGCCAAGCACTGCGCCGCGAATGGTCGCCTGGCTCACCCATGGCGCGGCACTTGCCGTCCCCACAGTACCCTGCGCGCCAAAGGTTTCCTTGGCAGCTTCTGCCACGAGATTCGGCGAGACGACAGCCTGATCACGACCAAAGGCGCCCATCATTGCCCGATCGCATAAGAGATTTATCACCCGGGGCACACCCGCGCTCAGCCGATAGATTTGACGCAGCGCTGCGCCACTGAAGATCTCTCGCCCGTCGTTTGCGCCCGCGACCTGCAGACGGTGACGGACATAGGTGCGCGTCTCCTGCTCGTCTAGCGGCGTCAAATCAAAGCGTGCGGTGATGCGCTGGTTGAGCTGCCTTAATTCTGGTCGCGCCAGCATGCTCGCAAGTTCAGGCTGCCCGGTGAGTATGATCTGCAGCAGCTTCTTCTCATCGGTTTCGAGATTGGTTAGCAAACGGATTTGCTCTAGCACTTCGAACCCGAGGTGCTGGGCCTCGTCAATCATCAGCACCGTGCGACGATCGGCCTGATGATTGCGTAGCAAGAATTGGTGCAGCGCATCCGTGAGCACTTTGAGACTATGAGTGCCACTGGGATAGTCAATTTCCAATTCGTCGCACACCGTCGCCAGCAATTCGACCGCACTGAGCGCGGGATTCAGCACGATGGCGATGTCGGTATTAGCGGGTAATTGCTCTAGCAGACACCGGTTGAGGGTGGTCTTACCAGTACCCACTTCGCCAGTCAGCAGGATAAATCCACCCCCACTGCCTACGCCGTACAACAGATGTGCGAGCGCGTCACGATGGCGCGCACTCATAAACAGATAGCGGGGATTAACCGCGATCGAAAAAGGAGCCTCAGCGAGCCCGAAGTATTGTTGATACATAGTGTTCGGTCTACTTCATTCAGCGGAGGTTGCGTG
>JADHQF010000132.1 GCA_016778085.1 Luminiphilus sp. | reverse complement strand
TACTTGGAGCAACTCACGCAGGAGCGGCCGAAATCAGGGAAGGCCATACAGTCTGTGAAAGACCGGCTGGATGAATCGCTCTCGAGCATTCTGATCCTCAATACCTTTGCTCACACCATGGGGGCGGCGGGTGTGGGTGCCCAGGCGCTCCGCGTATTTGGCCCCGAGGCAGAGACCCTGATTGCGGTTTTGTTGACCCTGGCGATTCTGTATTTCTCCGAGATCATTCCGAAAACGCTGGGGGCAACCTATTGGCGGCAGCTCGCGGTGCCGGCGGCGTTTACTATTAGATGGTTGGTGCGGTTGGTGTATCCGCTGGTGTGGGTATCGACGCGCCTGACGCAGCTGCTTGGAAAAAGCCACAAGGACGAAATCACCCGAGAGGAAATTCTGGCGTTGGCCTCACTGGGGCGCAAAGATGGCGCGCTCAAGGCGCAGGAAAACGAGTATCTGGTGAATTTACTCAAGCTGAGCGATACCCAGACCAGCGAGATTCTCACGCCGCGCACTGTGGTGCATATGCTGGACGAGACCACGACCGTCTCGGAGGCCCTGGGCCTGGAGGCGACGCGCCAGTTCACGCGCATCCCCATTTTTCGCGACTCCACTGATAACGTGACCGGTATGGTGATGCGCGTCGGCCTGTTCGAGGCCGAGCGGGAAGGGGCCGCTGGTGATGCAATCGCTGCTTTCGCGCAGCCGGTAGTGCGTGTACCCGAGGAGCTGCCTGTCTACCGACTGCTTGATCGCTTTATTCGCGAGCAGGCACATCTGGCCGTCGTCGAGGACGAGTTTGGTCAGACTGCGGGCATTGTCACGCTGGAGGATGCCATCGAGACCCTTCTGGGCAGAGAGATTATTGATGAAAGCGACGCCGTGCCAGACATGCAGGCGCTGGCGCGAGATAAACATCGCGAGCGACTCGAGAGTGTCGTAGAACAGCAGGGCGATTAAGTTCAACCGAACCTAAAATATGCCTGGACCAAGCAGATTGATCAGAGAGGACAACGATATGCCTTTAAACGTGACCATCAATGGTGAGCTGGCAGACGTGAGTCACATTGACCCCGATACGCCCCTGCTGTGGGCTTTGCGCGATCATTTGGGTTTGGTGGGGACCAAATATGGTTGCGGCATCGCGCAGTGTGGCGCTTGCACCGTGTGGCTGGACGGCGACCCCGCCAGATCTTGTCAGTTGCCTCTGGGCCAGCTGGAGGGTCGGTCTATCACCACCGTCGAGGGTCTTGCCGGTGATGCCTTACACCCTGTGCAGCAGGCGTGGGTCGAGCACGATGTGGCGCAGTGTGGCTATTGTCAGGCGGGTCAGATCATGTCGGCGGCAGCGCTGCTGGCGCGTAATCCGGCTCCCTCTGAAGAAGATATTGATCGAGCGATGGCGGGTAACATTTGCCGCTGCGGAACCTATTTGCGGATCAGAAAAGCTATTCAGAGCGCGTCCTCCGCTATCCAAAGCGGCGTCGCGTTATTTGATCCTGGCGAACCTGATTTGGCGGCCAGCCCAGTCGATTCAATGGAGGTGAGCTCATGAGGTCCAAAGAGATGAAAGCCCGCCTCAACAGACGACAATTTCTTCAGTTTTCCGGGTTTGGTCTGGCCCTGACCGCCGGTGGCAAAGTGATGCAGGTGGTGGGCGAAGATCATTCTGATACCTCGACGTTAAGCGCCTACATTACCGTGACCCAAGACGGCGTGATTACCATCGGAGCACCCAACCCGGAGGTGGGTCAGGGCGTGAATACCTCGCTCCCGATGATCATTGCCGAAGAGTTGGATGCCGCTTGGCGCGACGTGCAAGTGGTGAACACTCCGGTTGACGCTGCGCATTATGGCGCCCAATTTGCAGGGGGTTCACTGTCGGTACCGATGCGCTGGGACGAGCTTCGTCGGGTAGGCGCCACAGCTCGAGCCATGTTGCTGCAGGCGGCCTCCGCGGAAATGGGGGTGCCGACGGCTGAGTTGAGCACACTAGACTCTCGGGTCATACACGAGGCGTCGGGTCGGAGTCTTTCCTACGCCGAGCTGGCGCATGGCGCTTCAGAGGTGCCTCTTCCTGACGCCAATAGCGTGGCGCTTAAGAGCGCTGAGCAATATCGGTTACTGGGCAAGCGTATTACCAACGCATCAGCTGCTGCGATCGCACAGGGTGAACCGCTTTTTGGCATCGATGTGCAAGTTCCCGATATGGTGTACGCCAGTTATGTAAAGTGCCCGCACATTGGGGGGCGACCCGTCTCGGCCAACCTTGACGAGATTAAGGCCCAGCGAGGCGTGATCGACGCCTTTATCCTTGAGGGTGAGCAGGGCCCCTACCAATTTGATATCCGCAATTCCACTCAGGTGTCACCGGGTGTGGCGATTGTGGCGCGTGACACCTGGGCTGCGATGCGAGCGCGAAAACTGCTCAAGGTGCAGTGGGATACTGAACCAGCATCAAGAGATGACAGCGAACAGATAGCTGCAGCCGCGAAGGGGGCAGCCGGCCGACGTGAGCAGGCCACAACGATCAGCTCAGCCGGCGATGCCAATCAGGCACTGCTGGATGCCAAGGCTCACTCTAGGGCGTTTTACAGCGCGGACTTTGTGTCGCACGCTCAACTGGAGCCACAAAGCTGTGTGGCGCAGGTGACGGCGCAGTCGGCAGAAGTCTGGACGTCTAGTCAAACCCCCTCAGCGGTCGATCAGCTTTTACCAGGCCTGCTCTCACTCCCGGCCGAGGCCGTGACAATCCACTCGGTTCGCGGTGGTGGCGGTTTTGGGCGCCGGCTGTCTAATGAGTATGTCTATGAGGCCGCACTCATCTCTCAGCGTGTGGGTCTACCGGTGAAAGTACAGTGGTCGCGTGAAGATGATATGGCCTTCGATTACTTTCGCTCAGCGCTCTACCTAGATATGGAGGGAGGTGTGTCTGACGAGGGTCGTCTCGCGGCTTGGAAGCTTCATGTTATCGCGGGGTCTTCCGACGAAGAAGAAGCCAACTATGGCGGGACCTATCGTGAGCGGGACTTCCCTGAAAAGCGGGTGCCGCACTACAACATTGGGACGACGCTGATTCCGTCGCAGACACCGACGGGTGCGTGGCGCGCGCCGTTCTCCAATATTTATGCGTTTGCCGAGCAGTCGTTTCTCTGCGAGCTGGCTGTAGCTGCCGGCCGGGATTACCGCGACTTCTTACTCGATCTTTTAGGAGAGGACGAATGGTTTAAACCCGGCGACCGCAATGCGCTGAATACTGCCCGGGCTAAGGGCGTTATTAGTGCCGCCTGTGCTGCTGCGCAATGGGGTCGTTCCTTGCCCGAGGGACGGGGCCTCGGACTGGCGTTTTTCTTCAGCCATGCGGGCCATGTGGCCGAAGTGGCTGAGGTGAGTGTGGACGCAGATAAGAGACTGGCAGTGCACGATGTCTGGGTCGCCGCGGATGTGGGTCAGGTGATTAATCTTAGCGGCGTTGAAAATCAGATCGAGGGCTCAGTGGTAGATGGTTTGAGCGCTATGGCCGACCAACGCATCACAATTCGAGAGGGGCGCATTCAGGAAACTAACTTCGACACTTACCCGCTCTTGAGAATGCCAAAGGCGCCCAAGGTCCATGTGCAGATGCTGGCGTCGGGATACTCACCGACTGGCGCGGGAGAGCCGGCGCTGCCGCCTTTGGCACCGGCTGTCGGTAACGCGGTTTTCGCTGCCTGTGGCGAGCGAATCCGCGAGTTACCGGTCAGCAAGGCTGGTTTTATGGTTTAGCCGCAAGGCGGCGAGCGGTATTACGCGGGTGCCTCTGGCGCGCAGCCAATTAGTCCGTCTGAGCCCCGGCATTGTCTGTGCAAAGAAAACTGGCATGCACCGGTTTTTTTAATGGTGCCCAGGAGAGGACTTGAACCTCCACGCCCTTGCGAGCACTAGCACCTGAAGCTAGCGTGTCTACCAATTTCACCACCTGGGCAGCGGGAAATCTCTGATCAATCAGAGGGCGCGCAGACTACTGTCTCGACCCTCGGCTGTCAATTTTGGGTCGATTACCCAGTGGCCGCGCGGTCCCGCGATCTGGGGGGTGTTTCCCGCGTATAATGTGACCTCTTTCCCAGCCGGCTGACTCCAGCCATCGGACTTCATCTTGGCGCCACGCCGCAAAAACAGTACCTCTAGCCCACCCGTTGACCCCCACGCGGAACGGGAGCAGGGCCGTTACGAGCACCCCATCCCCAGTCGGGAAGTGATTTTGGGCTTGCTTGGGGCGGCGGATGCGCCGATGGCCTTTGCTGGCATCGCAGAACAACTGAGCTTAAGCGGCGAGCGCGATCTCGACGCATTGGGTAAACGCCTACGCGCGATGCAACGCGATGGTCAGATCATCTCCGGCAGACGGGGTGCTTATGGTGTGCCTGAGCGAATGGATTTGCTGCGCTGCAGGGTGATGGGGCATCGCGATGGTTACGGTTTTGCCCGGCCGCTAGAAGGAGTAGGGGACGATTTATTTCTCTCGGCCCGAGAGATGTATCAAGTATTCGATGGTGACGAGGTATTGGTCTCAGTCGCCGGCCTGGATCGTCGTGGTCGGGCAGAGGGTCACATTGTTGAGGTGCTCACCCGGGCGCATACCAAAGTGGTCGGCCGTTACATGGAAGAGAGCGGCATCGGCTTTCTGCTCCCCCACAACACGCGCATTCGGAATCACATACTGATACCACCCAAAGCCAAGGGCGGCGCCCGTCATGGACAGCTGGTATCGGTCGTCCTCACGGATTACCCCTCGGCCACTTTGGGTGCCAAGGGTGAGGTTGAGGAAGTTCTCGGTGATCATCTGGACCCGGGGCTTGAGATCGACGTCGCCATTCGCTCTCACGGCATACCCTGGGAGTGGCCTGATGAGGTGCTCCGCGAGGCGGGCGCGCTCGGTGAAGAGCCGGCCGAGGCAGATAAAACCAATAGGGTAGATCTGCGCGATGTGCCGTTTGTGACCATCGATGGCGAGGACGCCAAAGATTTTGACGACGCCGTGTGGTGCGAGAAAACCCCCGACGGATTCCAGCTGCGCGTGGCGATCGCCGATGTCTCTCACTACGTCCCGGTAGGCTCCGCGCTCGACGAGGAAGCGAGCATCAGAGGTAATTCGGTGTATTTCCCCGAACGGGTGGTACCCATGTTCCCCGAAGTCCTCTCGAACGGCTTGTGTTCTTTAAAGCCGCAGGTAGATCGGCTGGCGATGGTCTGTGACATGCACATTGACCGCGACGGTCAGTTGCAGGACTACACTTTTTATGAGGCAGTGATTCATTCCCATGCGCGGCTCACCTATACCGACGTCGGTGCGGTCATTCAGGATGGCTGGAGTCCACACGTGCCCGCCGAGCG
>JADHQF010000131.1 GCA_016778085.1 Luminiphilus sp. | reverse complement strand
TGGACGGCTTGCTGTCAGACTGCGAAATACCGCGGAATTTGTAATCAGAAACCAGTGCCACGTTGCCGCTGACTTCTGCAGACTGCGCCGTTGGGGCGATAAAACTTGTGCTGCCTGCAATGGCGAGCGCGGGAAGTGCGTATTTCAAAACCTTCATTCGGTGTCTCCTGCATAGCGAATTGTTGTGTTTCGATGTCATGTTGGGTTGAACCCGGTCGGAGCCGGCTACAACCTGCCCCCACACACGTCGAAGCGACGAGCGGGCCAAGTCTTAAAAAAATAATATTTTTCCTACATTTAGAATGATTAGGCCCACTATGCTGATAGTCAGGCGCTGTGCAGAACACCCACAATCCGCACCAAACGAGTGCGCGCTACGCACCACTTTTGGCGGGATAAGGTCTGTCAGGTCACTTTCGAGTGCGCTACATTGATGCGCGTATCACCCTCGCCGGTTGGGAGCAATTCATGGCAGACGATCACTCAGCAAAGCGCGGCGCCAGCTCACTTTTTGAGCGGCTAACCCGTGCTGATGATCCGGTGTTTGAGCAGATTGACCGCAATGCCAAAAGTCTTTTGCAGTCTGCATTGACGCGCCTCGATGTGGTCAGTCGAGAAGAGTTTGATGCCCAGACCGCGGTACTCAAGCGCACTCGCGAACGGCTCGAGGCGCTGGAAGCGCAAATTGCTGCCCTCGACGAGGCCCTGTCCGCAACCGGGCAACAGGGAGATCTGTAAGACCCAAGAGGCATCAAACCCACCCTAATCCGGCACAGCCTCAAACGATCAAGGATGATCCATGCACCTCTCGTTCATCAGCACGCGCGGGCAAGCAGGGCTCGATGCGCCCTCCGTCACCGTTGAGGTGCATCTCAGCGCAGGCTTGCCCGCCTTTCAGGTGGTTGGCCTTGGAGACAGTAGCTCTCGAGAAATCCGCAGCCGGGTGCGCGCAGCCCTCATCAGTTCACATCTGAAATGGCCGGACTTCAATATCACCGTTAACCTGACGCCGGCTGAGCGCGTCACCCCCGGCACGCGCTTTGATCTACCCATTGCTATGGGTCTCCTCGTCGCCTCCCAACAGTTACCAAGGGATGCCATTGAAGGCAGGGAATTCATTGGCGAATTGGGTCTCGATGGCTGTCTCAAACCCAGCCGCGGCGCACTGGCGGCAGTCCTCGCCGCCGCCCAGACGGGCAAAACGCTATGTCTTGCGATGGAGGGCTCACCCCACATGGCCAACGTTGAGGGCAGTCGGCTGATCGCGGCACCCGACTTACTCTCCCTGTGCGCTTTACTGAAAGCCGATGATCCCCAGTTGGTGTCACCTCAACCCACGTGCCCTGCAGATACTTGTGACTATCCAGATTTGTCTCAGATTCGCGGACAACCACTGCTTTACCGCGCGCTCGAACTGGCAGCTGCAGGCGGCCACCATCTGCTGATGAGCGGATCGCCCGGCGTGGGCAAAACCTTGGCGGCATCGGTGCTACCCGGACTGTTGCCTCCTATAGCACCTGCGACACAGTGGGAGATGTGGCTGATTCGCGATCTGGTCGGGCTATCCCGCGTGAGCGGACCGACCTTCAGGGCGCCGCATCACTCGAGTAGCATCGCGGCGCTGATGGGCGGCACAGCCAAAGCGCTGCCGGGCGAAATCTCCATGGCCCACGGCGGCGTGTTGTTTCTCGACGAGCTCACCGAGTTTCCGCGTGCGGTGCTGAACCAGCTCAGACAGCCGCTAGAAAGCGGGGAGATCACGGTCACCCGTGCCGAGCACCAACACTGTTACCCCGCTCGGTTTCAACTCGTGGCCGCAATGAATCCTTGCCCCTGCGGGCTCGCTGACAACGAAGACGGAAGCTGCCGCTGCTCACCCGACATGATCCGGCGCTATCGCCAGGGCGCTTCAGGCCCACTAATGGACCGCATTGATCTCCACGTGAAGCTCAGCAAACCCTGCCCCGAGGCGCTGCTGAGCACAGCGACCACGGACAATCGTTCTGCGCGGCTTCGGGAGCGGGTCGCCGTTACCCGGGAGCGGCAACTGTCGCGTCAGGGCTGCCTTAATCGTGATCTGGCGGGGGATAACATCGTCGAGGTGTGCGCTCTCAGCACCGCAACGCGCGCGGGGTTGATCAAAGCACTGGCTGCGTTAGACGTGTCGGCGAGAAATGCCCACCGGAGGCTTCGTGTTGCCCGAACACTCGCCGATATGGCGGGAGAGGAACGGGTGTCGATGTCACACATCAACACCGCGCTGTCATTTCGTGAGGCGCCATAAGGGGTTGGCGCAATGTGACTTCAGCGACTGCCGTCCACCATGAAATCAACTGCGAGTCGGATCTCATCATCGGAGCAGTCGACACAGCCACCGCGCGCAATCATGCCCGTACCGGCGACGCCATTGATGCCACTGTCGTACAGCGCATCCATGCCCTTACCAATGCGGCCAGCCCAGGCGACCTGGTCGCCCACCTTGGGCGCACCAGCGATACCGGCTGAATGGCATGCCATACACGCCGCATTGTAGACGTCCTCTCCAGAGCGGCCGGCGCTGGCGGCCACGGCATCACCGCCACCGCCACAGGTTTCTCCCTGTACACAGACGGCTGAGAAAGGCTGAATCCGCGCCTCGATGTCTGCCCGCTGCTGGTCAGTCAGATCAAGTGCGACTGCCGCCAACGGCGCCAACATAAGGATAAAGAACAAACGCATGGTGCTAACTCCTGTCAGTGGGGGGCGGAGTATAGCGTTTGCGAAAACGATCGAAAACACAGCAATACGCGCCCCACTCACCGCTATACTGCCTGTCCGCCAAAGAGAAGACCTGTGATGAAGCTCTATACGTTTGATGCCGCCCCCAACCCCGCCCGGTTGGGCATGTTCATGCAATACAAAGGCATTTCGCTCGATACGGTCCAGATCGACCTCGGGGCCGAAGAACAGCTCGGCGAGGCCTACCGGGCGATTGTCCCGGAAGCCACGGTGCCCGCGCTCGTGCTCGATGATGGCTCGGTCCTGTGCTCGGTGATTGCCATTGCCCATTACCTGGAATCGCAGTACCCCGACAAGCCATTGCTTGGGCGAACGCCGGAAGAACGCGCGCGAGTCCTGAACTGGAACCACCGGCTCTATAGCGACATTTTTGCTGCCGCGGCCGATGCGTTTCGCAACGGACACCCCAACTATGTCGATCGCGCACTGCCGGGGCCGGTAAATGTCGCTCAGCTACCTGAGCTGGTCGAGCGTGGGCGCGCACGGGTGATAGCCGGTCTGGAAATCATCAACGAGGTATTGGCGGAAAGTACCTACCTTGCGGGCGACGCTTTCTCTTTTGCGGACATCGATCTGCTAGCGGCCATTGATTTCGCAAAATGGGGCGCCCGACTCACCCCTGACGAATCCCTGACACATTTACACCGGTGGCGCGGCGAGGCCAAAGCGGCTTTAACGGGGTGACGCGTCGCTCAGGGTGGTTGTTTTGCCTGCTCGTACTCACAGGGTGCACTGACACTGAGACCGGTCCCGATCATATCGACGAGTACCTCCAGCGGCTGGCGACCGTAACAGGCGTCGAGCTGGTCGCGGGCGCACCCCATGACGCCAATCGACTCGATCTTCCCCGACAGCAAGCCACCGCATCACCCGTGTCAAATCAAATCGACTTAATTGATTTTCTGTCGCTGTCTGGATGCGCGCTTCAGGTCAATCTCGGACGCCGCAATACCCAGTTAGGACGCACAGCATCTCCCTCTCAACGCCTGTTACTGGATTTAGAATTCATGGATCTGGCGCCTGAGTGCATCACGCTACTTCGGGAACGCGGGGACGATGAATTGGCGAGCACGCTGGCAAAGGTCAGCGATGAGCGCCAGACGTTGCTCTCCGAGTCCATTGCCCAAGCGGTATTGATGGGACCCGAGTGGCGGCTGTTCTGGGAACGACCCGCAACGTTGGGCAACTACCCTGTCGACACAAATAGCGCGATTACCGGATCGCTCAGCCGGCTGTCGGACTTGACCGGAGACTGGCTGGGCGGCAACTGGCAGGCCAGCAATCGCGAGTTCGAAATACTGCTCAGTGACCTCCGCGCAGGAGACGGCGGGGCGCTTCTGGCGGCGCATTCACTGGTCTCCCGAGAACTGGAGCGCGCCAACACGCTGCTCGCCAGAACTCAGTCCACAGCGCCTTTGTGCCCCTTTGGCAATCCCACAGATCGCTCCAGAGCAATGGAGCAGGTGGTGGCAAGGTTTTTTGTGGGCGCCGTGCAGCCTTGGCTGGTACGGCTACGCCAGAGAGCCGAACTGCTGTTAGCACCGGTCACAGCCTTGGAAGCACCGCTATCGGCCGCGTGGAGTCCCCAATATCGAGCCTGGGTCGTGGAGCGAGATCACTTACTGAACCATCAGACCGAACTCATTCGCGCGCATATCGCCAGCATTCAGGCCACGCTGGCCCCATGCGCTCCAAGCTAGCGACATTATCCGAAACGCACCATCCTTGGCACTGCGATGCTTGGCCAACCCTGCTACATTAGCCCCCGCATTCAATTCAATCTGTGGAGAAAGTTGTGAAGCTGATCCGATTCACCGCCGCCCTGGTCGCCGCTCTGACGCTGGCCGCCTGCGCCACCAAACCGCCGGAGCCCGTGGTGGACTTCGCCCCTGACTACAACTTCAGTCAACCCAAGACCATTGGCTTTTATGCCATGAGTGGCGAGGTGACGGGCAACAATCCGACCGAGCTGACCGATTTTCAGAGAGATCGCATCGATGACGCATTACAGGGTGCCCTGGAAGCGAAAGGTTTCGTGTTCGTCGACAAAACCGCTGACGCCGACCTGCTCCTGAGCTGGCACCTGAATCTCATGGAAAAAACGGACGTGAAAACCTACAACAACCCCTCCTACGGCGCGTCCGTAGGCTACAGCCGCTATAACCGTTACGCGATGTACAACTGCTACAACTGTATGAACCAGACCGACGTCCGCGTGACGGAGTACACGCAGGGCACCTTCATCATCGACATGATTGACCCTGACGCAAACGCCTCGGTCTGGCGCAGCGTGACCCAGTCAAAGCTGAAGGACGAAACCATCCGCGATCAGGCTGCACTCGACAGCGCTGCCATGCGGGTGCTGGCAGGCTTCCCGCCCGGCGCATTGCCCGCCTCTCCTTGACGCTATGAGGCGCACTGGGCCATTCGTTCAGAGCGTCCGTCAATGGGCCTCAACCAAGGCTGACGACTACCCCTAAGGGGGCACTTGAGACACAGCGCGTCGCCCCCTACTCTGTTTGCCTCACAGCGAGGCGGCAATCATGAAAGTTATCAGCAGCGCGGCGCTACCCAGTCCGTGCCCGATTCCCGGGCGCGA